>JANRMD010000087.1:0-16112 GCA_033761895.1 Pirellulaceae bacterium | reverse complement strand
GGTAGCCGCCGCTGCCAAGCGGTGGTTCGTCACCCTGCAGCGTGTCCACCGTCTGGCGACGGTGGCTACAAGAAGCGCCCTCGGCTCACACTGACCGTGGCGCAATAATCGACAAGCCCTTGACGCATTCCGCTACGAGATAACTCAACACCCTAAAATCAACAAGCAGGTTTCCGCCACCCAAAACTCGGATTCAGCCATACTTGCAGCCTATTATTGCATGCAAGCGGTCTGCGCAGGCACGAAGCTTGAGCAGCAATCTCGCTTCAATATCGGCTTCGCTGCCCATCCTTAACAGCTCGTCGACGCTAGTTCGCACGGTAGCAATTGGATGGCCAAGCTCAATGGTCTGTGCTGCGTAGGGGATGTCGGCCAACCAAGTAAAGCCGCCTGTGTCGCATTTACTCTGAAGCTGCAGTTGATGGACTGCGTGCTCATTTAAGTGGAGCTCCTGCCGAGCATACACAACCGCTTTGGCAAACCTGCGGTAGGAGTTGCCAAACGCGGGATTCGGCTCACTATACAACGCCGCCAGAAAAACCCCGTCGATCAACTCGCGGGCTAGCTCTCCGTCTTCACAATGACCAAGCAGCACTTCGATGCCTGCTGTCCAGCGAGGATTGCACTCGAGCAACCACAGCCGACCGTCAGCATCCTGAATAAAGTCGAATTGGAGCAAGCCGCAATAATCCAGCTGTTGTTGCAGCAGTTCACACAATCGCGTCACCTGTCCAAGTGCATCGTCAGTCAACGGTACAGGGCCAAGCGATCCTCGGTAGATAAACTCACTTGGTCCTGGCCAGTTGCTCGCTGCCAAAGATCGGGTGGCTCCAATCACGCGGCAGCCCCGAGGGTCAACAGCACAAGAGATGCCTAACTGTCGCCCGGCTATGTATTGCTGCCAGTAACCATGGCTGTGCGTGGCACTGCCATTCTCGGCGCGAACAATCTTTAATCCACCCGCCCCGCGCAAGGGCTTCCACAATCCGCGCTCGATGCCCAAGTTGCTGTAAAAGTCGTTGCTATCGTCCGCTGCTTGTGTCTTCGGAAACTGAATACCTGCGGCACGCGCCGCTGATTGCAGGAACTTCCAATCGCGAAGTCTCGATCGCTGAGATTCACTTGGCCCCAACACTGTGCCAATGCTGCGCAATTGCTCGACCGCTTCCCCAAGATTCTCCATGCCTCCGCCCTGCAGGAACACAAAGGAGTTCCCTGCATCGCAGCTCGTTACGACCTCCTTGATGGCTGACATCGTCGCGGGGGCTAGAAACCGCTCGTCAATCAATTCGAGTTGGATCCAGCGGCCTTTCGCGAACTCGCGTGTGTCCCAGTCGCCGAAGTGATCCACAGCAATACAGTCCAGTCCGGCCTGGGAGCAGGCTTCGACTAACGAGCGGACGGAGTACCCGACTGCGATAACGATTGGTGGCTGGTTCATCGTAGCATCAAGGCTTGACCGCCAACGTTGCGTCGAGTGGCGAATTGGTTCGGCAACCGGTGACGTTCACAAATCCCGCTTCCTTCAGCAACAATTCGTACTCGCTCAAGGTCCGCTCTTTGCCTTCAGTGCAGGTCAACATGTTAAGGCTTTGCATCTGGGCCCAACGCGGTCCCGTTTTATCCTCAAGCAGCAGTTTTTCTGCGATAAGAACCCCACCTTGGCTCGGTAAGGCATCGAAGATTCGCTTAAGCAACAACCGGATCTTGTCTTCGCTCCAATCGTGCAGGATCCTTCCGAGGGCGTACAAGTCCGCCGCCGGCAACGGATCGCTAAAGAAGTCACCCCCAACCAACTCGATGCGACTGGCGACCGACGATTGCCCCACGATTTCTTGGGCCAGTGGCAAGGCAACTGGCAAATCAAACACAATCGCTCGCATCGCTGAGTAACGCTCGCAAGCGGCAATCGCCAAGTGACCCGTGGCACCACCCAAATCGGCCAAGCACTTAAAGCGACTCAGGTCGAGCGCGGCGACGACCTGCGGGGAACTGATCACCCCAAAACCATGCATGCCCATCAAAAATTCACGCTTGGCCTCTTCGTCGCGGAAGAAGTGCGAGAAGATGGGACCGTCCAAACCGTAACACTGTTGCCAACGATGAGTTCCTTCGCGCACAGCGTCTTCCAGCTTACCCCACATCGGCCACATCACGTTGTTTGAATAGTTGATATAGCCCGTCATTCGTTTTGAACTGGTCGATAGCAGATAGTAATTTGCCATCTTGGTATTCGAATACACGCCGTCCGCTTTGTTCAGCAAGCCCAGCCCTACGCAGGAATCGAGCAACCGCTCCAGGGCATCTGTGTTGGCATCAATTTTTTGCGCCAGTTGAGCGACGGTTGCGTCGGCAGTTCCTAGCAAGTCAAACACGCCCAGTGAAACGGCGGCGAAGAGCGTTTTGGAGCGCCGGAACGCTTCAAGCAAATCCAATAAAATCGAAGGATCCGGGATAGAAGCATCAATGGCCATAGCGGACTACTTAGGGATAAAAGAGGATTACGATTCAGGGCTGCTCGTCTTCAAGCCGACCAAGGCCATGTTGTCGCGATGGACAACTTCTTCATAAGGCCGATGACCGAGGATCTCAGCAATTCGCGGTGAACGGCAGCCGCGAATTTGACGCACTTCGGCAGCGGTGTAATTCACTAGGCCGCGCGCGATTTCTTCGTCTTCACCGTCGACAATGGCGACTACGTCACCTTTTTCAAATTGACCAGAGACATCCTTGATGCCGATCGCCAACAAGCTCCGTCCCTCGTAGACAATTGCCTTGGCCGCGCCCTCATCGATATGAATCTTGCCAGCCGCTTGAGCGGTAAAGCCGATCCAGCGTTTGCGGGGTGCAAGGCTTCGCGATTGTGGCATGAACAAGGTGCCTACTTCTTCACCATCAAACAGTCGTGGAAGAATATTCTCCATCCGACCGCCCGCGATGATGACCGGCGAGCCACTGCTGGTCACAAACTGTGCCGCCCTTAACTTACTCCCCATGCCGCCTTTGCTAAGCCCTGTGCGGCGATCGATGACCAGGTTCATAATCGACTGGTCAATCTGCTCGACGGAAGGAATAACTGTCGCCCCAGCGGCCGTCGGATCGCGATCGTATAGCCCCTGAACATCACTAAGAATTACGAGCACCGGCCTCGGCAATAAACCAGCCACCATGGCAGCCAAGCGATCGTTGTCGCCAAATGTGGTCATCAATTCATCAACGGCCACGGTGTCATTCTCATTGATGATCGGAATCACCCCAAGTCGCAGAAGCTGCAGCAAGGTATTGCGGACATTGAGATAACGGATACGGTCATCGAGATCGTCAGCGATCAATAGAACCTGCCCAGCGTGTTTACCTCGCGCTGAAAAGAACTGCTCATAAGTTTGGATCAAATGAGCTTGGCCGACAGCAGCTACCGCTTGCAGCACCGCCAAGTCAGTTGGCCGTGCGGGCAAGCCAAGCTTACCAACTCCGCTGGCGACGGCACCGCTGCTGACCAGTACGACCTGGCGTCCTTGTTCGGTTAGAGTTGTCAACTGTGACGCCAGATTGCCAACCTGATCTCGATCAAGTCGCCCGTCTGGGCCGGTTAACACGCGCGAACCCACTTTCACGACGCAGGTCTGCGCCGAATCAAGGATCGTTTTTCGTGTCGATAATTCCATGACAACGCCTCTGCAGTTCGCTTTTGCAAGCCCAATTGGCGACAACTTACAAACAGATTCCACCGGTGGGGATTATCCGAATAACCAGACATTTCGGCTAGGCGAGCGATGGCAAAAATGTCGTATTTGCCCTAAGCCGACTGATTTGCCCGCTTTTAGCGTATGTCAATTCACAATTCCGACGCAACTCGCAGAGCAATCCGTTTGCTGACTTGAACTCTGCGGATACACTTAGACCCGTTGGTCGCGACGTTCTCGCGATGCACCGAATACCAGACCGACGTGGATTGTCCTTCAGGAGCCGGTTCTTACGATGAGCGAACTGCATCACGAGTGTGGCGTGGCTGCAATTTATCACATGCCAGGCGCTGAGCCGAGTCCATTGTGCACTGAGCATGGACCTAACGAAATCTCGCGTTTGCTTCCGCGAATGCTTCAAGACATCCAGAACCGCGGCCAATTGGCGGCTGGAATGACGACTTACAATCCCGATCGCTCGACATTGCTCGATACCATGAAGGATGTCGGTACGGTTGCCGAGGTATTCCGCTTGTCACACCGCGGCAAAAGCGAAGCATTGATGTCCGAGTACGCTGGCCGGGCCGCCATTGGGCATGTCCGCTACGCAACCTGCGGCAAAGATGACCGCAATTACGCCCAACCATTTGAGCGCCAACACATTCATAAGCACAAATGGTTCAGCTTTTGTTTCAACGGTCAACTAGCGAACTATGCCGCATTGCGATCCCGATTGCTGCGCGAAGGCGAGCACCATCTGGCGCGCGATACCGACACCGAAATCATCATGCATGAACTCGGTCGCGAACTCTCCTCTGGTGCTCCAGGCCGCGATATCGCTGAAGTCTTTGCCAAAGTTGCAACGCAGTTTGATGGAGCTTACAGTCTTGCATTTCTCAATGCCCGTGGCGAAATGCTGCTCGCCCGCGACCCGCTGGGTATCAAACCGATGTGCTACGCACTCGAAGGTCCCCTGTTCGCCGCCGCTAGCGAAAGTGTTGCGCTGCTAAATTTGGGTTTCGAACCTGATAGCATTCGCTCACTGCTGCCTGGACACTTGATCGTGGTACGGCCGGATGGAGTCAAGGTGACCCAGTTTGCCAAAAGCGAACGCACTGCACACTGCTTCTTTGAGTGGATTTATTTCGCCAACGTCGCTAGTACGCTTGATGAACGCAGTGTCTACTTGTCACGCACCCGGCTAGGTGAAGAACTGGCCAGGATCGAGCGGGCCGACGGACGAGTACCCATCGATCGCGACACCATCGTGGTTCCCGTACCCGACACCAGTAAAGCAGCGGCAGATGCGATGGCGTTCGAGTTAGGAGTGCCCAGCCGCGAAGGACTCATTCGGAATCGTTACAGTGGACGCACGTTCATTGAAGGGGGCCGAGCACGAGATGCCAAAGCCGCCAGCAAGTACACACCTCTCCGCGAAGTCCTCGAAGGCAAACGAGTGTTTTTGGTTGAAGATTCCATCGTGCGTTCGACCACAATGAAAGTGCTCCTCGATCGCATCCGCAAACTCGGCGGCGCCAAAGAGATTCACGTTCGAGTTGCCTGCCCACCGATTATTGCGCCGTGTTTCTACGGCATCGATATGTCGACCATCGATGAGTTGTTCGCGCCCAAGTTTTTGAACGGCGGACCATTAACCGAAGAAGTTCAAGAGAAGATGGCTTCCGTGCTCGGTTGCGATTCGCTCCGGTACCTGCCGGTGTCTTCAATCGCCAACGCAATCTCTCTCTCAGAGGATCAACTGTGCCGCGCATGCATCACGGGTGATTACCCTACCGAACACGGTCAGAGGTTGTACAACATCGCTCTGGAAAACGTCGGCAATCTAGCGAAAAACCAAGGGCGAACCTACGAGAAACTCGTTCAAACGGGCTCCGACTTGGTCTAATTGGCACGATGGGAAGTCGTCCAGTGGGTCGCCCCCAATAGCGTCCGGCCCAGGGGCGCACTTGGGGGCGCACTTGCCCTCATGCTTACCCACCTTTGTCGCACGATTGTCCCAATCGTAGCTGCAACAATTGATAAAATTGTGCGACACTCAATCGCATACGGCTACCACTACATTCACAATAGGGTCGTCAACCAGAGTGCTCAAGCTCGCGCGTCATTACGCGCATGGATTTCAAAAGGGACAATCGTCTTCGTTTTCGCGGGCCGCCAAAATGCGTTCTGTTTCGTCTATCCGACTTTGCAAATCGGCTGATCTTGAAACCAAAAACGGATAGTGCTCTGCAAGTGACTGAAGATTGGACTTCAGTTTAGCTGCAAACTGTTGACGATCCTCGCCATCGGAGCGTCGATAGTTCCCAAAGGACTCGTTAAGTGCTTGGATTTCATCGCCGCTCGCGCTATGCATTTCAAGTTCCGAGACGATTTCAGCGACCATAAAGGCCATTTTGAGATGGCCACCGTGCCTGCCTGCGAAGGGAGAATCGCCAGCAGACAGAGTGTCGTCGGACGATGAGTCTTCCTCTCGGATTCCTGACCACACGGACCCAAACGTGTCATCTGCCTCGCCAGCCTCACGCTCGGCCCACTTACGATCCATTTGCGCGCTGAACTCGGCATACTCGATGCGTTGCTCTTCCCATTCTTCGAATGTCTCTTTCGTTGAAAACGCAAACTCTTCATCCAACTCCAAGTGATGGCCATCGATACAAGCGAAGCCAATGCCGAACACCCCCTCCGCCATCATTTCGCAAATCGGACAGTCGCAATCGGCAATGTGCTCGTTGGTCTGAACTCCGTCAACTCCTTCAATGGGGACACCGGCGCCCCGTGGTACGCGCCGGCGATCACACTCGATCACAAATTTGGGTGGCGAACCACCTTCAAAGGAACCCTCTAGCCACTGCTCCTTGACTTGACGCAGGAACTCCATAAGTTCTGAGATCGCAATTTCACGCGGCTCGTCCGCTGTTTTCCAATCTCTGGTTTTGCACCAGAACCAAGCGGCACCGATCACTTCGCGACAGAAATCAAAATATAGGCACATTTCCTGTGAGCCCATTGGGGCGGTTGCATACCCCGACCAGTCATCCGGCGCTGCGATCATTGGGCCGCCGTCCTCGAAACGCAGCCGCTGGCCCCAGGTGACTTTATCCATCCAACTGGTCGCGCCGTGCAGCAGTTCACGCGGTATTCGTCCCCCTAAGCTCTCCTGTGGTGTCATTAACCAGTCGCGATGGACAGCCACGGTGAACGGATAACGCTCTTGTTCGTTGTTCGACGCGTTACTCTCGTGCCAAGCAGCACTTTCAACCACATCAAGAACTCGAGTAGCCACATCCTTCAGGATCAGGTCGCCGTAAAGTGCATTTCGATCGAGGTGTGGACGATTCACCGGTGTTTGCCGAGGTTCACCTATCACCTCAGCTGCGACCGCTTCATGCAGTTCCCACCAAGGCGGTAAATGAACACTCAATGGACAATGCTGCTTGCCCGACTCGTCCTCTACCATCGCGAAGACCGCATCGCGACCAACAGGCATGAAAGCCCCGCCAGTGCATACTCGTTTGTTTGTAAAATCAATCACGACCCAAGCTTCCGAAGATTGGCAAACCTGAATCACTTCCGCTGGGTTGGTCGCTTCGAAAGGCAGGCTACTAATGAACTCGCAAACGACAGGAGTTCGATAGCGATCCCAAACACTCATGGCTTCTTCCCAATCCGCCGGATCCTCAGATACCAATGCGATCAACGTCATCGTCGTATCAGTGTCCAAGTTACTGGCTAGCAAGCAACGCGCTGGGACGATGATGCTTACCGATACAGTTTCGTCTTGTTGATTCATCGCTTTTCTCCAATCTGAGTGAAACTTGGCCTTTTGCGTTTTTGGGTAGCGGAATGCGTCAAGCATTTCGGCAGAATAACTTTCAGCTCAACTTGCATTGGCACGAGCCAAATCCATGCACGTTCCAAACTTCGAAACCCGCAGCTAGCGCTGACGGCTCACTAAATCAGCAGCCCGCTGCAAACCTCGGCCGAGCCTGCTGGCTTTGTGAGCCGACGGCGCTAGCCGCGGGTGATCGAAGGAGCAATCGTACATCGTCAATAAACCTGCCAATGCAGAATAACTTTCAGCTCAACTTGCATTGGCACGAGCCAAATCCATGCACGCTCCAAACTTCGAAACCCGCAGCTAGCGCTGACGGCTCACTAAATCAACAGCCCGATGCGATCACCGAGAATCGTCCAATAAAATTGGATTAAAACATTTGACAATTCCAATTCATTGATTTTCGCACCCCAAAAGTTGTACAGCGCCTGGCGACGTTTTGACATGCTAGCGCCGCGAATCAATAAAGATCATAGGGATTAGCCCGACGCTGATCGATGAGGAAAGCAGGTGCTTGCGAGAGGGTTTTGGAGTAACATGTTTGCGTATTCAGCCTGTCAGTCAAGTCACGAACTCTGTAGCAAAGTCATCCACTATGCAACGTCGAGAATTTATACGTGCCGTATCCGCGTGTGCCGCGATTGGCTCCCTGGGGACCACTTTTCATGTGTCTTCCACAGCTTTGGCAATCGATCCGTTTGATCGGCCCAAGCCCGGGAAATTGCGGTTAAGTCTGGCGGCTTATTCCCTGCGCAAATACTTGGCACCGGCCAAAGGCGAAACCAAGAAGATGGACTTGTTCGAATTTGTCGACTTCTGCCATCAGCAAGGTATTCCAGGTGCCGAACTGACCAGTTACTACTTCCCTGAGCAAGTTACGCTGGAGTATCTACTTAAGCTTAAGCAGCATTGCCACCTCCGCGGCATGACCATCTCAGGTGGGGCGATTCGCAATGATTTTTGTCAGCTGGACGAACAAAAGCTAGCCGCCGATCTCGAGCACACGAAGACCTGGGTCGATCACTACGCACTGCTCGGTGCGCCCGCGATTCGAATCTTTGCGGGAACTCAACCCAAAGAGGAAGAGTTGAGCGTGACACTCAAGCGCTGCGCGAAGCACTGTGAGACTGCTGCCCGGTACGCAGCTTCAAAGGGCGTACTCCTCGCGCTCGAAAATCACGGCGGCGTTACGGCGAAAGCTGAAGGGTTGATCGAAATTGTTAAACAAGTAAATGCACCTGGGTTTGGCGTGAACTTGGACAGCGGTAATTTTCAGTCAACGGAAGATCCCTACGCTGAACTCGCACTGATTGCGCCGTACGCAGTCAACGCACAGATCAAAGTTGACATGCATCCAGGTGGTAAGCACCAGCCGACCGATTTGGCGCGAGTGCTGAAGATCTTGCGCGACGCGGGCTACAGCGGCTGGGTGGCGCTTGAGTACGAAGCCAAAGAAGAACCGCTGGAAGCCATCCCGCGCTACTTGGAGCAACTTCGCAAACTAGTGGATGCTTAAAAGAAGTTATCCTCATGATGGTAGTGGAATGCATCAACGGACTGTTGATTATTTGGGCAACGGAAGCAGTCTAGACTTCCAAAAGCCAATGATTTCCCGACTGTGCCTGTCGACCTCCCAGTCCGCTGGTCGTTTTTTGGGAGCGCGGACGTCCTCGTCCGCTGAACCTGCCGCTTATGCAAATACAACCCTTCGGGCTCAGTAAAACGGTACTCGTTCTTGGCTGATCAAGTTGTCGCGAACAGATCCGCGAACTCAGGTTCGTCAAGCATTAAATCGCTAGCTCGCTCTGCCAAAGCCGAAATGGTTAGGAATGGGTTGCAAGCGATTGAAGTGGGGAGAATGGCT
This sequence comes from Pirellulaceae bacterium, assembly GCA_033761895.1. Classification (GTDB taxonomy): domain Bacteria; phylum Planctomycetota; class Planctomycetia; order Pirellulales; family Pirellulaceae; genus Aureliella. The sequence goes on along the minus strand of JANRMD010000087.1, from coordinate 6,709 downwards.
CCGTCAACCACATACAGCCCTGAGTGAACACGTGGGGCTCCCGTCTGATAGTCGAGATCACCACGGCCACGGCCATCGAAGACTTGACCTTTGTGATTGACCACACCATACAACGGATCATCGGACATACCACAGCCACCGAGCGGATGTACTGAGATCATCTTGTCGCCGAAAATCCTCAAGTAACGGTACTTGCCACCCAGGGCTGTGGCGATCTGTTCGAATTCGAATCGAATCAGTTTCCGGTACTCGCTATTGAGCAACTCAGGCCAACTGACTTGACCAAAACCTCTTTCATTGAGTGTGATTCTTCCATTAGCCCCATCATGGCCCATGCCAAGAAGTATTTGGGTATTTTCCATCGTGGGATCGAGCATGAGCGTACCGATGGCATTGGCGTAGGCCCGCGCTGCGGCGCCCTCTTGAATCAACACTCGACCGGGAAGTGGACGTTGGGGATAAGTGAGGTTGGATTGAATCGTTGGGCCAACAGGCGGACACGCGGCCTCATACGCCGAACGTCCAGCACCGCTGGTGGGACATTCACTTTTGGTGATAAAGCCCAGGGCGTCGCCGTTCCCCGTCCAGCCGAAACCTAGCCGCTGCGATAACTGCAGGCACTCCGACTGTGACCTGAGCAGCAATTCGGTGCTCCCCAAACTACCTGCTCCGAGAATTAGGACACGAGTGGTTGTGGAACCAGGGCAGCGCTCAAACGTGCCATCATCCTTACGCCAGGAAACGGTGAAGTGAACACGATAGCCGACATCTAGTTTTTCAATGCGATGCACTTCTGTTTGCGTAAAGAACTCAGCACCGGCCCGGCGAGCCATCGGAATGTAGTTCATCGCCAAGGTGTTCTTCGCACCGACGTTGCAGCCCGATAGACAGTCACCACAGTCGATGCAGTTTCGCTGCCGAATACTCTGACGATTGATGATCGGCAGTGCATTGCCCTGCATCGAACGTGCAACCGTAATGGCCGCGGGATCGAATCGCGCCCCGCGATAGGCGAGTCGTTCGGCAGCCACTCGTTGTGCGAGCATCTTCGAACTGTAATCAAGCGGCTCGACGTTGGCCCCCAACTCGGCAATCGCCAACTCAAAGTACGGATCCAAGTAGACCCGATCGCGCAGTAACTGCGGCCACATCGGTTGTTGAAAAACTTCGCGATCCGGTCGGTAGGCCACACTGGCATTGATCAAGGAGGAACCACCCAAACCCGATCCTGCCAGAATGGTTATCTCTTCAAACTGTCGCACATCGAACAAACCCGTTGGATCACGGATCTCACCTTTCTTAGGACCCAGCAACTCCAAACGGGATGCGCTGGTGACATCCTTCAAGCGATCAGGAAAAGTCCCTGGAATCCATTCACGCCCGCGTTCAAGGACGCCTAAGCGTGCACCGGGCCGCAGCGCCGATGCCAACCGCGCGGCAGAGACGGAAGCACCGTAGCCCGAGCCGATGATCAGGATGTCGAACTGCCATGGTACATGACGCGCGAGGGGAACGAGCAAACGCCGGGAGGGAGCAGCAACCTGGCCTCCAAACTCAGCCACGTTCGCATGGTAGTCGCCGATGGCCGTGGCTTTGTATTCGGAGTCGCCTGATTTTCGCCGGCTGAGCATCTCACCCAGCGTGGATTGCGTCCGGTCAGCCCTCACCGTACCGGAAGTTGCAGCAGCGATCGCAACGGCCGACATCTGAATAGCAGCTCTCCGCGTTACTTTGTCTTTCGCGTGTGTTGCCTTTGGCGAAGCGTTCGTCTTGGCTGGCTCAGCTGGCGACATGTACAGATCACAGTGCGATGAACGTATGGGACTTGGCGTGCGAGCTTCTCGATTACGACACGCTAGGTCTCATCGTCGCCATTCGCAGGGCTGCGTCGACATTTTTGGTCGCGCGTGAAAAGTTGACCAAAAGTGTGGTTGAACACATTGTTTTTTTGAATGCGTGCAATGCGAACATGCGGAGTTCGGCTAGTGGATTATCACACCCTAATATTAAAGCTGTGACAATCCACTAGAGGCGAAAGCCAAGCCTACGATCCGGTTTCTTACGCAACTAGCGACCATGGATTACAATCGGTGACTCCTCATAACTAATGCTAGCTACCGTGAATGCTTTGGGATAAACCATGCAAATTCGACTGGGCAGTCTGCGACTGCAAATGTTTCTGCTTGTTGGGATCTTCTGTTGGGGAACGAGCACACCGGCTAGTGCTCAGCATGCGAATTGGGCTCCGAATCCCGAGCACGTAAAGGCTACCGAGCAGGTCACCGAAGCGGCGCTTAAAGCCCACATTCGATTTCTTGCGCACGATTTGCTGGAGGGGCGTGGGCCGGGTTCGCGCGGTGACGAATTAGCTCAGCTCTATGTCGCTACGCAGCTCGAATCCTTGGGGCTGAATCCCGGTGGTGCCGACGGCAAGTGGTATCAGCCGGTACCTTTGGTGGGTGTGACGACTCAAGCACCAGCGAGCGTTGACTTCAAGAAAGGCGAGCAGTCAGCGACTTTAAAGCACCACGATGACATGATGCTAACTAGCGGTCAGCAAGTGGATTCAGTCAGCGTAAAAGATACCGAATTAGTTTTTGTGGGTTATGGTATTCAAGCGCCCGAGTATCAGTGGGACGACTTCAAAGATGTTGACGTCCGGGGCAAGATGATCGTTGTGATGAACAATGATCCTGAGGATGATCCCAAACTGTTCGCAGGAAAACGTCGACTCTACTACGGTCGCTGGGATTATAAGTACGAGATGGCGGCGAAGATGGGTGCCGCAGGTGCACTGATCATTCACACAACTCCATCAGCCGGGTATCCCTATCAAGTGATTCAAACGTCGTGGAGCGGCGAAGAGTTTGAATTGGCAAGTTCTACTGGTCCGCGGATGAAGATTCGTGGCTGGTTGACAGACGACGCAGCCAAAAGGCTCTGCACGCTGGCGGGTAAAGATCTGGATACATTGCGAGCAGCCGCACAGTCACGCGACTTCAAGCCAGTGTCGCTCGGAGTGACTATGTCAGCGGAACTGACCTGCAAAGTTCGCCAGCAGATGACGGGCAATGTCTTTGGTGTGCTTCCAGGCAGCGATCCACAGATGGCTAAAGAACATGTGATTTTCATGGCTCATCATGACCATCTCGGCTTAGCCGCGGAGCGCGACGCCAAAGGAGACAACATCTATAACGGAGCGATTGATAATGCATCGGGCACGGCCAGCTTGTTGACAATTGCGAAAGCTATCAGCGCGTTGCCTGATCGTCCCAAGCGGTCGATTATGTTTGCAGTGGTCGGGGCTGAGGAGCAAGGCTTGCTAGGTTCGAAGTTCATGGCCGCGAATCCACCGATCGCACCAGGCAATATGGCGGCGGTGATCAACATCGACGGCATCAACTTCCTAGGCAAAACTCACGACTTGAATTTGATTGGCAACGGCAAATCGAATTTGGATAGTTGGGTCGAAGCGGTGGCGAAGTTGCAAGGGCGTACGGTGGTGCCCGATTACTTCCCAGATCGCGGATACTATTACCGCAGCGATCAGTTCAGCTTGGCCAAAGTGGGTGTTCCGGGAGTATATCTCCATAGCGGCATCAACGTAGTCGGTAAGCCCGACGGTTGGGGCAAAGAGCAACTGGAGGCATGGGTCGAGAAAACCTATCACCAGCCCGGCGATGAATTCCAAGAGAGTTGGGATCTGGCTGGCGCGATCGACGATGCTCGCTTGCTCATGCACGTCGGCCTGGAACTGGCGGAGCAATCCGAAATGCCCAAATGGAATCCTGGCGACGAATTCGAAGCAGCGCGGAAAAAGGCCCTCTCGCAGCGTTAGTTTCGAGTTGTCCAAGTGGGCTGCTCCTGCCAGGTACGGTCTTTGCTCTTGAGGTGGGTCGCATCCGCCGGGTGCGACTTGCGATAACTGTCCAAGTCGCACTCGACAAAATCGCCCCAAGATGTCTCCACTGGTCAGAACTAGAAATTTTCAATGACCGAATTCAGGGGAGTTGGGAATTTGGGAGGATCGACTTATACTGGGACCGTCGAGCGGAAGTGCACAGGACGATTTTCCCGAGTGATCGTTGGGTGTGGCCGATCTCGATGTCGATTCTCAGCAATGCTTTGCCAATTGAAGGGAATCACAACTTCGGTAAAGCACGTTTAGCAACATCAGGATGGTCGCGGCTGTGATTACGCGACAAACAACTCGGAGGTATTTAGGATGAAGAAGTTTTTTGCATTGGCTGCGCTCGCAGGTTGTCTTGGAATGATCGGATGCGAAGATTACCTCAAGAAGTGCGAGGACGACATTACTGTCGGTGCACGAGAAGTGCCTCAGAGCGAAGTTGTGGCCAACGAGCATATTCAGGTTAACTGACACGATGGCTGCAGCCCAGGTGCGGCCAAATACTTTGGAGTGAACAAACGAGATGAAGAAATTCTTGACCTTTGCGGCTCTAGCTAGCAGCTTTACACTTAGCGGTTGCTCGCAGCCTTCAAGCCCTGTGGCATCGAATGTACCTTCAGTAAAAGCTGCAGATACGCCGGTAGTCACGGAAACGACCGAGTCTGCAGTTCCCGTAGCGGAAGAAGCGGCTAAGCCTATGAAGGTAAAGTACGTTGCTCAAGCCAAAAAATGGGGAACGTTGCGAGCTAAGTTTGTTGTGGATGGCAAAGTTGCTGAACCAACAAAAGTGAACGCAGCGGCTGACCCCGTTTGCGCCGCCCTCGGCATCATGACCGAGAACTTGATCGTTGGAAAAGATGGTGCTCTCAAGAACCTAGCGATTTCCATCGACAAGAAGAGCAAAGCAAAGGATATCCATCCTGATCTGATGAAACCCACTGACACGCCGATTGTTCTCGACAACAAGAACTGCGTTTTTGTGCCTCACGTCTTGGTCGTTCACCCAGGCCAGACAATTAAGGTGACGAATACGGATACCACCGGTCACAATGCAAATTTCAATTTCTTCAATAACACACCCGTGAACTTCTTAGTTCCCGCTGGTGGTATGAAGGATCTGAAAATCGAGAAGGATGAGCCCGCACCGATTCCAGTTGAATGCAATGTGCATCCATGGATGAAAGCGCACCTTATCGTTCCCGAGCATCCTTGTGTGGGTATCTCTGGCGAAGATGGCGTGCTTGAGATCGCCAACTTACCAGTAGGTCAAGTCACGTTCAGAGTTTGGCATGAACTTGGTACGATTGACGAAGCGACCGTTGGCGGCAAGAAAGAAAAGTGGAGCCGCGGGCGTATGGAAATCGAGATCAAGGAAGGCATGAATGATCTAGGTACGATCAAGATTGCTGCTGAAAAGTTCTCTAAGAAATAAATCAGCTTCAAGTCCTTTGTTTGACAACATCGAAACTAGTCGTTCTCTCGGACGACTAGTTTTTTGTTTTTGTACGCACCACATCCAAGTAACCCGCAGCGCCAGTTTTGATGTTGCGTTATATGTTGCTTTGAAGCGATCAGGACGAAGTATGGCTTGGTCTTTCACAACCCGAAGCGTTAGCGAGGGCCCCTTCTGCATCGTCACGTCGACGCAGTAACTCGGTCCCTCGCTGATGCTTTGGGTTACTTGGTACTGCAACTTGTTTGCCGATTTCAGAGGCCTGCAAATGCAGCGAGATGTGATAGCAAATTGAGCCGTAATAATCACTTTTCGAAAATCGTGAACAAGATGCAAAAGTCGCCTTGACCCTAGTACCCATCAGCCTCTATCTTCACCCTCGTCGCTGACAGTGACTGACCTTCAGAAACGGTTGGTGACAAAAGTTGGATTAGGCGTGATTGCACTGAACTTTGGAAACGCTTACAGGTGCTGACAAAGTTTGCGATCAGGGAAAAACGCTCTTGTGCACGGATGCCAAGTTTGCTAATTCCTCCAGAGGCCAACTGAATGAGTAAGTACCCGACTGATGTAAGAAACTCTTTGACTTGAGTTTGCCAAATCAGAATTCGGATACGGATAAAGCGGTGATTGAAACATGGAGGTTTCGGTCAAATCCGCTCAAAAAGAAAATCGCTCCCGGATAGTAATCGCGCAGTCCTCCGCCCCCCTGGGACTCGTTCACGATCCGGGAGCTTTTCTTTTTTCTATAGATCACTTTCATTGATTTCTCCCATTCACAGCGAGAATGCAGTTAGCTGTCGCTCTACCCATTACTGTACCGGCCACTAACTCTTTCTATCGCTCTCGGTCTGACTCCCAATGCGGAGCCTATTCGAAGCTTCCACCGCTAGCATGAAGCAGCGGGTGGGTCGCTCTTGCCGAGTGCGACCATCTGCACTGAATGCATTCCCGATCGCATCCCCACCCCACTAGCGATCGTGCGTCGAACGCTATCAAAAGAACTCCCAAAAGGTGGCTGGCACCAACCAAGCTCCAAGAAGTGGCTGGCACCAACCAAGCTCCCTTGTGCGGAGCCGGAAGAATGGTCACCCCTTCGCCCCTGTACTCGGGGGAGAAGGGGCTGGGGGTTGAGGGGCCGAGTTCTTGGTCGATTGAGTGATGAATGCGAACCCTACGCGCTTTCCCACGGGAGATCGCCGCTCGAATTGTCTTGAGATCCATGTAGCGAGGGCGAGGCTCAGCGTGGAACTTCACGCGCTTCCGCAGCAAGCAATACCACCCATTAGATTCACACAATGCGGCTGGAACAAAGACTCTAGTCATGCGAACTGCGCAACGCCCCT
>JANRMD010000086.1:0-18303 GCA_033761895.1 Pirellulaceae bacterium | reverse complement strand
GGTAGCCGCCGCTGCCAAGCGGTGGTTCGTCACCCTGCAGCGTGTCCACCGTCTGGCGACGGTGGCTACAAGAAGCGCCCTCGGCTCACACTGACCGTGGCGCAATAATCGACAAGCCCTTGACGCATTCCGCTACGAGATCTCTTGCCAAGTGCGACCTACGAAAGCCGATAGCTAGCATTCCCGCGGTAAAGTAGCCGTAACCAGCCATCTTTTCTGCTTAGGATGCTTCGATTCTGCCGACAAAGGGAGAGTATCCCGAAGACTCACTTGTTGCCATGGAGCAATCGAATGCAAAACGAACCTGCGTTCAACGTCAACACAGCTGCCCAGGTCAATACAAACCAGGTCAATACAAACCAGCTGACCCGCCGGCAGATGCTTGCATGGTCCAGCGCTACACTTGGCGTCGTCGCTGTGGCACAGGTCGCCAATACGGCAGTCGGACAAACTCCAGCTAAGCCCGTGGCTCGCAACCGGACCCTGGTTCGGCCTTCGGATATTACTCAGCTGAACACGCGCAACAAAATGGTTCTGGAACTAGAAGGCAAGCTGCTGGTCAACGAGCCTGACACCAAGAGCAAGCAGAAGAATCGTGACGCGGCGGTCAAAGCCAAATCGACCGTAGACTTCTACGAACTGGCCGCCTACGACAACCAGAACAAAGTCGTCTCTGCCGCCCGAGATTTCTTGCAGGCCGAAGCGGAACATTGGGTCGCAGGCAACACCTCGACCAGCAAATTGCGGGACGCCTGCAAGCAGACCATTGTGATCAACCATGGAAACCAGTGGCAGCAATTTTGCCAGGCTGAGCCCATGTTGGTCACCGAGGTCGAATTGCTGCTAGCGCCGATCAATACGAACGTCATCGAATTGCTGCTTCCGGAAACACCGGCCAAGGTCAGCCAACCGTGGACGATCTCCAAAGAATCCGCCCGCGAGTTGTTTAACCTAGAAGCCGTGCACGAATGCACGCTGGTCGCCAGCATCAGCAAAGTCGAAGAGGGCGTGGCTTCGATCGATCTGAATGGCACCATCCAAGGCACCGCCAATAGCGTGTCCACAGAACTGAAAGTTAAGGGTAACTTCCAAGCCAAACTCGCTAGCGAATGTGCGATCGTATCTTGGGTAGGCTTGGCGATTCAAGAGAAACGAGCCATCAGTCAGTCGGAGCCCGGCTTCGACATCGTCGCTCGCATCCGCCTCATTCGCGAAGAACAGCCACACGAGTGGACCTTGGACCGCGAGAAGTTGCTCGAACTGAGCGCTGCCAATCATGAATCGCAGCTGACCATCAAGCTCGGTTCGGCCATGGGACGCTACGCCTTCCTGGCTGACCGCCAATGGAAGACCTATATCGATACCGGTGAAGAAGCGATTTTCAGGCTGATCAAAAACAACTCGATCATCGCCCAGTGCAACGTGACTCGCTTGCCAAAATTGGATCCTGGTAAGCAACTGACAATCGCCGCCCTTCAGCAAGAAATTCGTCAGTCGCTGAAGAACAATTCGCCGACGATTGTCGAAGCGTCCGAACGCCTGACATCCAACAAACTCAAACTGATGCGAGTGCTGGTGACTGGCAAGTCAGAGGACGTGCCAATTCAGTGGGTTTACGCGCATTTGTCGGATGACCACGGTCAACGTTTATCCTTGGTGTTCACGATGGGGGCCAACGTCGCAGAAATCTTCGCCGGTGCCGACGAACAGATCTGCAGCACGCTCGAGCTCTATCCCGAGCTAACTCCTAAGGACGACAAAGACAATCCAGAAGAGGCTCCGAAGCTCAGCAACACACCGAAGCCAGCGCCGAAGCGGTAGTGGCTAGGCGGGTCGCACCCGCGCCCCAGGCGATTCTCGCTCGACAGATACTCGCTGTAGCGGAATGCGTCGTGGCTTTCGCGGGCCACCGCAGTCCTTCCGCAATGCTTGACGGCTTGTTGATTTTGTGAGCCGTCGGCGCTAGCCGCGGGTCTCGAAGTTTGGAGCGTGCATGGATTGGGCTCGTTCCAATACAAGTTGAACTGGTGCTTTCTCTGCGTTGGCAAGTTTAAAGGTGATGAACGATTGCTCCTTCGGTCACCCGCGGCTAGCTAGCGCCGTCGGCTCACTGCCCGCGGCGCAATAATCAACAAACCTTTGACGGCTTCGGCTACGCCTTGGTAGTGATTTAGTGCTGACAAAGCACCATTGAACCGAGCAATATTTGTCGTTGCAGAATACAATGGTAGAGTGACTTTAGGGCACTCGTGATCTCCATTCCAAGCTCGGTGTAATATGGCAAACGATGAGTCGAACGGCGGGCAATCGCAGGAGCAGTTGCCGGACCTCTACAAGTTGCTCGGAATCAAGCCATTGGAATCCGATCCAGCCAAGATCCAGCGTGCCCTGCTGGAAATGAAACGGAAGGCCGAAGCAGCCCAAAAATCGGATGCAAAGCTCGCACAACGCGCCGCCAGAATTGTAGCTCTAGGCAAAAAAAATCTGCTCGAAGCGGATCGCAAGTCGAACTACGATCGCGCATGGACCAAGACTTTCGGCTCGACGACCGCCCCGAAGGCTGCTGTAGAAAAGGCTGCTGCAGAGCCTCAACAGCCGGAACTCGAATGGGACCTCGAGGAACTCGAAAGCTACTTGCCGGCGGAGGATCCTCGCAGTGCATTCGACCTGGGTGGGTTCTTACGATACTCAGCGAGTTTGCCCGATTCGAATCCGAGTGCTGACTATGACAAACTACAGAGTTTTCTGGGCGGCACGGCAACGGCAACAATGGCCGCTCCGGAATCGATTAGCGCGACGGCGCTGATGCCGGAATACGATCCGCAGTACAACGAGCGGACCGCAACCGAAGTCAACAGACCGTTTGTTGCCCCGAATCCAAGTCCACCACGTATCCCGCCGGGCGGCTATGCAAAGCAGATTCAAAGGAAACGCAATCGTGCGATGCTGCTTAGCGTCGGTGGCGTCGTGGGCTCGTTCGCGCTTGTGGCTGGAGCCTATTTCTTTTGGGCGAACAGCACCAAGTCATCCACCAAGCAACCTGAACAACTCGCGCAGGCCGCTAAACCTGAAAAGGCGAAGCCTAGCGTCAAAGAACCCGACTCACCCACCGCACCCGCCATCCCTCAAGGGAGCGGCTTGCCCAAAGTCACCGGACTAGACGGTTCGCCTGCACCATCGACTATGGGGCTGGATGTGGTCAACATGGGAGCCGAGAAGCCGGCCGAGAACACTGCGGCGATGCCTACGCCAGCGCCAAACGAATCGGCAGCTGCGCCTACCACGCCTGCACCTACCACCGAGCCAACGACTCCACCCACCACACCCACACCATCAGACCCAGCACCGCCGACTCCAGATCCAACCCCCGCACCGGCGCCTGATCCGGTGTTAACGGATGCGGATAAAGCCAAGTGGAGCAAGGGGATGAAGGAGCTATTGAAGACTCTCGGCAATCAAGATTTTGTGAACGCCAAGAAACAGCTGACGGATCTCGAGCCCCTTGCGGTCACTCAACTACAAAAAGATCAGTACAAGCGGATTTCAACTTTGGCTCGTTTGACTGAAGAATATTATGGCTTTTTGACCGATGCGATCCGCGGCCTGGGGGCTACAGAGACATTCAAGATCGGTGGTTCATCAGAGGCTGCTTTTATCGATGGCAATGAGACCGCGGTGTCCTTAAGAATTCGGGGGAAAAACCAAACGTTCAAATTGACCGAACTACAAATTGGGGTCGCTCATGGCCTGGTCGATTTGAAGATGGATGTTGCGCATCCGAGTTCATTGGCTCGCAAAGCGGCGTTTGTATTGGTGCATCCCAAAACCAACGATTTGGCGCTCAAACGAGCTCGCGAACAGATGGCTGAAGCCGCCGGAGCAGGGGCCGTCGAGGCTGATATGACCGCCATCTTCGACGAAGACTATTCGCTTAAGAAGTGACGAGAAAGTCGGCGGTTCGCAAGCAACTGAACAGATTATTGGGTAGCGGAATGCGTCAAGCATTTCGGGAGCCAGCCGGCCAGGGATGTTGCGACTCGGCAGAGCGTATGCTGCTAACAATCTAAGCCCTCGTCGCCATTCGCCACCGCGTCTCAAGTTAGTGTGAAACCGAACGATCCGCAGAGTAAATCAGTAAATCTGCGGGATTCACGAATGCGTCTGGAAACTCCCGCTAGCTAGCGCAAGAATGCTGAGCGAGTACTGCGAATACCGTCGCCTTGCACGGCGGATCGTTCTGCTTCCAACTAACATAGCATGGCGCAGGAAAGTAGCCGAAGGGTTAGTCCAACTAAGAATGGATGGTTGGCTGAGGCCGCAACATCGCGACAGGCCTGTTGACTCAAGAGCTATCTACTCGCTAACTCGTAAGCGGAATGCCCACTGAGTGGTCGAGGGTGTGGTGTCGACGATCACTGCGGGCTGGAGCTTTAATAAGTTCGCATCGCGAGAGGCGTTGGTCGTGGGCTGAATGGGTTCCATGCGGGCCACCACTTCACCGACGGGCAATTCCCAGCTACCTCCAGAAGCGCTCGCCCAAGGCCCTGCAAGCTTATAAGTGCTTGCCAGGTTCTCTGGTTTGGTCGAAGAGCGACAAGCCAATTCAACAATCCAGCACTTCAAATCGGGAACCAACGTAAAGCTGGCTGACCAATGGCCGCGGCCCGACATGCCGACACCAAACACTACCTCCCGCCCGTCGCCAAACGATTGCAGATGAATCTGCTGTAGCGGTGGGGACTCGGGCCAGGTGCATCCACTGTGCCCTTCAGTTGAACGCAACAGTTCGACGTTGCCCAAACGCCATACGTGCGAATAGCGATCGTCGACCCATTCAAAGGCCAACTCGCCAAATTTCCCACCGTCGAGCGTCAAAGGTTCAGCAGTTCGCTGAGGACCACGTGTCATAGTTTCCTCCACTCCAAAATTGCGGAGAGTGTGCCACGACACTCCGTCATGATATTCAGTGTCGTCATGATATTCAGTTCTTGTGCGACACTACTCGCTGAACGCCACCGAGTTTACTCGGATGACGTTCGCCGGTCAGTCTTCGCTCGTGACGATCACTGCGAAGTATCTGTTATTCTTCAGTCTGTTATTCTTCAGTATTCTGCATCATTCGCCATCGCAAGAACGACTCCAGAAAGCCCTGGATATCGCCCGCCATGACCGCGTGAAAACTATTCTGCATGTATTCAGTACGAGAATCTTTTACGCGTTGCTCAGGGTGCAGGAAGTAGTTGCGGATCTGCGATCCAAAACCCTTCTGCCGCACCTTGCCTTTGTATTTCGCCAGTTGTTCTTCTTCGCGTTTCTCTTCTTCAACACGAGCCAACCGGGCACGCAACAGTTTCCACGCCTGAGCGCGATTCTTATGCTGGCTGCGTTCGGCTTGGCAAGCCGCCACGATTCCTGTTGGAATATGTGTTAAACGAACGGCGCTATCAGTCTTGTTAATGTGCTGGCCACCAGCACCGCTGGCTCGGTACGTGTCCTCGCGCACATCCTTCTCTTCAATCTCAACTTCGACTGAATCATTGATTTCGGGCGAAACGTCAACGGCCGCGAAACTAGTCTGGCGCTTACCTTCTGCATTGAAAGGGCTGATCCGCACCAGTCGATGCATCCCTTCCTCGCCCTTCAAGTAACCATAAGCCATCGGGCCGCGAATTGCGATCGTGGCTTGGGTAATACCTGCTTCTTGGTTATCCTGCCGGTCCATTAACTCAATCGAAAACTCGCGATCTTTCGCCCAAGCAATATACATGTTGAGCAACATCTCAGCCCAGTCGTTAGCGTCAACTCCGCCATCCCGAGCGTGAACGCTAAGCAAAGCCCCTGAAGCATCATGCGTACCGTTCAAGAGCGCCTTCAGTTCCAATTGCGAAACTTCATTTTCCAGTCGGTCCAATTCTCCGACTACATCGCCACGCAAAGATGCATCTTCGGCCAGCATGCCGATCAATCCGAGCAGATCTTCCGAAGCGGCGAGTGCCTCTTTCAGCGGAGCAGCGATCGAGCGCAAGTTCTTCAGCTCAGCGACCGTTGCTTGAGCTTTCTCTTGGTTGTTCCAGAAGTCTTGAGCCGCCATCTGACTTTCGATGGTGGTTATTTGCGCGAGCTTATTATCGTAGTCAAAGACTGTCCCGAAGTTGCGTAAGTCGTTGGCGGATCTGAGTTGCTCGATCCTCCAATTCATTTTCGCTCATCGGGACGCCTCGCTGATCTGGTTGAAAGTACGAATGTATGACGGGCGGAATTATACCTGCGGCAGCTGCGTTTTAGAATCCCACCTGGCTCTTGGGGTAGGTAGGAAGTTGCGGAATTCAGCGACGCAACCCAGGCAGGATGCCTAGACTACGAAGTGTGAACCTCGAACTCGCCTCGGGAAAAACCGCACAGAATCTCGACCAATAACTTCGATTTTTCAACCAGTGAATCCAGCTGCACCGATTCTTGGCTGCTGTGCAAGCCATCGCCGCGAGGGCCGAGTGTATCGATATTCGGCAGCCCCGCCGCCGCCAACTTGTTTCCATCGCACACACCACCCGTGTATCGCCACTGGATGGGTGGTAGATTCAATTTAGCTGAACTCGCTTCTATAGCCTGCATCAACGCCAATTGAGCAGGGTTGATCCGCTTCGGCGGCGACGTGAAAAGCCCATGCCAATTACATTTAAACTCACTACGCGCGTTGTGGGCTGCAGCTAACGTTTGAGTTAGTTGTTGCGTGAACCAACCTGCAGAATCAGAATCCGGCACTCGTGCATTGATGCGCGCGATCGCAAAATCGGGTACGACATTAACAGGCCCACCACCGGACACAAATCCAACATTGATGGTCGTATCATCGCGTTGTCCGTTGAGTCCATCGACTGCAACCAACAAGCGACTCAGTTCGGCGATGGCATTTCGACCTTGAGCAAAGTTCCGCCCTGCGTGAGCCGATTTGCCACGAACCGTGATAGTGAAGTTTCCTGAGCCTTTGCGTTCCGAAACCAGCTCACCGCTGGGCAATGCCGGTTCGAAGAGCAAACCAAAGTCATACTTGGGCGCAAGTTCTCGCATCAAGGCTGCGGAACTGAGTGAACCGACTTCTTCGTCCGGATTGAGCAATACCGTCCAACCAAGTTCAGATGCCAAGCCAAACTTCAACATCGCTTGCAGAGCGTTACGCAGCACCACTATGCCGCCCTTGGCATCCGCGACACCAGGCCCACGCAGAACATTCGGCGAGAGCATTTCACAAGTTTGAAATTCGTGGTCGGGGCCGAATACCGTGTCATAGTGAATCATCAGCAGGACACGTCGCGACGCCTCAGGTTGAAAGTCCCACCGCAAGACAGGTCCAGTTGCGCTAGTATATGATTCCCCCTCATCTTTGCTCCCCTCGCGAGTTGGCAATTCGATGCGTTGAAACGTAGCCGGCGAGAGATTCGCCCAATCACTCAGCCAATTCGAAACACCGATCAACCCCTCGAGATTCGTCGAGCCTGAGTTTTGATTGCAGAGCGCGATCAAGTCAGCAACCATCGCGCTCTGCTGTGACTCAAGCCATTCATGTGCGTTCATAATCGGATTCACGGGAGGCGAGTTGCGAGTTGCGAGACCGGTGTCTCGATTTTCAAATCTCAAATCTCACCCCTGCTCCAGCACTTGTTCCAAAATTTTGCAGGCTGCATGGATGTCTGCGTCAGTTGTAATTACCGGCGGTGGCAGGAAGCGAATGCGCGTTGGATTGCTGCCGGCGACGAAGCCCATTAAACCGGCTTCATACATGGCATACACCATCTTGGTCGCGACATCATTCGATCCATCACCCGGAGTGAAGGCCACCATCATGCCCAGTCCGTGTGGGCCGCTGATCTTGCCCGGATATCGCTGGGCGAGTTCCTGCAACTTGTCAGCAAAGACTTTGTGGCGGCGCATGTTTTCGCCGGTTGGCCCAAAGCAGTTGGACTTCTCGAGTTGATCGAGCACAACCAAGGCGGCCGCAATCGAGCTGCTGGCGGCCGTGAACGTTTGGCTGAGCAGAGGCCCCTTGGGCTTCAGATCGCCGCGATACAGGGTGGCGCACAACTGCGTAATCTTGCCGATCGAAACGATGTCAGCGTACTTGTCGAGCTTGAAATGCTGAAATGCAAATGGCTCGCTCAAGCGGCTGAAGGTTTGCACTTCATCAAAAATCACCAGCACATTATCTTGCTTGGCGCGTTCGACAATCTTGGTGAAAAATGCCTCCGAACCGGGATAGTAGCCACCTTCACCGCTAACAAGCTCCAGCCAAAGCGCCGCGTACTTGCCGGGATAACGCTTTAGCAACTTATCCAACGCTGCCAAAGATCGCTGCTGCGACGCTTCGCTGTGCTCAGGGTCTTCGGCCGGGATGTAGTCCACGGCCAGTGCTGTCGGTATGCCCGTGCGATATTGCGGACGATCGGTCAGTTGCGCCATCGCAATGGAACGGCCGGCGAAGCAATTGTCGAGAGCCAGCACGCGATCTGCTGGGGCGCGGTTATGGAAAGCGATCTTGAGTGCGTTCTCGTTCGCCATGGCGCCGCTGGTCGACAGCAAGCAGTGCTCGATTGCAGCGCCAGATTTTCTCGCCATGCGAATCAATCGTTCGGAAACTTCAACCGAAGGCGGGTGCTGCTGCAAGTTGCCTTGCATGATGGTATCTTCGAGCGCCGCATGAAGGCTCGACTGGAGCAACTGCGGATTGCTATGCCCCATACCATGCACGCCGATGCCCACGATGAAATCCAGCTTCACGCTACCGTCGGCCAGTTCAACCCACGGTCCACGCCCAATCCCGCTGCCGAGATAGGGAAAATAGGTCGCCCCGCCCCGCGCCACAGCCAGTCGATCGAGTAGTTCCTTATAGTGGGCTTTCAGATCGGGATTCGCAGGCTTGGGCCCGTCGATTTGACTTTGCGCATCAGCTAACGCGGCCAGCAGCAATTCTTCCGCTTGACGAATGCGAGGATCGGCACGCAATTGTTCCGCGACAAGAGTGGATTTTGCCGTGTGCGAACGCGCGTGCGTGTCTGCTGTACCATGCATCCTGAGTGAACCTTCGTAGAATTGCGACCACCAAACCTGTCAGCACCCAAGCCGACCCGGACTCAACCTGACTTATTGTAGAAACTTTTGAATCCCTTGGCTGCACCTAAATGCCCGGTGTGTCCAAGTCGCTTAGCCTTCAGAACTGTTCGAAATCTCACCGGCGATCGCGAAGGCAATTTCCATCGCTTGTTCGTAATTCAAGCGAGGGTCGCAGGTCGTATTGTAAGCCGTGTGCAAGTCCGCTTCCGTCAAGCCGCTCGAGCCGCCGATGCATTCGGTGACGTTTTCACCCGTCAACTCGAGGTGAACGCCGTTCAGTCGCGATCCGCAACTGCGATGAATTGCAAAGGCCGAACGAAGCTCGCCTAGCACATCGTCGAAGCGTCGCGTCTTTTGTCCCGAACTAACCGAGACCGTGTTGCCATGCATCGGATCGCACAACCACAACACCTTGCAGCCACTGCGTTGAACTCGTTCAATCAAGTGCGGAAGTGAACCGGCAATCTGCGAACTCCCCATGCGGTGGATCAATGTCAGTCGACCGGCTTCATTGGTTGGATTCAGCAATCTTGCCAAGTCACAAATCTCATCCGCATCCGCCTTCGGACCAACTTTAACCCCCAGCGGATTGCGGACGCCACGCAGGAATTCAATATGAGCGCCTGATAACGCTCGAGTGCGTTCGCCGATCCATGGGAAATGGGTTCCCAAGTTGTACCAACCGCAGCCGCGCACACTTTCACGTGTCAAAGATTGCTCGTAATGCAAATGCAGAGCTTCATGCGAAGTAAAGAAATCAACTCGACGCAGTTCTGCGATCGGAGTGGCTGAGATCGTATCAAAGAAACGCAACGCATCTCCCATCGACTTGACCAGCTCTTGGTAACGTTTGCATTCGGGGCTATCCGCCACAAAATTCAGTTTCCAATTCTCGGGATGATGCAAGTCCGCAAAGCCACCTTCACTGAGCGCGCGGATGAAATTCAACGTCAAGGCGGACCGTTCATAACCGCGCAGCAGCAACAGCGGATCCGCTCGCCGATGCTCGGGTGTAAACGCAGCTCGATTGATCAAATCCCCGCGATACGAGGGGAGCGAGCTTCCGTCACGCATCTCTACATCACTGCTTCTAGGTTTAGCATATTGTCCAGCGATGCGTCCGATACGCAGTATTCGTTGGCCACTACCGAAGATCAGCACCAGGCTCATCTGCAACAGCACTTTCAACTTGCTGGCGATCGACTCCGACTGACAATCGTCAAACGATTCGGCACAATCGCCACCTTGAAGAATCCAACCTTTGCCAGCCTGCACTTCGGCCAGTTGAGCTTGCAGACGATCGACTTCCCAGCTGGTCACCAGCGGCGGCAAGCGTCGCAATGCACTTAGCACCTCTTGCAACTCGACATCGTCTTCGTACTTAGGCTGCTGGTTCGCTTGACGCGACTTCCAAGAATCTGGAGTCCAACTGTTGGGCATTATGGGAGAGATTTCAATAAGAGCGGAGTGTCCCTGGATTGCCGCCAGGCGATCACGCATGGGCGAAGTTTGAATGCACTAGCGTAATCGCATTTGGATGCGGCCGCTAGGAAGCCCACTGCTAGAAGATGCCTTGGACGGCCCACAATACCTAACCTACTACCAAGCCATCCGTTGGACCAAGCCATCAGTTGGGAGGGCCATTCAGCAATAGAATCACTTTCTCTTGGATCGACGATTCCGTCTGGGGATTGATTTGATTGACTTGATTGGCTGGTTCAGCGACGCCGCGTGGAGTGGCGTTCGGCGCTACAGGGGCCGTGTTGTTGAATTCTCCACCCTGAGCCATTTGGGGTGCAGTCTGCCGATCGATTTTCCAAACTTGGGATGTGACTTGCCCTTTCTCTTGCAGTTGATTCAAGATTTGATTGGCTTCGTCGCGAGTCAGGAATAGAACAATCGAATTGCCTTGCGGTTGATTGGTCAGCGTGTTTTGGTATCTCGGAATCGCGTAGCGGTTTAAGCCAAGTGCATTCTGGGTAAGCGTCTGGGACTGAATTGAGTAGGCGTTGTTCGCAACTGCATTGTTCGCCACGTTGCCCGCAGCACCGCGCGTTGGGGCGTTCGTTGGGTCAGTCGCCTGAGCTGCATCGGCGATGGCTAAATTGCCTGGCGCTAAATTGCCTGAAGCTGTGTTGCCGGGGGCTACATTGCCTGAGGCTATATTGCCTGGCACCGTATTGCCTGACGCTGTGTTACCTAGCGCTGTGTTACCTAGCGCTGTGTTACCTGATGCATACTGATTTAGCAGGGGGCTTTGGTCCACTTCAACCAAGCGGTTTGAAGTGACGATGTTCTGAAAAAAATCTGGCGAATTGGCAACTTCTGCCTTGATCGCCGCCATCAAGACACTTTCGGTTGCAGCCTCAACTTGATTTTGTGAAGCGCCACGTTGCATCAGATCGCTGCCGTAGGCCAGTTGATTTGATTGACTTAGTGGTGCTGCGTAAGACAACCGCGACAGCGTCTCGTCATCTGTCCAGCTGCGACTGCGAGCGTAGTAAAAGGTGTTTCCTGGCAGAGCATTTGGTGCTGCTTCTACCTTATCTGCCAGACCATCTGGGCTTAGCACGTTCGTGGTTTCGGCAGATTCGATCCCGGCCGCGCGCATGGCTGCCGGTGGCGGTAGCTCTGCGGCAGGAGCGTCCGTGGGCGCATTGTTCATGGCTATGTCTGCCGCAGGTGTTGCTCCAGCGATTCCACCCAGGCCACCAAGTGCCGCACCAGGCGGAGCTGGCAATGGGCTACTCGCTGTCGGACTCACATCGGTTTTCAATTTTGCATCCGCGATATCACTCAAAGTTGGCGGTTCTGCTCGGAGAGCAAAACCACCTGCTGGAGGTTCCGATTTCTTCGCAGCCATGGCAGGATCGCTTGGCTCGGACAATCTAGCGTTGCTCTGGTCTCCACTTGCCGGTGCACCGAGTGCCAGGGCATTGCCGGAATCAAAAGCCTCACGCGGACTATCCATGGAATCATTGGGTACGAAGCTATCTAGATTAGCGTTATCCTGTCCTAATTCGGCAGGCCCCCTAGAGGCCCCGGCAGGCGTCGATTCATGAAGGGCGACTGATGGCATGGTGGGAGGCCAAAAGTAAACCGATCCCAATCCGGCGACGAGTAGCACGGTGGCGGCCATCGCACCCCAAGCGAGCATGGATCGCAGGGAACGAGCACTGAAATCGCCACTCGTATTAGCATTGCGAAACGTAGGTCTTGGTTCATCGGCTCCACCGACAGCGCGAGGCACATCTTCAAAGTCATCCCGCTCAGGTGGCTCATTCTCAAGTTCATCGTCCGCTTCATCAAAGCTGCCGGGAGCACCTACGGGAACCGCGAATTTCAGATCTGGTCCAGACCAACTTGGCAACTTCGCTACCATCGAGCGGATGCGCTGTAGATCTTCGAAAGTTGCTTGCGCAGCGGGATCGATCGCCAAGCGCTGTTCGACAACTTGGCGCTGCTCTTCGGTCAGCTCATCGTCGAGATAAGCGGACAACCATTCTTCTTGAAATTCCAACTCGTTCATGTCTACTGTTTCCCAGGTAACTTACCCAACCGGACGCGTTAGCGAGCGGTTCGTTAGCTTGGTCATCTCAACCGCTTTAGCCCCGGGCTCCTAAGTTTCCTATGCGTTGTTCGAGAATTGATTTCAATTCCAACCGAGCTCGATGTAGCCGACTGCGGACGGTTCCAACCGGAATCTCCAGCGTCTCAGCGATTGCCTCGTAGTCCATGCCGTCAAAGTCACGCAATAACACAACCGTCCGTCGCTCGATATCCAGCATCGCGATCGCTTGGCGGACCTGCATTTGCATTTCGCTTAGTTCCAGTGCGTCTTCGGCACCGTCGTTGGAACCCATCGTGCTCAAAGCGACCTCATAGCCTTCGCGCGGCAGATGATTTTCGACACGCTTGCGCCTACGCTGACTGACCAACAAGTTCATCGCAACTCGGCACAGCCAAGTGTAAAACTGGCTCTCCCCGGAAAACAAATGCAGCTTTCGATATGCCCTCGCAAAGGTCTCTTGCGCTAAATCCTCGGCTTCGTGATGACTTCCGCAGGCGTGCGCGAGCAAACCCATCAACCGGCGTTGGTATCGCTCTACCAACTCGGCATAGGCGGCAGAATCGCCGTCCAGAACCCGATCTATCGCAGCCTGATCTTCGCTCAGCATAGGTTTCCGAAAGAAAAAGACGCCTGTTTGTGAATTCCAGTTCCACAATTCTCATTTTAGCCGAAGCAGGCGGTAAAGTGGGGCAACCTGCCGACCTACTGCTTTTGGGTGCGCAAAACAATAAATCAGAAAAGTCAAATACCTTCGAGTCCACGGCAGTTTCGCTGGTGCGCTAAAATAAGCTACCGTACGGCTTAGCCGTAGCCACCGTCACTTGGCCGTAGCCACGGTCACCTAGCCGTAGCCACCGTCACCAGACGGTGGATGCCTCACCGCTTGTTGACCACCGAACCACCGCTTGGCAGCGGTGGCTACGACTACGACGAGCCCATCGGCGAGACTAAACGCTTCTAAGCCACGATTTCGAAACTCACCAATAAGATGATTCAGCTCCTTCGCTCACACCGGCTTGCATGCTCGTTGACGGTAGTACCTGTGCTCCTCATGGTCTTCACTTGTAGCTACTGCACCGCACAAAACAACTCCACAGCACCGTCGCCCATCACGCCAACCAGCGAGGCTGACGAATGGGCGTTTATCGACAATGGCCAAATCAAAGTCGGCGTGAAACGAGCCTCCGGTGCTGCAATCGGTTGGATGTCCTTGAGCGGCTCCGAAAAGAACTTAGTCAACCACTTTGATCGTGGTCGCTTAATCCAGCAGTCCTACTACGGCAACGCTGATGGGTCGCTGTGGGACAAACAACCTTGGAACTGGAATCCGGTGCAAGGAGGGCATTACAAAGGCCAAGGTGCACCCGTGATTGAACTAAAGGTCGACCAGCAGACGCTCTATGCCAAATCGACGCCACTGCACTGGGCGACCGGCGAAGTCCTCAATGATTGCGCGATGGAACAAACCATCAAGCTCACCGAGGCAATCGCGCAAGTGCACTATCGATTCACGTACAGCGGTCAAGAAACACATGCCCTCCGCGATCAAGAAATACCAGCGGTGTTTCTCGAGCCCGAATACAAGCACTTGTTGCTTTACTCGGGTGAGCAACCGTGGGGCCGAGGTACAACCGACGGTAAACTCGACCCAAAGATTGAACGTACCCTACCGGGCTGGCCAAACGAAACTCGGAAGATCACTGAGCACTGGGCTGCCTATGTAGACGATGCGGGCTTTGGCCTGGGTGCATACGTGCCAGTGGCCAATGACCTGACCTGCTACCGATTTGGTGATGGTAAACGTGAACACGGTTCGTGCTCATACTTCGCGCCCTTAACTCGCTTCGCGATCAAGCCCGGCTTTGTTTGGGAGTATGACGTGTACTTGACGGTTGGTCGTGATGAAGAGATTCGCCAGCGTTTTCAGCAACTTGCTAAATGAACAGCGACTACTTCTTCTTGGTCTGATCCAAATCGTACATCGCCAAGTGGCGGTAATACACTTCCAAGCAGTAGATGTTCAAGCACGTTGTGTAGAGTCGCCCGCCGGAGGCCCCGAATTGATCCTTGTCGGGGTCCCAGCTGCCGGCTTCTTTGCCAGCGCGAACCTGCAATCCTGGGAGCACTTTTTTCATAGCCGCGTTCCATTCCTCCCAGTCTTTGCCGCCGATGTGATGCAGTACTTGAGTTGCGTAGTACCAATAATAAACGCTGCTCATCTCTTCATCTTTGCGAGGCTTGTTCGGCAGCAGGTCGTCTCGAATGGCCCGCATCATCGCAGGCTCGGTGCGTGGCCATCCCAGATAGATTCGGCACAGCAAACCCTCGGCGGTCATGCTCAACGATGGAGGGTCAAATTCCTTATAGGCATAACGCGAGCCCTCTTCATGTTGCACACTATCGAGAAACGTACCCACGCTGCGGAAAATCTCTTCATCGACTTCTAGCTCGACCATCTTTCCGGTCACAAAAGCCATCAAGAACCAGCCTGTTACCGACAAATCTGCATCGATACGAGGATCATAGCGCCAGCCTTTGAGTTTGCTTTGCGACCATTCGGCGAACTTGAGTGCCTTCTGAGCCGCGATGCGGAACTTTGAGTCGCCAGTCATGCCGTAGGCTTCACAGATCGTAATCGTAGCGATGGCTTGCGCATACATCTGTTGCCGCGAGGGTTCTCGGCCCGCAAAGAAGCCTTCGTCGTCCTGTCGCTTCAGTAGATAAGCCAAACCAAGCCGCACATTTTCTTTGTACTTCCCATCTTTGGGCGTATTGCCATCTCCCAGAAACGCATTCAGTGCTAGGGCGGTTGCGGCAGTGCGATTCTCGTTCGCTCCACCATCTTCATAGTCACCTACTAAGCTCCAGCCACCATCGCTCTTTTGATTCTTGGCAAGCCATTCAAGGCCCAGGTCGACCGCTTCGATGGTCTGTCCGCTACCACCAAATTTTTTGATGAGATCACCTCGTAAGTTACCACCGCGACCCGACAAACCATTCGAGATGCCGCTCGGCAGGCTCTTGAGCGATTCGCTAACGGCAGCGCTTGTTGTGGACGGCAGTGGACTGATCTCGGGTAGCTTGATGTTCTCAAGCAGTGTGTTGGTATTGACGACTTGTGTTGGCTCGATCACTTCCGGAGTTGGGTCGAGCGCGTCTGTGGGTGATGCCTCGCTGCCCAGCTCAAACTCCTCCATCCCATCGCCTTCGCCGGCCGAATCACCGAAGTACAGTGACATCGGACCGTCGGTAATGCGAGTCAACGGAATCAATGCCAGGACCATCAGCAACGTCAGGTGGACAATGAAGCTAACTAGCCACGCGGGCACTCGAGGCCGGTCTGGCAACTCGGGTTCCAGCAGTTCTTGCGTAGCAGGCACCACGCGTTTATTCCACGGCCAAATGCCAGACTTGCGAACTGGTTTCTTGATCGTCGTCCAAGGTTGCGATGGCGTCTCGATTGGGTTGGAAGCAGCGCTTGAATCTGCGGCTCGCGCTGTCGGCTGATGCGGTGTCGTGAGACTTGCCGGCGGCGCGGACGGACGTGCTGGCACCGAAGTATGTGCCGAAGAGTGGGCTTGAGCTGGCGGCGGCGGAGGCACGATCTGCGGCGGCTTGGGCGGCGCCACTGGCGGTGGGGCGGATCGAGTTGGGTTGAAATCGTTCAATTGTCGCCTCTGCCCCAAACTTGACAGTAAAAACTGTACTGACAGTAAACCTGTCTCGCGAATGTGAAAAGCTGTGACACCAGTAGGGCCTGCACCTAATGGGGGCTTGCACCTAAGGTCGGCTGAATAAACTAGGGACTAACTGGAAAGGGAGCAAAGATGAGAACAGAATCACACTTCCTCGGTCCAATTATAACGCAGTTAGCGAAGTTCTGCTCAGATTTTTTGCCCAGTCTCGCGGCGCCGCTTCTCACCATTCACTTGCCGCTGGCAGAAAATACTCCACCAGCGATGCGAAAACCGCCGCTCCCAGGTCTCTCGAATTCGTTGGTCTCTCGAAACTTTGGGCTCTTGAAACTCATCGCTCGGCGGGCTGGATGGTAGAATTGAGTTATCGGCTCGAAACGCAACCAGCCGCCCGTTGCGACCAGCCAACACGGCAGAAATTTCGCCTTGGCACCAAATGTGCTCTCCACCGCCCACGTCGTTTGGAACCCGCAATTCAGGAACTTATCATGCGAAACTTTTGGAATGTCGTGCTGCTGTCGATTGCTTTGTTTAGTGCCTCGCGCGTGGGGTCTGCCGATGAGGGGCTTGCGAAAATCTCCGATCCAGCGGTGCAGTATCGGACCATGGTCGACCGGGCGGTCGAATACTTGAAAGTCCGAGGGCAAGGAGCTGATGGTTCGTTTTCCGGCGCCGTCGGAGTTGGTCCAACGGGCCTGGTTGTCAGTTCGCTTGCTGCGGTGGGAGCAACTGCGGATGATCCAACCGTTGCCAAAGCCCTCAAGTACCTTGAAGCCAATGTGCAACCCGATGGCGGTATCTACAAACCCGATTCAAAGCACCGCAACTACGATACATGCCTAGCGATGGTTGCTTTCGCCAGCGTCAACAAGAACGGCAAGTTTGACAAGTTGATAAAGAAAGCCGAAGCATTCGTCAAAGATATTCAATGGGACGAAAGTGAAGGCAAAGAAAAAAGTGATTCTTTCTACGGTGGCGCCGGTTACGGTTCTTCGGAACGGCCTGATCTATCCAACACCAGCTTCATGATCGATGCGCTCAAATCGCTCGGAAACGGTCCAGATGACGAAGCGATCCAAAAGGCGTTGCAGTTTGTGTCACGTTGCCAAAATCTTGAAAACCCCGCCAACAATACTCCCCACGCAGCCAAGATCAACGACGGTGGCTTCTACTACACGGTAGCCGGCGGCGGTGAAAGCAAAGCTGGCAACGAGCCCAACGGCGGCCTAAGAAGTTATGGCTCGATGACTTATGCAGGTCTCAAGAGCATGATCTACGCTGGTGTCAGTAAAGACGATCCACGCGTGAAAGCCGCCATTGAGTTTCTACGTAAGAATTATGATCTCGAATCGAACCCCGGCATGGGCTTGCAAGGTTTGTTCTACTACTATCACACCATGGCCAAAGCCCTTGATGCCTTCGGCGAGACCAAATTCGCCGATGCCAAAGGTAAAGAGCACGACTGGAAAAGCGAACTGCGCATGAAGCTTGCCAAGATGCAACTCGCCGATGGTAGCTGGGTCAACGAGAACACACGCTGGATGGAAGGTGACCCCAATCTTGTTTGTGGTTATGCGCTCTTAGCGCTAAGTTACTGCAAACCCAAGTAGCGGAATGTCAAGCATTTCCAAAGATCTCGTAGCGGACTGCGCAAGGGCTTGTCGATTGTTGCGCCACGGTAAGTGTGAGCCGACGGCGCTTCTAGTAGCCACCGTCGCCAGACGGTGGACACGCTGCAGGGTGACGAACTTTCGAATGCTGAAGGGTTAGCGGCGGTTACCAGAGCAAAAACCGGGGCTAACGCCCATCGGTTAATCCCGCAGATTTACCGATTTACTCTGCGGATCGCTCGGTTTCTCACTAACTTGAGACGCGGTGACGAATGGCGACGAGGGCTGAGGTTATTAGCAGCCTACGCTTCGCCGAGTCGCA
>JANRMD010000085.1:0-50007 GCA_033761895.1 Pirellulaceae bacterium | reverse complement strand
GAAGCCTGCCCAACGCAAGAGCCTCTACTTTCGCTCGTCGGCAAACAATTGATATTGCCGCGCGATAAAGAGCTATGGCCTTCAGAAAAACATATTGCGTGGCATCGCAAGGAGCGGTTTGGCAAACTTCGCTAAGGAAACGCGTACCTCTATAAGTTACCAAAATCGCCTGGCGGGGAAGCGGAGCCGGACGCGGCTGAGGACAGTGCGAAGCGGGCCGAGTTGAGGCAAGCGGCTGGGCGGATGGCTGGGGAAATTGCAGGTGGCGGAACTGGTTGCGCCCCTTTTGGGTATGGCTTAACGATGTTTTGCGTTTGTCAAGCAATCGGAAACGGAATACTCGGAATGCGAGGCGACTGGTCGGCTACGTGTTCGAGTAATTGGGCGAGCAAGCGGGCGGGCCTTCAGCCCTTTCGACCAGTTGCACCTTAACTCCCCAGCCCGTTGAGCTGGGCTAGGCAAACGCTGGACCTTTGGTCCGTAAAACCCAAAACTGCGCAACATCAAAACTAACGCTTCGGGTTGTGAAAGCCCGCAACGTACGGGCTTACAAACTCCCTAAGTCATTGCGGCTGACTGAAGCCAGCCAACGCGGTAACTGTTGGGGTAAAAGTAGCGAACGGTCGGCTACAAGGTTTATTACAATGGAGAGTAAGGAGACCACAGATGCCGCTACTAGATCACTTTCGATTGCCGATTTCCAAGAAGGGTTCATGGGAGGGTTTTCATGGGATGTGGCCGGCGATGATGGTCATTGAATTGTGCAAAACTCTACCTGACCAGTACACCGCCGAACCGCGCGTGCATCTTGGGAGCAACTTCGAGGTGGATGTGTGCGCGTTCGACGTTCATTCAGAGTCGGGATTCTCGTTGCATGAAGCTGGCACGAGCTTGACAACGGCGACTTGGGCACCACCGGAACCAACGCTGACGTTGGATCTCGATCCTACAGAGTTTTATGAGTACGAGGTCTTGATCCTTGATCAAAACCGAGGGCGAGAACTGGTCGCAGCGATTGAAATTGTCGGCCCTGCCAACAAGGACCGTCCCAAGACTCGACAAGCCTTCGTGTCGAAGTGCGCGGCGCTCTTGCAGAAGAAGGTTTGTGTGTCGATCGTCGATCTGGTGACCGACATGCATTTCAATTTATATTGCGAAGTCCTGGAACAGTTTGGGCAGTCCGACCCTGCGTTCTCAGCTCAAACGCCAGCGACTTATGCAGTCACTTGTCGCAGCCATTCGCTAGGCACACGCTCCAGGTTTGAATCATGGGCTTATCCGATGATCGTCGGCGAGCGGTTGCCGGTGCTGCCGATCTGGTTAGATAACGATCACGCAATTTCAATCGATCTCGAAGTCTCTTATTTGCAGGCGTGTAGCGCTTTGCGGTTGGTTTAGTCTTTATTTGTGACGAATACGATTCAATGTTTGCGATATCGCGCAGCGCACGTTCAGTGAGGTGAACCGTCCGCTTTTTGCGGGCTTTCTTAGCCACTATTGAACTTTCAACTCATCCGTTAGCGAAAGGTTGATCGATGAACTCATGTTCCTGTTTCCGGTATAAGATGAATTTGGTTGAACCATAAGAAACCTTAAAACAAATGGTAAATAACGTCAATATTCGCCATGGTAAGTAAGGGTAAAAGCCTCGAAAGCCTTGAGGCATTTCGCTAGGCAGTAATCAACAAGCCTGAAAAGGATTGTGTTTGCATAAGCGGCGGGTTCAGCGGACGAGGACGTCCGCGCTCCAGAAAACCGGACCAAACGGACTGGGACGTCGACAGACACTGCCACGAAACCAGTTGCTTTGAAAGTTTACACGGCTTCCGCTACCTAATAATCGACAAGCCCTTGAGGCATTCCGCTACTAAATCCCCGAAATGCTTGAGGACTTGTCGATCATTGGGTAGCCGTCAAGGCTTTCCGAATGCTTGAAGGGTTAGCGGCGGCTGCGAGAGCAAAAACCGGGGCTAACGCCCATCGGTTAATCCCGCAGATTTACTCTGCGGATCGTTCGGTTTCTCACTAACTTGTGACGCGGTGACGAAATGGCGACGAGCGCTGAGGCTGTTAGCAGCCTACGCTTCGCCGAGTCGCAACATCCCGGCCGGCTGGTCCTCGAAAGCCTTGACGGCTTCCGCTACCTAGTCATCCACAAACCTAACTTCCCCTCATAAGTTTTGCCTTGCTAAGCTGGCGATTATCAGGAAGTGTGCAAATTCCTCGGGGACAGCGCGGTCTGGGGGGCAGTTTCCTTGCGAGTCTAATATAATGCACTGTGTAAGTTTCCCACTTCCATCCACTCGCTCGACGACCATGCCATCAAGATTTGTTTCACTCCAATTTCGCATGCTGGCCTCGGTACTTGTTTTGGCCTTGGGTTCTCAGCCCCTATCCGCCCAGTCTGCCCCGAGCACCGACGAAGTTTTACGTGCACGCGGTGAACAGATCTACAAGTCGATGTGCGCAAGCTGTCATGGCGAGGCGGGCCAAGGTGTTGCCGACAAGTATGCTGATCCGTTGATTGGCGATGACTCGATTGGTCAATTGACGCAAGTGATCAGCGACACGATGCCTGAAGGGGAACCGGAGAAGTGTGTCGGTCCCGACGCGGAAGCTGTTGCGGCCTATGTTTACTACGCATTTTACAGCGAGGCCGCACAGATCCGGAATCGACCGCCGCGCGTCAGTTTAGCGCGGCTGACAGGTGATCAACTGCGTCAGAGTATTGCGGATCTTTATGCGCGATTCGAGGGCCTTCCCAAACCGAGCGACGCTCGCGGGATCCGTGGTGTTTACTTCGATGGCGATCGCTGGAAGAACGAGAACAAAAAGATTGAGCGCGTGGACCCGACGATCAACTTTGATTTTGGCTATGAGAGTCCGGGAGAAGGCATTGGGAAGGAGTCGTTCTATATTTACTGGGAAGGTGGCATCAAAGCCGACGTTACCGGACGCTATGAGATCGTAGTTCGCAGCACTTGCTCATTCGTTTTCGAACTTGGAAAAATTGGGCGTGAGTTCATCGACAATCACGTTCAGTCAGGCGAGAAGACGGAGTTCCGCAAGACCGTAATGCTGACTGCAGGCCGCGTGTATCCTTTTAAGATCGATTTCATTCAGCGCAAACGCAAAACCGAATTGCCGCCGGCGAGGATCTCGTTAGCTTGGGTGCCGCCCAACGGAGTCGAGGCGATTATCCCGACGCAAAACTTGGTCACCGAAAAGCCACCTGCGACCTATTCGTTGCAAATAGCTCTACCAGCCGATGATCGCAGTTATGGCTTTGAACGGGGCATCGCCATCAACCGACAGTGGGATGAATCCACCACTGCCGCGGCCCTTGAATTCGCGCAGGTTACGATCGACGAACTGTGGCCTCGCTATCGTCGCGATCACAAAAAAGATCCAAATGAAAACCGCGAGGTTCTTCGCAGCTTTCTTGCTCGCCTAGTCGAGACCGCGTTTCGTGGGCCGCTGAGCGACGAGCAGCGAGCGACCTATGTTGACCGCCAAGTCGATGCGACGCAGGACGATTCCGAAGCGATCAAACGCGCGGTCTTAGTTGCCCTCAAGTCGCCTTGGTTCTTGTATCCCACGGCGAATGCAAATGCGACCGTATCGCAGCGAGTTGCCAATCAGCTGTCATTGATTCTGTTCGATTCTTTGCCTGCGGATGAACAGCTAATTACGGCTGCTCGTGAAGGCAAGATGGAGAACGAAGATCAAGTTCGAAGTTATGCGCGTGAAAAAGTAAACGACTATCGGGTTCGCGCGAAGACTCGCGAGTTCCTCTACGAGTGGCTGAACTTAGGCCACTTCAATGAGATCACCAAAAACGCAGAGGCTTTCCCCGGCTTCGATGTGGCCTTGGTGAGTGACTTGCGTGCATCGTTGGATGCGTTCTTGGATGAAGTGGTGTGGAGCAAGGAGAGCGACTATCGAGATTTCTTCCGAGCGGATTGGGCGTTCACGACGGATCGCATGGCTGCATTTTACGGCGATGCCTGGAAACCCGCGAACGTTGAAACGGCCGAAAGCAAGTCCCTTGAAAATTCGCTTGTTCGGACTGCCGGTGCGCCTGGTCGCCGCTTCGGCTTGTTGACTCATCCTTACTTGATGAGTGGCTTGGCGTATCACGATTCCACTTCGCCAATTCATCGCGGGGTATTTTTGATTCGCTACATGTTGGGGCGAACATTGCGTCCCCCGGCTGAGGCTTTTTCCCCTCTCAGCCCCGATCTGCACCCTGACCTGACGACTCGCGAGCGCGTGGAACTGCAAACCAGCCCCGAAAGCTGCCAAGTCTGTCACTCGAAAATCAATGCCCTCGGATTTGCATTGGAAAACTACGATGCCGTTGGCCGATATCGAGAATCGGAGCGGAATAAGTCGGTCAATTCCAAGGGATCCTACGACCCTCGCGCGGGTGGTACCGTCCACTTTGCCGGTCCGGCAGAATTGGCTGAATATCTGCTTTCTAGCGAAGATTCCCAGCGAGCTTTCGTCAGTCGGGCGTTTCAGCACTTCGTTAAGCAACCGCCGGCCGCGTATGGCCCAGATACATTGGAACGGCTGCTGACAAGTTTTCGCGAATCGAATTTCAACATTCAGCGATTGCTGGTTGAGATTGCCGTGGTCGCTTCGCTAGAATAATGTACGACCTTGAGCTTGCTAGTCCGGACCGACGATCCGGCAGCAATTAGCACGCCCATACCGCAACCTGCCAAACAGCCCACCTATCGACAAGTAATCCTAAAGGACCATCCGATGCGGAACCTCAACACAAGACGCGAGTTTCTAAAGCGAGCTGGTATCAGTGCGGCCGCAGCCAATCTGATGTTGAACTTGCCTAGCCTGAGCCTTGCGTCGACCAAAAAGAGTCTTCGTAAGCAGCGTTTAGTATTTGTGTTCAGCCCCAACGGTGTGATTCCCGATCATTTTTGGCCAGATGAACAAGGGCCTAATTTCAAGTTCAAGAGAATCCTTCAACCGCTTGCGTCGCTGAAGTCACAAGTGTTGACGATCAACGGCATGTGCAATCGCATCAAGGGCGACGGCGATGGCCACATGCGCGGCATCGGTTGCTTGCTGACCGGCATCGAGTTGTTCCCGGGCGATGTTCAAGGCGGATCAGATACACCTGCAGGTTGGTCGATGGGAATCTCCGTTGATCAATTCTTGAAGAATAAATTGCAAGCCGATCCGTTGACTCAAACTCGGTTTGGATCGATCGAAATGGGAGTCATGGTTCCGGACCGCGCGGATACTTGGACACGCATGTGTTACGCTGGCCCTAACCAGCCGGTTGCGCCGATCGATAACCCCTATCAAATGTTTGACAAGCTCTACGGTCAAACCAAGAACCGCGAGTTGCTCGCCAGCGTGCTCGATGACCTGACCGCTGACTTCCGCAAGGTGGAGCAGATGATCAGTGCCGAAGATCGCCGCATGCTCGAAGATCACGTGACGATGGTCCGCGAACTGGAACTTGAGTTGCAGACTGAGTTGCAACAGAAAAACAAACGGGCCGATGTTGGTCATGCGGTGCCTGCCCTGCCACCGAACATTGAAGAAGAGAATGACAACATACCCACGATCACCCGCATGCAGATGGATATGCTGGTCAATAGTTTTGTGGCTGACTTTGCCAGAATCGCGTCATTCCAAATTACAAACAGCGTCGGGCAACCCAAGATGCGTTGGTTGGGCATCGATGAAGGCCATCACGAACTCTCTCACGAACCAGACAGCAATGAAAAGGCGTACGAGCAACTGATCAAGATCAACACTTGGTATTGCGAACAAGTGGCGTATCTCGCCAAGCGACTGGCTGAAACCCCAGAGGCTGGTGGAGAAGGCTCGCTGTTGGATAACACCACGATTGTGTGGACCAATGAACTCGGCAAAGGGAATTCGCATACTCGCGATAACATCCCGTTTGTTTTGGTTGGTGGCGGCTTAGGATTCCAGACAGGCCGCGCGGTTCAATACGATAAAGTGCCTCACAATCGCCTGCTCATGAGTTTCTGCTCCGCGATGGGCCACCCCGTCAAGAGCTTTGGCAATCCGGACTTCTGCGCCGACGGTGAATTAACTGGGCTGAAATGGTGGTCGTAGAGTACGTTCTATTCGCTCGAAGTTGCATGCTGCTACATGATTGGTAGCGAAATGCTTGACGCATTTCGCTACGAGCCCTTCGCAGGCTCTAAGGCGCCAAGGCATCACACGCTGGGCAGTTCCATAAGCAATTCCAACTCTTCGGCCGCTTCGCTGGGGCGTTCCATCATCGTGGTCATCAATCGATCCAGCGTTACTGGAGGTAGCTTGGCGATGCACATTACCGCTTTCGATAGTTCGCAATTGCGTGGTACGATCTCGAGAAAGTGTCGCCAGGCCGCCGGACCGGCTTGCAACTGATAGGTCTCGAACTCCAACTGATCCGCTTCCAGCATCACTTGCTCGTAAAGCTCTTCGCTCATCTTGTTGAGTCCATGCAGGCAGATCAACTCCATCGTTCCTTTGGCTAACTCGTGCACTAGCAGTGGAAAAACGAAAGCGCGTCCCACGACCCTAAAGCGATTACCGGTCCGCTGTACGCCACCAAACCCCACAGCTCCACTGAGGACCATTTGCCCAATCATCGTTTTGGGAGTTCTTATCGGTGCATAAGCGACTCTGTTGGTGATGCATCCATCCAACTGCGTTACGGGAATCTTGAAGATTTCAGAGACAATTTGCGCCGCGTAGTCATCCAGTCGATGCCTCAAGCGTTTGTCGATCAGATAAGTTTTGGTCAAGATGTAGATGAACTGCAGCCAATGCAGGAAGGGGATACCAACCACACCTTTCTTCAGACCACGCCTCTGCAAGTCGCGCGTGGTCTCACTAGCCAAGGAGTTCATGTAGCGGCTCAAGAATGGGCTTGAAGCAAAGATCTTGCGTGGTCGTCGTGAGAATCCGAACCAGTAGTTGGGACGCCCAAACCAAAGCGCTATTTCTCCAATGCAGTAGTTGAGTGAGCCGCTGATGGCGAATTTGTCGTAGAGTTTTGTGATACCAGGCCGAATCGACTCAAGTTCGTCTTTGACTAAATGGTTCGCAGTTAGAAAGACATGCGAGGCAGCCCCTTGAATCAACAAATTCAGGATCAACCGCTTATTGATTTCATCTTGTACCAACGGCGAGTGCTTAGGTGACAAAATCTGGTCGTCCTTCTGGGAGCATTAACGGAACGCTTTAGGTTGAGGTTCAGGACGGTCGTCCGGCCAGCTGGGGTTGAATGGATCGGTATCGGGCGCGGGTGCTGGTTTATTGGGTTGGGGAGACGCTGGGGCTTCTGGAATCGTCTCCGGTTCCTCAACAGGCGCTTCGGTCATTCTCAGCGACGCATGCAAGTGTATGGAATTCGGATAAAGCATAGGAATTCGCAAGTGGGAAAAGGGCGACATACAGCGCCTCTGGGCCGCATGACTACTTCATGCCGTTGGGCTTCGCTTATATTATGGTCGAACCGAGGAACTGACAGGCTCTTTCAGGATCGCTTCAATCCAAGTTTCACGAGCATGCGAAACTGTCTCGTGTGCACCCGAATCAACAGGAAAACCGATGTCCAATAATGTAACTGCTACGCTGCTGGCGGGTATCCCCATTGAGAACCCTGCCTTTTTCCATCGAGTGCGATTTTCAGTGGGCGATCCTGCGGCTTGGTTGTCGTTCAATATAGCGGGCCAACAGCGGACGGAGTTCATCGTTCGCGATATTGAAAAAGATCGAGCGATCAAGCAAGTGAAAGCGGACCGCGTCAGCTGCCCGGCGGACTATGAACCGGCCGGGGGACTGTCCGGCGATCGCGCCACCGCGACTGCTCAAGCGGTCGCTGAGTGTGCTCGGCGAGCGGGTGTTTCGCTGGTGACCACCGACCGCACCTTGCCCTACATCTTTGCTTGGCACCTGCAACAAGCAGGAATCGCCGTCGACTATTCCGCCGATCTCGGTGTGCTTGATCGCCGCGTCAAAGATGCTCAGGAGTTGGAGTGGCTAGCCGCTTCGCAGCAGGCCACCGAAGCGGCCATGTTGATGGCTTGTCAAACGGTCGCCCGAGCTACCGCCAACCGCGATGGTATTCTCATGCATGAGGGTGCCGCACTAACCAGTGAACGCTTGCGCAAAATGATCAGCGTCTATCTGCTCGACCTCGGTTACGCGACGCCTAACGATTCCATCGTCGCTTCTACACCGCATTCGGCCGATTGTCATGAACGTGGCAGCGGTCCGCTTTATACTGGCCAGTCCGTGATCGTCGACATATTCCCGCGCAGCCTCGCCACGTCTTATTGGGGCGATTGCACTCGTTCGGTGGTGCATGGAGATGTGAGCGACGAGATGAAGAAGATGCATGCTGCAGTGGTCGATACCAAAGCTCAAGCGACGCTGGCTGCCAAAGCGGGCGCGATGGCAGATGATGTGCATGGAGCGACTAAATCCACGTTAGCAAAACACGGCTATCCGTTTGTTCGCGGTGAGATTTCCGATACTCCCGTTCTACCGCACGGTACAGGGCACGGTATTGGTCTTGAGTGCCATGAGCCAATATTGCTCGACGATCGTGGCGGTCAGTTGCTGAAGGGTGAAGTCTTCACCATTGAGCCTGGTCTCTACAGCCGCAACTTCGGCGGCGTCCGTGTTGAAGACATGGTTGTCGTTACTGATGGCGTGCCTAGAAACTTGAACAAGCTCCCCGAAGGCCTTGATTGGCGCTGATGTTACGTCTCGCAAGTCACCAGCGGTCCAAGATTGCGAAAAGAACTTGCTCGCCGTTAAAGCCAAATATCAGAATGGGTTGTGTTTGCATAAGCGGCGGGTTCAGCGGACGAGGACGTCCGCGCTCCAGAAAACCGGATCAGCGGACTGGAATGTCTAGAGAGGGATGTCGACAGGCACTGCCTGGGAACTCGCAGGCTGCTGAAAAAGTACCCGAAGCGTTAGTTTTGAGGTTGCGAGTTTCAGGCTTTCGCAACCCGAAGCGTTGGTTTTTATGTTGCGCTGTTTTGGGGTTTACGGACCAAAGGTCCAGCGTTTGCCTAGCCCAGCTCAACGGGCTCAACGGGCTGGGGAGTAAGGTGCAACTGGTGGTAAGGGCTGAAGGCGCGCCAGTTTGTTGATCAACCAATTACGAGCGAACAAATGACCGGGCCCTTGGCCCTAAAATTCCTTATGCTTTTACACCCAGCCCTTGGGGCGATTGGGGCTGGGCTAGGCAAAGTGTCGGAGGCTTTGCCCCTAAATCCAAACGGTAAGTTGCGCTTCAACCTTACAGATGATTGTGACGGACGATTTCGATCGCTGCGTCGTGGAGCCGTGCATTGGTCGCCACTACACTGGACTTAGCGATAGGCAAGCGGTTGCCTTTTCCGTCTGTGATTTTTCCGCCAGCTTCTTCGAGGATCAAACCACCTGCGGCGAAATCCCAAGGGGAGAGGTAATATTCAAAGAAGACACCGAACAAGCCATCTGCGACTTGGCACAGATCGAGGGCTGCGGCTCCGAAGCGACGAATGCCGTGAACCTGTTGCTTGAAGAAGTCCTTGATGGAAGCCAACGTGGCTTCCATCATGGCGCCGCGATCGTAATAGAATCCGACCCCGACCATTGTCTCAGCCAGGCTTTGGTGCGCGTTGACTTGCAATCGACGGCCGTTGTGAAAGGCCCCGCCGCCGCGCGTGGCCCAGTACCAATCGCCGCGCACTGGGTTGACCACCACGCCGCAGACCGCTTGGCCATGGTGGTAGTAAGCGATTGAAACCGCGAAGTGAGGAATACGATGCGCGAAGTTATTGGTGCCATCCAGCGGATCGATAATCCACAGATCCTCAGCATCAACACTGCCTGAGTTTTCTTCCTCGCCGAGAATCGCATGTCCTGGGAAGGCTGCCAGAATGGTTCGAGCGACCGCTTGTTCGGACTGCACGTCTGCGTCGCTGACCAGATCGCAGGCGACACCCTCCTTCTGCCGCATTTCCACCCCGCGTCGAAAGAAATCCAGCACCACCGCGCTGCCAGCTTCCGCGGCCTCGAAAGCGGTTCGCAGATGAGCATCCAGCGAGCCTTTGAAACTAGGCGTAACTACAAACGGCTCGGAAAAACTCACTTTAGGTACTTTCGCTGGTTGGGTGGGAATTGCAAGTTGGGTCGCATTTATTTCACTGCATCAGCTGCGATTCTACCTTTGACGATGCTAAGCGAGAACCTAAGTAGCCTAGGCTTCCAGCCTGGTGGGCTGCATTTCCCCGTTTACTGCTCACAGAGGTCCCCACATCTAATTGACGACCCACGGTCCCCGCCCTAAAATCTGCGGTTACATGGTGGGTGTAGCTCAGTTGGTAGAGCGCTGGATTGTGGTTCCAGATGTCACGGGTCCGAGCCCCGTCACTCACCCTTGTTTTTTTACCTGGCTGCTCAAAAGTCGACTTGTGCATCTTGGTGAGTGCTTAGCAACTGAAAACGCCAACGAGGCGTGTGTAACACTCGCTCGCTAGGGCGTGGTGTTTCTTTTTGAGCACGCTGTTAGCGAATCTTAGTCATCATTCGCCCCGCGGCGCACCCGAGTGCATGTTGGCACACGATGCCCCCATCCCGCAGGTTATTTTCAACTCGCGTGAACTCACCGGTAGTTTCATCGCTAATCAAGCGGTTGGACAGGCAATCAGCCTCAACTTTCTGGAACTAATCATCGGCACCGAGTACACTCATCATTTTGCAAAAACACTCTTGGTGAAACTCATGGGAGTTTTTATGTCTCGATCTGTACTTTCTTGCACGCTAATGCTGTTGGCTCTGCAACTTTTTTCGAATGTTGCGGTCGGTAGAGTGTGGTCAAGCGCCAATGGTGCTTTCGAAATCGAAGGCGAAGAAATTAGCTTTAACGAAACTTTGGTTGTTTTGAAACGGCCAAATGGAGAGCTTGTTGCCTTAGAACTTAAGGAGCTTTCGAGTAAGGACCAGGAGTATGTGCGTTCGAAGCAGCTCCAGGAAAAAGAGAAGGTTGCTGCAGAGGAAATGCAAACCTGGACGGCCAAAGATGGAATGAAGGTGAGGGGCAAGGTTGTGGCCTATGGCCGCAAAGAAATGGTCGTGCAACGTAAACTGGGCCACGTTCATGTCAACGACAAGAAGTTTTCAACGATCGATGCGCTCCATCAAAAACTGGTCCTGCGGATACTCTCTGTGGTCGAAAACACCAAGCTTGAGGACGAAAAGCAACTCGAAGAATGGGCAAAGAAACTCGGTGGCAACCCCAAGACCTATCCGCTTGAAGGCGTGCTGATGCAACTCGAGAGCGGAGATGAAATAGGCGTCCCGTTCTTTCTGTTCGCGCGAGAAGAACTCGGGATCCTGCAACCAGGATGGGAACTTTGGAAGGAACAAGCAGAGAGCGAAGAAATGCGCAATCGTGAAAGTTTCCTTCTCCGTTCAGCAGCCATGGCGTACCAGAAAGATCGCGCCGCGAAGCAACAAATCGAGATGGTTAAGCTCGAAATGTTAGCTGTATCCACGGGTGTAACCTCCGTTTGGCAAGTTGGTTTAGCACCTGGGCCAGGAGTTTACGGACGTCCGTTTGCGGTCATGGTGACAGCTCAGAATAGCGAAGTGGCTTCACAGATGGCACTCCAGCGCTACCCCGGCTACGAGCTTGTGGGCGTTAGGAAAGCGAGTCGCTAGCAGACTGCTGAAAAAGTCGATTTGCAAAATGTAACGGATCCATCCCAACCCGAAGTGTCAGCGAGGAGCGTTCTCAATTCCCTCGCTAACGCTTCGGGTTATTTTTTTAGCAGCCTGCTAGTGGATTCGAAACTTAATTCACTGGACGTCTAATTCACTGGAGGTCCGCAAGGGAGTACTGCACTTCGGGTAGCAGAGCTTCGTATTTGGCTTTTTGGTCCAGCCGGTTTTGTTGCTCGTACAAGTGGATGAACTCTTGGATTACGTCGTCGGGATTCGCAAGACAGGTTCCGACCCGAATGTCGGACAAGGCCGATTCGGCTAGTTTCAAGTGTTTTTCTGCTAGCTCGGGAGTGCCGTATTGCCGCTGGTGCTGAGCAAAAAAGAGATGAACCTTGGCAATCGAATGGTTGACCCCAACTTCTTCAGCGATCTCGCTGGCCAACTCGTTAAACAAAAGATTGGCTTCGTCGATCCTCCCTTGCAGCGAAACAAATCTTGCGACATAGGCCCGAGCGACTAGCAGCAGGTCATCGTGACCAGACGCATACGATAATTCGTTCGCATACTCGCGAGCGATGTGTTCACCCTTTTCCCAATACCCTCCCGAGTCAAGAAAGGGCAACGCATCGCTCAGCTTCGCAATTAGCGAAATGGGATTCGGGTTGCCGATGCGTGCAAGCTCGATGCGTTGCAGTTGCAGTTCGGCGGCCTCCCGCTTCCTACCCAGTCGATTCTTGGCGCGCGACAATACATTGAGGGCGGCAATACGCTGTTGATGTGCCTGCCCGAGCCGATCCACGGAACTCTCTAGCACTTGGACACAATTGGTAGCGGCTAGTTCGTAGCTGCCTTGATAAACGTTCATTTCAGCAACGATCACTCGAGCTCGAATGGCTTGCGGCGAATCGGGGCCTTTCCATCGCGAAGCTCTTTGCACCCACTCAACAGCTAAACGCTCAATCTCAGTCACACACTCCAGCTGTACGACGCGATTCCCGGCACCTAGTTGTGTTCGAAGCGCCGTAACTAGGCTCATGAAGATGGTAACGAGCGTGGCGTCTTCCATACCAACCTGCTCGGCACGCTGTCGGAGTAAGCGTAGTCCTTCAATACACTCTGAGTATTTGCCTTGCGACCTGAGATTCGAGAGGGTCAGTCGTTCAGCGTCAAATGCAATGGGATCATCCTCGCCGAACGCTTGCTGAACCCGAGGTAACAATCCCTTAAGCGCTGCGGCGGCTTCGCGTGTGCTGGCCTCATTGATGAGCGCTCGCACGTACTGGACCTCTGCGGCGAGCACTCGACGATCGTTTTCATCAAGGACCGACTGCAATAGTTCCTTTGCTCTTTTGGTTTCCGAGGTTGACTCGCGTAGCATCGTGAGGTCCGCGTATACGTCACCCAGCAAGGACCGCACTTTCGCTTCTTGGACTGGATCTTCAGCAAATCGCAGTGATGCGCTGCGGGAAGCGTCGGACAGCGTATCGACCAGTCGGACACTGGCACCTTTGGCATCGGACTTGGCATTGCCAATCACGTCTCGCAAGAAGTCATTGACGCTTTCTGCATTTTTTCGCTGTGCGTCCGCTTGAGCCCAACCTTCCAACGCACGAGCCTCCGCCCGCGAAGCTTTAATGGCTTGGTCGATGCTCACAATCGCGGTTGTCAAAATGAGCAACAGTATGGCCGCCGAAGTCGCGACTGCAAAGTAATGCTTCCGCAGTTTCTTGCTCAACCAGTAACTCATGTTTGCAGGGCGTGCTTGCACGGGTTCGTTGGCTAAGAATCGTTGAAGATCACTAGCAAGCCCCTTGGCGGTTTCGTAGCGAGAATCACGAGCTTTTTCAATGCACTTCAGAATTATCCAGTCCAGGTCACCCGACACCTGCGCTACCAACCGCTGGGGTGCAGTTTGGCGGTTGGCAGCAATCGCCTTAAGTTCCTTGGACTTGGCCAACTTTGTGCTTGGCCGTTCGGGTTCGACCTGGCCGAGCGTGTGCAGCAATCCAGTGAGTCCACCCTGTTGTAGCTCTTCGGAAGAGAACGGCGTCGAGCCGACCACAAGTTGATGCAGCACAACACCGAGCGAGTAAATGTCCGAGCGGGTATCGATATCATTCGCTTGAGCATCAAGTTGTTCGGGCGACATGTACTCCAGTGTGCCGATGATCTGGCCAACCCGTGTCTCCAAAGGAAATGTTGCACGTTGTCCGATGGCTTTGGCGATGCCGAAGTCGATGACTTTGGGAGTACTCTGTCCATCGGATGTGTCCATCAGAATGTTGGACGGTTTCAGATCGCGATGAATGATCCCTTTTTGGTGAGCATGCTGAACTGCCAAGCAAACTTGGAGCAGCAGTTCGATTCGTTGCTTGATGGTTAGTTGATTCTGGTCGCAATGTTGCGTTATGGAGTTGCCACACACGAACTCCATTGAAAAGTAGGGTCGCTCGCATTCAGTGACTTGCATTCCATCTTGTGATTCCGATGGCCAGGCGACTTTGGCTGTGCCCGCATCGAGCAGTCTAGCGATGTTGGGATGATTCATCATCGAGATCGCTTGCCGTTCCTGCTCAAAGCGAGCCAGACAGCTTGCGCTTGCCATGCCAGCTCGAATGACTTTGATCGCGACGGTTCGCTGTACAGGCGATTCTTGCTCTGCGCGGTAGACTTCTCCCATGCCTCCTTCGCCGATCTTGGCGAGATGCCTGTAGGGGCCAAAACGAAGCTCTGTTTGTCCCTCGCATTGCGAAAGCTGTTCGACAACGTCTAGGGCATGGGGGAGTGCGATACGAGTGACCGGTGACTCGAGAAAATCGCCTAGGCGGGGTTTGTTTCTGATGAGCCTTTCGATGGAGGACTTTAATTGATGATCGTTGCCACATACGCGATCAAGATAGCGCGACCGAGACGGTTCGTCCAGGAACTCTAAGGCCTCAAAGAAGATATCATCGACGCGTTTCGTGGCACTCACCTTAGACGCACCTCATTGCTGAATAGACTTCATTTGTGCGCATGCTTGCCCTCAAGTTGGGTATAGATCCATACACGGGCAAAAGTCCAGTAGCGTTGCACCGTCGGGGGCGAAATGCCTAGCAGTTCGGCCGATTCCTGATTCGTTAGTCCAAAAAAGAATCTTAGCGATACTACAGCGGCATGTTCGGGAAATTCTGTTTCCAGCTTTGAAAGTGCTTCGTCGATGTCGACCAGCCGCTCGTCGAGCAAATCCGCTGAAAAGCGGTCGAGGTCGATGTCGAGGCGTTTACCGCGGCCGCCGCGTTTGAGCGACTTCTTGCGGCGGACGTTGTCTATGATCACTCGTCGCATGGCCTGCGTCGCCGCCGAAATGAAATGCCCACGACCACTCCAACGTGCGGGCACACTTCCTCCAACGAGACGCAAATAAGCCTCGTGCACCAAGGCGGTCGGCTGGAGTGTTTGCCCGGGCTTTTCAAAAGCGAGCAACTTTGCCGCCAATCGCCTCAATTCGTCGTAGACCTCGGGCAATAACTGTTCTGATGCCTCAGATTTCGTCCAGTCTGTTTCGCCCAACACCTTTAGAGACTCATCGCTCATCGAAACAATCCAAACTGCGAAAAGGTTTTTCGGCACCAACCATGCGCGTTGCGAAGTGCGTTGTGAAGATCCCAGATTCACGGGAGCTTCGAAATTTCTGTCCAGTTGAAATCAGCTCACTTAAAGGGCTGAAGACTTTTTTGAAAATCGATGATCTGTTTCTAGTGCAGATTACGCATGTAGATGAAGACCTCGATCGACAGCATTCTAGCAAAGACTCACGCCAATTCCAATTTCGGTTAGTCAAACCGAGATAACAATGCCGCCACCGTCACAAAGTTACAGCCACCGAACCAAGAGGAGATGTCGATGAAGATGCGTCTGTTATTTGGCGGACTACTCGTTGGAGTTGCAATTGGATTGATGGTGGGAGCTGCGGTGGTTAAAGTTGCAGCGGATGGTTCCGGTAAGCGAGAGTACCCACAGGCGGCCGCACTACTACTGGCTTTGGTCGGTGGCGTGGCAGCCGGAAGCGCACTTCGCAATGCCGCCTCTCCCTAGCCATGCAAGCTGCTGTTAACGGTTCAGATACTTGACGCTGTCGCTCGCGCGCAGCGCAAGTCCATCACCAGTTCCTCAAACCTGGCCGCTCGGTGTTTTTCGTCCTGCAAGCGTAGAATGCTCGATGGATGCCAAGTGGCTAAAGTATGTTTGCAAAACTTGGAGGTGACCCAGAGACCGCGCTGTTGCTGGAGACGGAAGCCGGGAGCAATTAGGGCTGTGGCAGCGGTCGCGCCCAGGCATATCAGTACTGCAGCCTGCGATTGCGACCATTCCTCTTCGAACCAGGGACGACAAGCTCTGATTTCGCGAGCGTCGGGACGCTTATGCAAACGACGAGTACCTGTTTGCTCGAACTTAAAGTGCTTGACCGCGTTGGTGATATAGAGCTCATTACGGTCGAGCCCAGCGGACGCAAGAGCCTGGTCAAGCACTTGCCCGGCTGGTCCGACAAACGGCGCACCGACCAGATCTTCTTGATCGCCAGGTTGCTCGCCGACGATGACGATCCGCGCTGATTGAGGTCCTTGCCCGAAGACAACTTGAGTCGCATGGCAACACAGGTCGCACGCGCGGCAACGTTGGGCAGCTTCGGCAAGCGCGATGAGCGATGTGGCAGGCGAAGTTGGAAAAAAGTCGCGAGCGGATGTAGCAAAACCTTCACTGCGCTGCAGCATGGCTTGCACGCGCTGCGGAGCGGCTTGCAATATGTCGTCGATGATCGAGGCTTCTGGCAAAGTGGCCCAGTG
Organism: Pirellulaceae bacterium; assembly: GCA_033761895.1. Lineage (GTDB taxonomy): Bacteria > Planctomycetota > Planctomycetia > Pirellulales > Pirellulaceae > Aureliella. The sequence continues at coordinate 33,457 of JANRMD010000085.1, read as the reverse complement.
ACGCACCGGCATTTCAGCTTTCATGGCTTTGATCTTGATGCGCGCCGGATTGAAGATATTGGCATAGTAGGTTCGCCAAAGTTCCTCAAGTTGATCGCTGGTTGGGGCTGCGCTGCGATCGACGCCATCGAAGTAGTTCAGTTGGTGCTGGTCCCACGATACGGATTCATCGGGCGTTAAGATGGTCCAGTGCATGGCCTTAAAGCGGCGGCTGAAAAAGGGTGCAACTTTACGCACAATGCGATGGTCGGGGCGATGCCAAGCAACAAAGTGTGGCTGGTCATCTTGGATAACTTCGCGAAAACGCACAAAGGCCTTCATCTTATGGGCATCACGACTGACCGCCTTCTGCATCATTAGCAAGCGTTGCACGTCATCGTCAGTGGCGAGTTGAAGAAGCTTGGGTTCATTTGTGGTCAAGCGCCACAGCACTCGATAGAGCAGTTCCCAGCGATGCGCGTCGCGATGGTAGCCGACGTCCGTAGCAAGCTGCAGGAACTCTTTCGGAACGCGAAAATCCGCCGCTACCTCAGCCGCTGGAATCAGCTCTGTCAGTGGCGTTGAAGTTGCAAACAGTCCCGGCTCATGCTCGCTCAAGAATTGCACTTCATCGGGCGGTACTTCTGCCACACGCAATTGCCGAGCAGTAACACGCCACTGTTCAAAATCTTTGACAACGAATTGATGCATCAACGTGACCTTTCAAAGCATGTCAACGCCATCAAAGCTCACCCGAGTGTGCTGACTGCTGGGTATCGAACAACAGCAAGTGTTTGGGTTTGGGAGCGAACTGGTCTTTCAGCAGTTCCTTATCGAGTAGTTTCAGGCCAGGATTGTGATCGGCCGTGATCACAAACGGTTGCGCGCGCTTCCAGGCGATACGCAGACGTTTAAGATCGGCGATGCGCAAACTGCGCACTGGCCGCATTTGCAAAATCTTGGCCACGTTCCGAGCACCGATGCCCGGGATGCGAAGTAGTTCCTCGCGTGGGGCTCGATTGACGTCGATCGGAAAGCGGTGCCGATTGGCGAGTGCCCAAGCGAGTTTGGGGTCGATCTCAAGATCCAAGTTGCAATCGGCAGCTACGACCAATTCGTTGACATCGAAACCATAAAAGCGCAGCAACCAATCGGCTTGGTAGAGCCGATGTTCGCGCACTAACGGTGGGCTCTTGCCAGGCAGTTGGGCGTCGGCGTGCGGTATCGGACTATAGGCCGAGTAATAGACGCGACGTAAGCGGTGCGTTTCATAGAGTTGGCTGGCTGTTTGCAAGATGACTTGGTCGGGGGTACTGGTTGCGCCCACGATCATCTGGGTGCTCTGTCCGGCAGGTGCGAACTTTGGGGCACGCAAGCCGCGCCCCGCATCTTGCCGCAACTCTTCGATTTTGGTGTGGATACCATCCATGGCTTGCTGGATCTGCGCGCCATCTTTTTCAGGGGCCAGCTGTTCAAGATCCGCGTCGGTAGGCAATTCGATGTTGACGCTTAAGCGATCTGCAAACAAACCGGCTTGATCGATCAATTCTTGACTGGCACCGGGGATGGTTTTCAAGTGGATGTAGCCGCCAAAGTGTTCGCGCTCGCGCAATGTCTTGGCGACCAACATCAGCTGCTGCATGGTGTAGTCTGAATTCTGAATGATGCCAGAACTGAGAAACAAACCCTCGATGTAGTTGCGTTTGTAGAAGTCCATCGTGAGTTTGACGACTTCATCGACGGTAAAGCGAGCTCGCGGAGTATCGCTGGAGACACGATTTACGCAAAAGCGACAGTCGTAGATGCAGTAGTTGGTGAGCAGGATTTTCAAGAGCGACACGCAACGACCGTCGGGCGTATAGCTGTGACAAATTCCCATCCCTTCGGTGGTGCCGATCTGACTGCCAGCCCGCGTCTTGCCCGAGCCGCTACTGGCGCACGAAGCATCGTATTTGGCCGCGTCAGCCAGAATCGCCAATTTGTCGCGTAGTTCCACTCGCTTGTCCTCGTTTAGAACCGTCCAATCGTCCTAGATCTTAGTCGGCGCGGCAAGTTAATCGCTCTCACCGAGAGAACTTTTGAGTTGGTGCCTCATTTCTGAAACAGCAGCGGAAACTCGCCGGACAACAGCGGCTCGCCTTATGGGCCGCATTTTGATAAAATCTTCAGGCTTGGGGATCGTAATAGCGTGCGCATCCTCGCTCTGGGGGTCCGACGCTTTTGCGAGCAAAATCTCGGTTCGCACTCCACTTCCTTTGAAATCCGCCAACAAGTTCGGCTCATATTGCCGACCATAATGCCCTTACCTAGGAATTTTCCGATGACAATCGATAGTTACGCACCCTGCCCGTGTGGAAACGGCAAGAAGCTCAAGTTCTGCAAGTGCGTTGAACAGCCGCAAGAGCTAGAAACGATCATGCGGCTGGCGGAAGGTGGGCAGGAGCTCGCGGCGCTCGATCGAATCAACCAATTGCTTGCGAAAACACCGAACACTGCTTGGTTGTTGGCGATCAAATGCGAACTGTCGCTCGCGATGCAAGAATTCGATACTTTTCGTGAGACGGCAATTCGCTTTCTGAAACTCAAACCGGACAATCCCCTAGCTTTAGTCATGCGTTCGATGGTGGCTTGCAACGATGAAGAGCCGCTTGAGAATGCGGCTCGATATCTGTTGCAAGGTATGTCCGAGTCGCGGGAAACTTTCCCATCGATGACGTTGCCTGCCATCCAAGTTTTGATTCGCACGATGGGCGACAAGGGCAAGTCGTCGATGATGGGCTTTTGGTGCGACATACTCAATACGCTGATGCGTGACGCGGATGCAGGGGAAGAGTCGCCGCTGAAGGATCCGACGCTGAACTTGCTGGCGAAGACCCCGCCACGTGTGATCGAGAACACTCAGGCATCCTTAGGTAAAGAGCGTTTGGCAGAAGTCGCCTCGCTTGCACGCACCTTCCGTTATCCGCAAGCTGAAACCAAGCTGCGTGCGATCCTGCGAGATTTCCCGGACCAGCCAAGCACTTTGTCGCATCTGTTGCGAGCCCAATACGCGCAGCTCGATCAAGAGGGCGCCTACGCGACAGCCAAGAAACTGTCCGAAAACATGCAAATTACCGCTGAAGAGCGGGCTTACTATTTGGCACTGGCCTTCGAAATCGAACCCGACCAAAAATCGATCGACTCGCCGATGCTGGTCCGTTACTGCGAAGTGGATTCGGATGAACGCATCCACGAAGCATTAGATAAGCTCGATATCGCTCAGTCTTATGGTGGACAAGAAGCCGAGCAAATGCGTCACTTCTACGCCGCAGCCGTGAATGACGAAGTGCCCGCCAAGCGTGTCTTCGCGGTCTACGATCGCGCATTCTCGCTTGGCAAAGGACAGATTATCGGTGAACCCGCAGCCGATAGTCATGAAATCGCACAATTTGTTGCGACTGTCGTTACCTTTGGCAAGCAAACCGACCGCCCGGCGCGCGTCTTGGTCGTTGCGCGATGTATGGCGAAGGAAAAGGAGCAATTGAATCGATTGCTCGAGACGCTACAACTCGGCAACGAAATCGCAGGGCATCAGATTCCAACGGACAGCCCTTACCCACTGCTGTTGCGCCGTCCCAAAGTCCTCGTCGCATCGCCTGGAGTCCCACTTGGGTTCGAGCAGCGCGGCAAAGAATTGGTAGAAGATTTCCTGAATTGCCAGTTGCCAATCCTGGATAACCAAACTGTGCTTGAAGCCGCGCAGGACGAACGCAAGCGAGCGATCATTCGCGGTTTGCTCGTGCACTTGGAAGGTGAGCAATCGTTCGTGGTGCCGCGCGAATCGATCGACGAAGTCTACCGCCGCTTGGATTTGCCCCGACCAAGTTTGACCGTGAATCCTCAGTCCGAGAACATTCAGTTGACCAGTGTGGTGGACTTGGACCGCATCGATTGCAAGCAGCTATCCGATAACCAACTGCAGGCTATTGCAGGCCGAGCGATCTCGTTAGGGGCGTATCGAGTCTACCACCAATGCGCTCAAGAAGTCCTCAGCCGCGAGACGTTGGCGGACAATCCAATTCGCATCGCGGCCCTCAGCGGAATGATCTCATTCGAATCCACCGTGGATGGAAAGATCGATTACTGTCTGCAACTGGAATCGGCGCTCGAAAAAGCGAACGCTCCGGTCGGACGTGTTGTCATCCAGCGTATGGGGCTGTTGCAAGCCGCTGGTCGTGTTCAAGAGGCTCAAGAGTGCATCTTGACGGCAACTAAGAAGTACCCCAATGACCCATACCTGCTGAGCTTTATGCAGTACATCATGGAGCAAACGCGGGGTGCCGGGCGTGGCCGGGCGGTTGACCCAATGAGCGACATCCTGGGTGGTGCCGACGAACCTCAAGAATCGGCAAGCGGATTGGTCCTGCCAGGACAATCTGACCCGCAGGAATCGAAAAGCAAACTGTGGCTTCCAGGAACCTAAGGTCAGCGTAAATGGCAGGCCCCGCGGGCCTGCTGAACCAAATACCAGAGCGTCAGTGGGGAAGAGCGAGCGCCCCTCGCTGACGCTTTTTTTATATTGAGATGATTGGTGCTGTGAAGCAAATCGGACGCATTGCTTGGTTTTTCCTGCCCCGAAGCGTTAGCGAGGGGCCTTTCTTTACTGTCATGCCGACCCCGTAACTCGGTCCCTCGCTAACGCTTCGGGTTGCGAAAGCCCAAAACTCGCAACATCAAAGCTGACGCTTGGGGTTTATCCATCATCGCGTTGTCAGCCAATCGCCGTTTTTTGTAACCCATTAGGGGAATTTAACTGCGAGCCGACCTGGAATACCCCTAATCTTGCCCAGCCTCTCTTCCAGCACGCCAAATGGGAACGCATAATGCAGGGATAGTTTCCCGTGTCAGGATTACTGACGATTTGGCAGGCAATTTGCTTGTAACCTGTGGCAGTACATGTTCGGAGGGTGTTTCCAGTGCAATGGACAGCGCCTCATCTGCTGATTGCAGATGACGATCGTGATTTTCGGGAATCGTTGAGCGAGCTGTTTCAACGACGCGGCTTCTGTACGCACCTAGCCTCCGATGGCTGCGAAGCGATTGAGATCGTTCGTCAGCAATCTGAATTGCACTTGGTCTTGCTAGACGTACACATGCCGCGTTTATCAGGACTGGATGCCCTCGAGCAAATTCGCCGGTTAGCGGAAAGCACCTTGCCGTGCATTATCATGACCGCCAATTTGGATGATCGCATTAAGCAACGGGCCGCCGAACTGCAAACGCATTCGCTGCTTTCCAAGCCCTTCACGCTCCGCGATATAACTGGCACAGTCCAAGATCTGATGTTGCGTTCGTATGGATGGAGCATGTGAAGCACCAGTCTGATGCTCGATTGCCGAATCCAACTCGACTCACTTGCCGACACACAACGATTGGCCCAGTCTCTAGCTACGGCAGTTGAACTGCCGATGGTGATCGCACTTAGCGGGACGCTGGGTGCTGGTAAGACGCAACTGGTCCGTTTCGCTGCGCAGGCTTTGGGAATCCCTGCGGAGGAAGTCACCAGTCCAACCTATGTGCTGCTTCAGCGTTATTCAGGTCGGCACTTGATCTACCACTTTGATTTCTATCGACTTGAATCAGCCGCCGAAGTTTGGGATTTGGGGATCGACGAATTGCTCGAGCAATCGGCATTGATCTTTATTGAGTGGGCCGAGAAGTATCCAGAAACCTTGCCCTCAGATCGACTGCATATACAACTTGCTCCGATCGATTCAGCCACTCACCAAAGTCGGCTAGCCATACTCACTGCCACCGGCCCACGCGCCGAAAGGCTAATCGCAAAACTGTGCCACGTAGCCTAGGCATCTTGCCAGTAGCCTAGGCATCCTGCCTGGGACAGTTAGGCTACGGTGCTACAAGATCGTCACGGTCTTGGTTGCTGGGGCGCTGGTGCCGCCAACGCCATCGGTCAAAATCACGCGAACTGTTCTGGGCAGCACCGATTGACCGATAGTGTTGCTGAACGCAATGGCTCGCAACAGCGACTGGACGCGAGCCGCAGTTGCTGAGGTGTTAAATGTGACTACGAGCGCGGTGCCTGCGGCTCCACCAGTAAAAGTACCGATGGCCACATTGCCAACCAACACAGTCTGACCACTGAGCGTCACGCGCGCCGCACCTACTCCGCCGGCCACAATTGAAATCGTATCCGTCAACTGCCTGTTCACTGAGACTGAGACCGTCAATTTGCCAGCGTTGAAGTTCGCTGCGTCTGCATCAGTCACAGTTGCATCGACATCAAGCAACAGTGGTGCCGCGCCTCGCGTGTAACTGACTGGCGTATCAAAGCCTGCCACAACGGGGGCATCGTTGACAGCGACAACATTCACGGTCTTGGTGACAGGCAAACTGGTGCCGCCATCACCGTCATTTAAGGATACTTGAATGGTTCGCGGTAAGGTCGAAGGATTCTCGGACGCGTTTCGGTAAGCGATCGCTCGCAGCAGATTTTGCACTCTAGCCGGGGTGGCGGCACTATTGAACGTAATGACAAACGGCAAATTGTTTGTCCCGCCGGTGAAAGTACCCACTACGATGCCACCCACCAAGACTTGGGTTGCGTTGCTGGTTACGGCTGCAGAGCCGGTACCACGTGGCCTGATCGAAAGCACATCGGATGTCTGCCCGTTGGCTGAGACACGCACGGACAATTGACCTGTATCGAAATTGGTTGAGTCGACATCAACGACAGTTGCGTCGATGTCTAACCAAGTTGCAACGGCATTTTCGGTGTAACTGATGGCTGAGTCGAAGGCTCCTACGACGGGTTTGTCGTTGACGGCCACCACATTGATCGACTTGGAGGCAGCGGTGCTGGTGCCGCCGTCACCATCCGTCAGCACAGCACGGACGGTGCGTTGCAGCGTTGATGGATTCTCGGAGGTGCTGCTAAAGGCGATCGCACGCAACAAGGCTTGCGTTCGAATCGGTGTGGCGCTCGCGTTCAGTGTGACGACCAAGTCCGTGTTGTTGGTTCCGCCAATAAACGTGCCCATTAGTATGCCCCCAACCGATATCTGCGCACCGCTCACTGCAACACTTGATGCCCCCGTGCCACCGACAATGATTGAAATGACATCTGTGGCTTGACGGTTCGCAGTTATGGAAACAGTCAAAGTGCCCGTGTCAAAATTCGATGAGTCACTGTCGGTGATTGTAGCATTTGAGTCCAAACGCAATCGAGCGCCGTTTTCTGTGTAAGTGATCGCAGTATCAAATGCGCCGATGGCTGGATTTTGGTTGACTGGTCTCAACACAGCAATCGAGGCGTTTGCGGTGCTAGCGCTCAAGGATCTGGCCGCTAGCAACGACGGCAGCACATCGGTCCCTTCAAGCAGCCCATCGGCAGTGTCCCAAGCGCTGAATACCAGGTCGTTGGCCGTCCCTGAGAAACCAGTGTTGGGTTGGAAGCGAACACGAGTGTCATTGTCGGCGGCCAGCAACAAGATGTTGCCTGCGGCTAATTTTGGTGCGACCGGAAGGAAGGTAACCCCGTCGAGAGCATATTGCCATGTACCCGTTGTCGAACCTGCGTTGCGCACTGCGATACCTCGTGCTGGGCCGTCTGGATCCGTGACTTGACCTTGGAGCAACTGTGAAATCAAGGTTCCTGGATTGTTGGCGTCGGGTTCATTCTGTTGGATCGATATCAGTGAGTTCGCGCCTAGCAGAGTGGGAGCGACATTGTTGATGACATTGAAAGTCCGAACGTAGTTGTTGCCTTCGGTACCGGCGTTAGTACCATCGAGCCGATTTCCTGCGAGATCATGAATCGCCGAGTCGACTCCAGCGAAAACGGTGATGCGGTAGGCACCTGCTGGGAGAGTTCCATCTGGTAGCGAACCGGTAGTGATGGAGGCCATCAGCACAACCGTATTCTGGCCAGCGGAATAGCTTGGCTGCAGAATAAAGATGACGTCGTCTGGATCATTGAAGAGGCCATTAGGACCGGCTCCACGCAACTCGTAAGCGGCTGGCGAGCGAGCATCGATTGGGTTGATCTCTTCACTGAAACTGAGTCGGATTTCATTGACGGGGGCCGCGATGATGCCATTCAGCTGAACTGTCGTTGGAATTGAAGCAACTACTTGGGGTGGCGTTGCATCCCCACTGTTTCCACGAAATTCGTAGGCACCGATGTCTGCAAAGCCTGGTATCAAGCTGAACTGTTTCGATGTTGCGTTGGTCAGTGATGCCGCACCATCGTAGCCGCTGACCAATTCAAATTGACGATTGTTGCCGCGCGAGATTCCGACCGTCGGCGTAAGCCCCGAATTGCCAGCGCCGTAGTCGAATTGAATTCTCCCATCGGCAAACAGGGTGGCGGCGAAACTAACTTTGGTACTGTTGACCTTGTTCGTTGCGTCCCACCGAACCGTGGCCTGTCCGGCAATGCTTGTGTCCAGAAAGATGTTGTCAGTGGCACCTGTGGTGGTGAGGTCATCCCAGAGCGGTGCGATACGTGGCAAGGCAGCCAGTTTGTCCGTGGCATTAAAGCCATCGTACGCAAGTGCATTGGTACCGAATTGAATGAACCCATTGGAAGACACGAAAGCTGTTGTGTAGTTTGTACCGTAGAATGAGAAAGCGAAGGGTAAGGTCCAGGACCAGAAATTCTCGTCCGACTTCCAGTTTTGTGCCACACCACCGGTCAGGCTTAGAGCTGCCGCGTCACGAATCGTGAAACGAGGTCCTCCGGCATTCACTGTGGCAGGATCGTCCAGTCGGCTGAAGCCTTCAATGTCTGTCAGGGCTGCATCCCAAGTATGGCCGCGATCGGTGGATATTGAGTTCTTATTGCGATAGAAGTTATCATCCCGGCCACCATCGATGCCGCCATTCGCGTTGGCTACGAACCCAAGCACATTGTCGGCACCGTCAATGTCGACAAAGCTCGGATCACCTTCAATGCTGCTTGCATCGGCTGAGGAAGCCGTCCTCCAGTTAGCCAGCAAGTCGCGCGGCGCGCCATTCCAATAGCCCACGTAAGCATTGGGATCAGCGCCTTGGAAGAAGTTATTGAAGTTACTGGTGAGTCCCACTTGACTGTTGTTGTCAACGTACAAACCATAACCCGCTAAGACCCATACGATGTTGTTCAGGATGCGGTTGTTGCGAGCTGAGGCCTCCACTCGAATACCATCGCCGACGGGTTGGTACACCGTGTTGTTTAGATACTGAGCAAGTTGATTGTTGGAAGAGTTCTGAATTAGAATTCCGCGGTTGGTGTTGGAGTAGATTAGGTTGCTTGCCACAATCCCATTAAAGCCCGCAACCGTTTGCACCCCGATGGAATTGGAATAGAGGTAATTACCAAACACTTGCACGTTGCCATCAACAGTGATAGCCGCGTTGCGATTGCTAAATACTCGGTTGGTATTGATGCTGGTTGGCAAGGCCGCGTTTGAAGAGTTGCCCACGATCCCTTTGAAGTTTCCGTAGACTTCGTTACCGACCGCCTGTGTACCGTTGTACGCATATAAACCGACGTCGTTGTCACCGACTTGGCCGTAAATTCGATTGTTGGTGACGAGGATGGAGCCGGCAGAACTGTTGGCACTGTCGGCATAAAGCCCATATTCGGTATTGTCGCGAATTCTGTTATCGCGAATTACCAGCGGCTGAACTCCGGCGGGCAACCCAAAGCCGGCGGAGATTCCATAGCGATTTCCGTGGATATCGTTGTCACTGATCAGCGTTTGCCAGCGCGGCCCAAAAATTCCGTACGTGAGATGGTCGTAAATCTCATTATTTAAAATTTGATGACCAACGCTTGTCGAGGCATAATTGAAGAATACACCAAACGATTGGTCATCTGCGGTCGATCCGCCTGGCAGGCCATAGATCTTGTTGTTTTCCAGGGTCCAAGAGTCATTGCCACTGCCAATCCAGAATCCTGAATTGGTATTGCCATACAGCTGGCTGTTTCGGACTGTCAGACTATCTGAATCGGAATTCTCGGCCGCCAGCAAACCGACTTCGCCACCAGTTATTTGGACTGAGTCGAGCGTGATCCCATCGGCGTTCCTGAGCTCAAATGAAAAGCTGCTCGGCGCGGTGTTGCCTCGATTGATAATACTTGGGGTATCCGGAAGGCCTTGCAGTGTGACACCATTGTCTTGCGGTGTCATCACAATGTTGCGGTAGGTCCGATAAGTCCCTGCGGCTAGATTAATGATGTCGCCAGGATCAAGATCATACGCATTGATCAAGCCCGAGATGGACCTCATCGGTTCAGTGGGAAGCTTGCCCGTATTGCGATTGTCGCCGGTTGGACTGACATAGTAATTAGGACCGCTGCCTGCGATCGAGAACGTCGCATCGCTAATGTCGCTGACGCTGTTGATGGTGGTGCTGCGGGCTCGCACTCGGTAGTTGATTCCTGGCGTTGAAGTCGCTGGAACCACCCAATCGAAGCTCCCATTGCCCCAGCGATCAATGGCCAAGTTGGTGGCAATCTGGTTCCAGGTTGCGCCATCATCGCTGGATACATCCAGAGCAACTCTTGGTAGGCTAGTTCCCTGCGGCGTGTTTGCAAAGACCTCGATTGCGGATAAGATCGCGCTCGATGGGCCTACGTTAACGAGTTCAATGGTCAGTCCAGCACCATCGGACGCGTTCAAGGCTGAGAATGTCTCAGCCACAGCTTTGCGAAGAGCACCCGCGGCGGTTCGAATATCATACCCAGCACGGACTGTAGTTCCGTTAACACGAATATCGAAAAGGCGTTGATTTGCCGCCGCATTCGGTTCAACAAAGTGCATGCGAATGCTATAGCTGCCATCGGGCACTTTGACTGACATGGCCAGTTTGCCGCCAACGCCGCCGTTCGCGTACGCGTAACTTCGATAGAGTTCCTCTGCAATTGGGTTCACCACCGCCGAGCGATCAATCGCTACGCCTTGCAATTCAAACACGCTATTGCTCACGTTCCCGACAGTGATCAACGGAGCAACAGCACTCCATAAGCCGGAGGCTGGACCGCCGTTGAACAAGGCGATCGGCTGCGAGGTTCTCAAGCCAGTCGAATGGAATTGAATCGGAACGGTTTGACCCTGTTCGAATTTTTCGAGCCCAGTGGGCGAAATCACCTGGATTAGTTGCGATGGACTAACGCTGGCCAAGGTCGAGTTGCCGTAAGCACCGACATTGATGCGAGCACCGTTGGGCATCGGTTCGAAGAAGTATGCGTCGTTCGGATCACCAGCGTCGATAGTCGGCGAGGTGAGTTGAACCGCGAAGTTGTCGTCGGCTCCGAAGTCTTGCAACACAAATGTGTTGGTGGCCCCCAAGTAGTCGCTAGGAATGATCTGCTTCGGAATCGTGGGACTGCTCCAACTCAGCCGCACTGCGGCAGTGCCAGTTGTCTCACGCATTTCCAACCGAATGGCGCGCATTCCGGCTGTTGCAAAAGTGGTTGTATAGCTTCGTTCAGCAAATCCAACGTAGTTCCATTGGTCAATGACAGGCGTCGCTGCGTTATCAAGGTACAGCCTCACGCCTTCATCAGCTTGCGTGAAAAACGTGTAAGTGCCCGCGGCAGGGATGTACAAGAAACCGTTCCATCTTGTACTGAAGTTGTCGCTGTTCAGTCCAGTGGCGGGCGCTCCCGAGCCCCAGTTGAAGTTAATCGTTTCATCGAGTCGGGTCAGGACGACTGGGCCGCTCAGGTCGTTGGTGTTGAAGTAGCTAGCGGGCAGACCACCACCGCGACTGTAGCCTAAACTTCCATCAGTTCCAGCGAGTCCCGCAAACTGTGGATCACCAAAGCTGCTATGCTCGTCCATGCCAACTTCGTAGAACCAATCGGAGCGATCTGTGAAGTCACGATTCTCCCAGAACGCGATTTTGCCATTGCCCGTTGTGTAGATGGTGTTGTAGTCGCTCCGGAATCCCCGGCCAGCATCAGAATTGATTGCAAACACATAGCCAGCGTAGGGACCGGCGACTTGCAAGATATTGTTCTTGACAAGCACGTTTTGCGATCGACCATCATTCAGGTGAATTGCGTTGCCCGTCTGTTGAACAATCGTATTGTTGATAACCGTCGGGGTTCCACCGTAGTATCCCGTACCGCTGACCAACACACCGAAACTGCTGTTGTTGTAGATGATGTTGTTGCTAACGACACCTGAGTATCCTAAGTCTGTTTGAACGCCGATGGCATTGTCGTAGATCCGGTTGTTTCGGTTGGCTGCATTCGAAGCCAGATACAAGCCAACTCCGGAGTTGTGGAAGACACGATTGTCTTCAACGATGGCTTGAAAGCCCACGCTGATACCGGTCGTTCCATCGCGGACCACGTTATTGCGATACTCGCCGCTACCGGCCAAACCAGTTCCAGCTCCAGTGATTTGGTTGTCGGAGACCAGCGTGTTTACGCTTGCGGAGACGGCCAGTTCACGGACATTGGTATAGGTGTTGTTTTGAACAAACGTGCGGTCGGCTAATGTCGAAGAAAAGTTGCTGACCAAAAGGCCGTTACGAACGTTGGTGAACGTGTTGTTACGAATGAAAGAGCGCGGACCACGAATCGTGCCAGACTCGTAGAATCCTCCCGTAAAGCGGTTGCCTTGGATGATTGCGTCGCTGCCATACAGCCACATGCCATAGTTCGTTGACGTACTATCGAAGGTGTTGCCTTGGAAACTGGCGAAATCATTGCTGAGATCCTGATAAACGCCAAACTGTTGGTTGCCCACAATCAGGCTATTGCTGACGACGAGGTTGTCACTGTCGGAGTTTGCGCCGGCACTGATACCGTTGTAGCCGCCACGAATCGTCAGGCGATCGAAAGTCACTCCATCAGCGTTCTGTAGCTCAAACACGTTGAACGCAAGGTTGTTTCGATCCAATGTGGCCTTGGGGGGCGCATTGGCCGGTACGGCAGGGCCCTCAATCCGGACCCCTGAATGCCGCGAACTGAGCACTGCAGTTCTGATTAGTCGGTAGTTGCCCGAGTCGACATGGATGACATCACCTGGACTAAAGGCGTACGCAGCCAGCAAAGCCTGCAGTGAAGCGATGGGTTGGTCAGGCGTCTTGCCGCTGTTAACGTTGTTGCCCAAGGCAGTAGCGAAGACGTCACCCGTAGATGAGTTGTCGTTGAGGTAAAAATCACGGCCTGCATTGGTGATCAGGAACGTTGCGTCGGAAGTATCCGTTACCAGACCTGTGGAGCCTGTAATTCTGGCTCGTACTTGATAGTTGTTTCCAACTTCAAGGCTTTCGGCGATGGTCCAGTTAAAGCTACCTCTTCCCCAGCGGTCCAGCGGTACACTGCCCGCCCCGGGAATCGGCGTCCAACTGACTCCATCATTGGAATATTCAAGCGTGACGCGAGGATCGGCCGTTCCTTGCGGTGTGCTCGAAAGCACTTCGATGGCTGATAGGACTGCACCAGCACCACCCAATCGATTGAGCAGGTCGATCGCGAGACCGGTTCCGCCGCTGACCAAGATGTCATTGAACTCCTCCGCTTTGGCGATGTAGCGTCCACCGGCTGCAGCAAATATGTCATAGTCGGTTCTGAGGGTCGTTCCGTTCAATTTGATATCGAACCTGCGTTGGTTGGCTGCGTTCAGGTCCATCTCCACAAAATGCAAACGAACGGAATAAGTGCCATCGGCCATTGGTAAACGCAGGGATAGCAGCGAGTTCACGAATCCACCGGTGTAGTAGTAGGATTGGTAAACCGCTTGGGGCGCGGGATCGATCACGCCTGCCAGCGAGACTGGATTGGTGAATTGATAAGCGGTACCGCTGGTTACGTATGGATTGGCAGATTGCCACGCTTCAACGGTGGGCGAGCCGGCATTCAGGAACATGACGGGTTGCATGGTCTTAAGACCGTTGCTGCGGAAGGTGATGGGAACAGTTTGCCCGCGTTCGAGTTTCTCTAATCCGTTGGGCGAGAGAATCTGAACCAACTGCGATTGGCTATTGTTTGCTTGCGGAGTATGTCCGTAAGCTCCGATATTGAGTCGACCGCCATTGGGACTTGGTTCGCGGAAATAAGCGTCATTCGGGTCGCCGGAATCGATCGTGTTCGAAGTTACTTGCGATGCAAAATTGTCGTCACTGCCGTAGTCAATAAGCGTAAAGATGTTGGATGGATCCAAGTAGTCGCTCGGGATGATCTGCTTTGTGATCGCACCACTGCTCCAATACAGCCTAATCCCAGCGTCGCCTGTCGTCTCGCGCATTTCCACTTTGATGGCATGCATGCCCGCGGTGGCATACGTCGTCGTGTAAGTCCTTTCGCCGAAACCAGCGTAGTTCCACTGGTCGATCACTGGAGTTGCATTGTTGTCCAGGTACAGCCTTACCCCGTCATCGGCTTGCGTGTAGAAGGTGTAAGTCCCAGCAGCAGGCACATAAACATAACCTTCCCAGCGAATGCTGAAGTTGTCGGCATTCACTCCCGGAGCTGGAGCACCGGTACTCCAGTAACTATTGAGCGTCGGATCGATCCTGCGCAGGGCAATCGGCCCCGTAAAATCACTGGTGTTGTAATAAGTTGCAGCCAACCCGATGCCACGGTCAAAGCCAATGCGTCCATCGGTACCTCCCAAGTCCACAAACTGCGGATCTCCAAAGCGACTGTGTTCGTCCAAGCCAACTTCGTAGAACCAGTCCGCGTTGCTGGTGAACTCGCGATTTTCCCAAAGTCCAATTTTGCCGTTACCTGAAGTGTAGATCGCGTTGTAGTCACTTCTAAAGCCACGCCCGGCGTCAGCGTTCACCGCGATCGCATAACCGGCCCATTCACCGGTGACTTGCAAGATGTTGTTCTTGACAAGCACATTCTGCGCACGACCATCACTGACTTGAATCGCGTTACCAGTCCGCTGAATAATCGTGTTGTTGGTTATCAGCGGCGTGCCACCGTAGTATCCCGTTCCGCTAACCAGGACTCCAAAGTTGGCATTGTGGTAGATGATGTTGTTATTCACCACACCCGAGTAACCTAAATCGGTTTGGATGCCAATCAAGTTGTCGTAAATACGATTGTTGCGGTTTGTTGCGTTAGACGCCAAATAGAGCCCTACGCCCGAGTTATGGAACACTCGGTTGTCTTCCACGACAGCTGAGAAACTCGCACTAATCCCGGTGCCACCATCGCGAATAGTGTTGTCTCGAATTTCTCCATTGCCGGAAATCCCTGTACCGGCTCCCGTAATGGAGTTACCAACTACAAGCGTGTTGACGGAAGTGCTAATCGCGAATTCTCGAACATTAGTGTAGGTGTTATTCCTAACGGCGATACGATCTGCGGGAGCGCTAGAATAGTTGTTGACTCCGATGCCGTTTCGAACATTGGTGAAGACGTTGTCGCTGATCGACGAACGCGCTCCACGAACGGTACCCGATTCATAGATTCCACCCGTAAAGCGATTCGTACTGATGACCGCGTCCGTACCATAGATCCACATGCCATAGTTGGTGGTTGTGCTATCGAATAGATTGCCCTGTAACCTAGCAAAGTCATTCGATATATCGAGGTAAACGCCGAATTGCTGGTTACCTTGAATCGTGCTGTTACTGATTATGAGGTTGTCGGAATCGGAAGTGGTGGTTGCATTGACTCCGTTGTAACCGCCGCGGATTGTCAAGCCGTCCAGGGTGATGCCGTCGACGTTCTGCAACTCGATCACGTTCTGAGTCAAATTGCCTCGATCGATGATGGTCGAACGCTCGGGGAAAGCTGGATTTCTGTATCCAACGATGCTTATTCCATTTGCGGCTGAATTCAAGATGAGTGTGGTTGAGAGGTTGTAGGTTCCCGCGTCTACAAGAATCGTGTCGCCGGGTTTCAAGACATAGCTGGTGAGTACGCCGCTGATTGAAGCTTTAGGACTATTGGGGCTCAGTCCACTATTGGTAATGTCATTCCCAATCGCTGTCGTGGCATCACCGGCTAGTACAGCGCCGTCGTTGACGTAATAGGTGTTGATGGGCGCTGTGACTTCAAAAGAAGCGTTGCTGACATCAAACACCGTGGGGAAATCGTTGCGAGTGATCCGAATGCGATAATCGTCAGGTGTCAGCGTCGCAGGGACAGTCCACGTAAAGCTGCCGGTATCGGGCGCTGAGGTTGCGATCGTCAAGACCGGATTCGGGATATCGTTTCCGACAAGTTCAATTTTGAATGTACCACTGACCACGTCGTCATACTTCGATCGCCAGCGAATTGCGAAGGTTTGACCCTGAGGCCAAACTTCACCGCCATCGGGTGAAATGATCGATACATAACGCGCTGGACTAATGGAGGCTTGCGTGGTGCCTCCATAAGCACCAATGTTAATGAAGCCACCGTTGGGAAGAGGTTCTAAAGCAAAAGAATCATTCGCATCACCACGATCGATCAAGGGCGAAGTCGTCGCATCCAGCGTTGGGTTACCCGCGAAGGTCAACAGAGTCGGTGAACCGGTTCCGTTACCGCTTGCTACGGGGGCAAGCGCGACACCATGGAAGCTGCCGTATTGACTGAGCAGGTGGAAGTCGTCATCGCGTCCATCGGCAGCCCGGGAGACATAACCGAGCACATTGTCTGCCCCATCATGATCGACGAAGCCGGGAGCGACGCTCAGACTGTTCGCGTCTGTAAAGGCTGTTGTGCGCCAAGCAGCTAGAGTTGGTCTGGCCACGTTTTGCCAAAGTGCGACTTGTCCATTGCCTGTCACATAGAAATTATTGTAGTCGCTTTCAAAACCAGTCTGAGAATCAGGGGCAACGGATAATCCGAAACCGGAGGATACCCAGATGATGTTGTTTCTCAAGCGAAGATTCTTGGATGTGGACAAAGCCCGAATCGCATCCCCCGTTGGCTGAACAAAGGTGTTATTGACTAACGTCACCGCACCGCCGTAGTAACTACCCGTACTGACATAGAATCCAAATTGAGTGTTGGCATAGATGATGTTGCCAATCAGCGTACCGTTAAATGCAAAATTCCCGCGCACTCCGGTAACGTTGGAATAGATCACGTTGTTAGTAATGCTCGTATTTGCCTCTGCCAAGATTCCGGCATCGGTGTTGTGATAGCTGCGATTCTCAGTAATCGCCCCGCCGTTGCTGTAGATGCCGATGGTGTTGTCAAACACAACGTTGCGAGTAGCCGTGGCCCCGCTAACTACGTGGATTCCCGTACCATGGTCAAACACCGTATTACCTGCGACGCTCACATTGCCGCTTGCATAAATACCATTGGGTGAGTTGTCGCGGACCACATTGCCACGCCCCAAGGCAATGTTTGAATTGCCAATGACCAGTGGCAATCCACCAAGAGTATTTGTTGCGAAGATACCAAAGATTCCATTGCCAGTGTTATTGAAGACGCTGTTGCCCTCGATAGCCGACGCACCGGTATCGATCAACTGCAGGCCGTAATGCAAATTGTTGGACGCGACACTATTGGTCAGACTTGAAACTAGACCGTTGATGTAGATACCGACGCCGCCGTTCTGATCGGCACGTAGTTGATCCAAGCCGAGCGCGCTCGAGCCCGTATCGATACGAATACCGCCGGTTGTGTTGGCAATTGCGTTGATAAAGCTAGCCGCCAAGTTCGTGCTCTGGTTGCGAGCCAGTAGCCCCAGCGTTCCACCGGTAAACGTCATGTTGCGGAGAGTGACGAAGTCGGCATTGTTTAGTTCGACAACAGGAGCGACCGTAAACGGATTCGCGTGCCTGAAAGCTGTGGTGCCAGTTGAGCTACCGCGCATGATGAATCCCTCATCATCGCCGATCCCCAAAATGTTGGAGACCAACAGCGGATACAGCAGCGGATAGTTTCCCGTGTCAATGGAGAGTGTTTGGTTGGCACCTAGCGAGTAGATGCGTAGCAAGTTGTTCGGATAGGGCTTGGGTGCCGAGGCGATTTTGCCCGTGTTGCGGTTGTTACCAACCGCTGATGTGTATTGGTCGCCAGTGGTTGATTGGTCATTGACGAAGAACGTGTCGGTGTTTTCGGGCACGGTGAATGTTTCACTGCTGCGATCGAAGACTGTCCGATTGGCAGCCAACGAAATTTGAATGCGGAGGCCCTTCGTACCAAAGTTAACGCCGCTGTTACCGGCGATCCAGGTGTAGGCTCCATTATCGGGCGTGCCTGTGGTGATGCTGGTCACTAGCGCAGCACCAGCGGGTGTGTCTTGCATCAAGTCGATTGCGACCAGAGAACCGACGGTGTTGCCATAGCTTTCCCAACGGATATCAATCGACTTGTTTCGTTCCCAGTCTTGGTAAAGATCGGGCGAAATCAACACCAAGTGCGCGGCCATGGGGCTTTCGGCGGTTGTATTGCCGCGCGCTCCGATGTCCAGTCCGCTTGTCAGTGGTGCAAGTTCCAAGAATGACTTGTCAAGGTAAACGTCATTGGTGCTACCACTTTGGCGAATCGCATCGTAGCGGAAGACGATCCGTCTGGCGCCGGTAGGCAAGGCCACACTGTCACCGATCAGTTCCCAACGCTCAGACATATTCGAAGATTGAATCACAATCGGACTGCCGATCACGGCGCCGGCGTCGCTGAGGATCGTGACCGTCAACGTTCCGCGATCGACTGGATTCTCTGCTGCGGATCGAGCGCGTACGCCAAAGGTCGCGCGATAGATTAGTGAATCGATGTCGGCAGGCAAATAGCCTGCTGCGACAAGGTCAACAGTTTGGGTCAAGGTTGTCGTCGCGTTCGAAGCGGCTGTAAAGTAGTTTGCTCCATCAAACGGTAGGGGACTGGTGGCTCTCGTTGTTCCGCTGGGCGATGCGGTCCAACCGGTTAGTCCAGCTTCGAAGCTGGGGTTCGCCAACAGGTTGACCGCGCCCACTGGACGCGCCTGGTCCGTTCGGAAGTCCCCGGCATCGACCGTGGGGCTGGTGCCGCGTTGACGAGCCGCTTGATCAAAGATGCGGAAGTCGCCAAGTGCGGTGCTCACAAAGCTGGGACGAGCCGCCAGCGGATTGACCACGGTCGTACCGATGGAGTTCAGATCATGCGCATGAACATCTTCTTGCCAGTCCAGAATGTCTGTGAAGTCACGTGTCCAGTAAACCAGCTTGCCCGTGCCGCTGGAATTCAACGTGTTGTAGTCGCTCGCAAAGCCTCGAGTGCTCGAGTTGTCGACAAAGATGTTGTAACCAGCCTCAGTTGAGAGAATGTTACTGCGGAGTTCGATCTCGCGCGACCCATTCAGGACGCGGACGTTGTCACCAGCGACTGTAATGAAGGTATTATTGACCACGCGCACATCGGCCAAATTGGAGATGCTCGTACCGACAAGGTTGTCATCAAAGATGTTGTGAGCCACCAGTTGTCCAGACCGTGGCCGGGCACCCACTCCGTTGCGACTGAGGCGATTGAAGGTGATCGGTCCCGCAATGTCGATGCCAACCGAGTTGAGAGCAACGACGTTCGCCCGATCAAAATCAACTGGCGATACCGAACCTGAACCCGTTATGCCCGCGGTGTTGCCAAAGACTCTTTGGTTCTGAACCACAGCGTTCCGCAATTCGATACCGGTTCCGTTGCGGTCGACTTGATTGGAAACGGTGGATCCAAAGTATCCCAACCCTCCGCTGGTCGAATTGACAACGGTTGTGATCCCGATGCCTCCATCATGAATGCGGTTGCTGTCCAGCAGCGTTGGTACGCCGTAGAAGACTCCCGTGGCTGCGTCCGCCACTTCGTTGCTAGTGATCAAGCCCGCAAAGTTAGCCAGCGAGTTGATACCGATGGTCGCGGTGCGGATGCGATTATCGCTGATCCGACCATCACCAACAGCTTCGATGGAGATGCCTTGAGCTGCGTCGTAGATTCGATTGGCGCGAATGACGGCTGCCGAGGTCGCTACTGCGGTGGGATTGTTGCCGACTAGTGCGATACCACGCTGGCCGCCGCGAATCGTGTTGGCTCGAACGACCGGTGCCGCGGTATTGCCGACCAGTGAGACACCGGTTGTGGTTGGAAAGATCCTGTTGCGAGATACAAAGGCACCCGAGCCACCAGCCAGCGTCACTCCACTGCCCAAGATATCATTGCTGACGATCGTGGTCGAAGTCGATTGGCCCACACGAGTGCCACCAGCTAAAGTTAGACGAGTCAGCGTCAGGTTGTTGGCTGTGTTGACGTAGATCGATGAATTGATCACCGCAGGTTCGCCGGCCGACCCCAGCACCAGCACACCCGTTGCCGCTAATCCACCGATTAACGCACCATCGTAGGTACCGGCGTCGATGAAGATCACATCCCCTGGGTTCAATGGCCGGGCTGCGTCTTCAAGCACACCGCGAATCGAACGTTTGGGACTGTTGGGGGTCAATCCATCGCGAGCGTCGTTGCCAGGTACAGCGACGACCGTATTGGCGACAATCGCAGCTCGGTCGCTGTCGGAGTCGTTGACATAATGAATCGTACCGACATCAAACGTGTTACCGCGTAAGTAGATTTCCGACTTACCAGAAATCCAATCGTTCCAAACCACGAAGGGATGCCCTGCTGAATTCACGGCAATGGCGGGCGCGCGAGGCATCACAACTTCGCTACCGATACCTCGGCCGCTCGCATCGCCCGGCAGTTCTTCGATAAAGGCCGTTCCGTTCCAGACTTTGCTGTAGATTGCAGTTGAATTGCCAACCCGCGCCGCTGAACGATCGTCTAGCCAAATCAACAGCAGCTTCGAACCACCCACAGCCAACTGCGGCGCGGTCGCATTTCCGCCTGTTGAGGAAACACCACCGCCACTGCGTGAGTTGTCGCCTGCATCCACCCATTGATTGGAAACTAGTTTCGCTGCGTAGACTTCATTACGACCGCTGGTGTTATCTTGCCAAGCAGCATTCAACGCACCGCTGAAGTAAGTCAACGATACCGCCGAGGCTGAACCTGTCGTTTTGCTAAGGCCATTGCCAGAGGCGGAGCCGCCGACAGCCACCCAAGTTGTTCCTGAGTATTCTCTGGCGTAGACCTGTGTGCGAGCTCCAATGGTTTGTGTCCATCCCAGTGCGACACGCGTACCATCGCTGGCGATCGCCAAATCGCGAACACTCGTTGCAGAAGCCGAAACGCCACTGCCGCTGCTCGCGCCTGTACCCAGCGGAACCCACGCACCGCTTTCAAATCGCCTCACATAAACATTGGTGACTCCACTGGTCGTATCCAACCATGCAACTACAGGACCGGTCGATGTCATCGTTATCTTTGCAGACGATGCGAGTCCTGTGGCACTGATACCTCCCGCGTTCAGCGAGGTTGCTAGTGCGACCCAAGCTCCATTGCCACTGTTGGCGAGCGCATCATAGCGAGCGACAAATACATCCGTGGCTGCTCCCACTGACTGTGTCCAAGTCACAATTGGCAAGCCACCTGCATCAAGAGCGATCGAAGGTCGACTGGCAGCCCCACCTGTTGGCACAAGCAGTCCGCTGATGCCTGCGTTCGAAGCAGAACCTGCAAGCTCTTGCCAACCTACGGAGTTGTTGAGCGCGACGAAAACTTGGGGTGTTCCTGAACGGCTATCGATCCAAGCCACATATCGGCCCGCTGCTCCAACGGCGATCACCGGATCGCTCGTGGCCGCAGGTGAGTTGCTCAAGCCGCCTCCGGACGCCGAGCCAGAGTATTCACTCCAACGTCCGCGACCACTTGTACCTGGCCCTTCGTTGGCGTTGCTAGGTAATGTCGAACCTATTCCGGGATGCACGGGGGGCCAAGACTGCGGTTGTGGGACCGGTGGCTCCGCAGGTACCACGCTTGGTCGCAATCCAATCGCAAGGGTGTTGTTCCTCAGAGCTCCAGGGCCGCCACCGGTCACCGTGTTCGTGCCTGCTTCTCCGAACATTTGATCGTTGCCTAGTCCACCAACAATCGAGTCGTTGCCCGTACCAGGTTCGGTTCCAAGCGTACCGAAATCACCGAATAGATAGTTCACGGCCGAATCGTCGCCTGTGCCAGCCAAGTTAAATGCATAGATGGTATCGTTGCCCGCACCACCAAGTATCACATCCGCTCCCGCATCTCCCGACAGAATATCATTGCCGATGCCTCCATCGATAATGTCATCGCCGCCACCACCAACTACGGTATCAATACCTCCGCGACCATAAATGCGATCGCGATCCGCACCGCCATCGATCGAATCGGCGCCTTCGCTGCCATAGACTACGTCTTCGCCTGCTCCGGCATTGATTGTGGCCCGCACGGATGCTGTGGCGACGATCACATCATCACCGCCACCGCCATTAAAGATGTCCGTACCAGGACCGCCATCGAGATAGTCATCGCCCGAGCCACCAGTTAGCGTGTCGTTGCCGACGCCACCATAAATCCATACATTGCCCGAATATGCGGCGGCATTGAACGAGTTGGCCCGCGCAGCACCAGCCAGGGTCACGCGGCGAATTTGATTGAGGTTGAAACTGCCGCCGCTGGCGCGCGTGAGACTGGTGTCGGATAGGACAAAGTTGGTGTCATTGATGCTGATAACCCGATCCAGGCCAGTACCACCTGCAATCGTGGCCGTACCTGTCCAAAGGGATACGTCGAACAAGTTATCCAAGCTGATCCCAGCGATCTGTGCGTTGGTAATGTTCTCGAGCGCGAAGCTGCCACCCAGCGAGGTCCGCAAGTTACCGTTGGCAAGTGTTACATCCGCGTCCACAACAACCTTCACAGAATCATTGCCCGAGCCGACTAAGGTGGCAGGCCCTGTGTAGCCGCTGACGTCAAAAAAGAAGCCATCCGTGAGCGAGTTATCGACAAATCGCACGCGTTCGATACTGGCAAACGTATGAGTACCGCGACCGGTGAGTGTCGTATCGGTCAAAACTTGATTGGCCGCCACGGTTTGATCCAACAAGTCATCGCCGGCTTCACCGAAGATCGTGTGAGTGCCGTCGCCGGTTCGAATGAAGTCGTCGCCGGTGCCACCTTTCAAAGTTTGTGTGCCCGTACCACCATAAATCCAGTCGCTCATCGGGCCGCCGTCGACAAGTGCACCGCCTACACCGGCATAGATGGTGTCCACGCCGGATTCACCGTAGAGTTCATCGGTGCCAGAGCCTGCATAGGTCCCGTCGTATCCAGGTGGAGATTGCGATGGCCAGTTCACCGGCCGAGTTGTTCCGCTGCTGCCGTAGATCGTGTCATTACCCAAGCCCCCGTAGAGCTTGTTGACACCAGAATCAGCGTACATCGTGTCATCGCCTTCGTAACCATAGGCAACGTCGGTGCCTGAGTCGGCATGAATCAAGTCAGCGAGATTGCCACCGTAGAGAAGGTCATCATCAGGGCCGCCATGAATTTCGTTGGTGCCGTCGATACCGCCGTAGACTTTATCGTTGCCTGCGTTAGCGAAGACAACATTCGTACCTGCTGCTCCAGCGGGTGCATTAGGGAATACTGCATAAATCTCATCTGGACCGTTGCTGCCATAGATGGTGTTATTGCCACGGCCGCCTTCGACGTAAACACCATGCGTGCCTTGGCCAGTGATTGTGTCGTTGCCATCAGAGCCCAAGAGAATGTCTGAGCCACCACCACCCAAAATCTGATCATTGCCACTGCCACCGTCGGCTGTGTCAGCCCCCGTGCCGCCTTGAAGAATATCGTTGTCATCATCTCCATCGAGGAAGTTATCACCACCTTGAGCGGTCAAGCGATCATCGCCAGGGCCACCATACAACCGGGCGTTACCCACCCCTGCTTCAATGATGTCCGCATCGATACCACCCACCAACACATCATCACCGCCGCGTCCCACCACTCGGTTGCGACCTGATCCTCCGCGCAAGTTGTCTTTGCCTGGACCACCCACCAAGGTTGTTGGAATGGTGACTGAAGCATCCACTAGAATTGTGTTGTCACCCAAGCCCGCGTCTGCATAAATGGCTGTGATGGGATTGGCTGCGGAGCCATACTGTTTTCGTTGGCCAAACCCTGTAACGGTGATGACACCTGGTTCGAACTGGAACACTTGCATGCGTTCATCGGTGTCTTGGGATCGTCCCGGATTTCTGAGGCCCGAAAATGCTCCCACGTGAAGAATCAAAGTGCCTGCAGGAATGGTCGCATTTTCAAATGTTCTCTCGGGAGTCACGGCTGGGTCAGCTATGTGAGCTAGTTCAGGTGGAGGTAGAGGTGAACAGGAGAATACGGAGAAATCAAAAATGACAATCTCTGGAACAATCGGGATGGTTACTGAATAGAAAAGCGTGGAGATAAAGAAGGATAGTTGAGCCGTTATCTGCCCCGACAGGTCCAGCACACATTCTGGTCCCTGGGCCAAGTTATCTAGCAATTCATCCAAGTGATATTTGTCATCGCGATCATTGTTGTTCCAGTGACCCAAAAGGTCCGCGCCTAGGCGGCCTTCGATTCCAACGCTGGCAATGACGACGCTGACCGCAGCTGAAACTCGAACCCCTACTCCAAACGAGACAACCGCAGGTGCGCGACGCCCTTCATCTTGGAAGAAGAAGCCGTCCGCGAAACTACGCTCTTCTCTAAATCCGCGTGTATCGAATCCCAAGCCCAAATTCACGCCAATCGAAAAGTCCATACCAGCGCTGAGGGTCACCGGCACTGGCCCAACGGGAACGATCCCCAAGAAGATATCTGGCGACTTGATACGTGCTTTGAACTCAGGCAAGTGCCAGGTGACGATCGTGACATCTTTCCCGAACAACAGCGGAACAATCGTGGATGGGTCTTCAAAGATTGGGAACCTCACCCCATCGTCATGCAAATCTCCATCTAGGAAGTTTCCAATCGCTGGGTCGCTATTCTTCACATACGGTGAGATGCGTCCATTATTCGTGGGCGTGAATTCCGGGCGTGGGAAGAATGTCCCAGCCGTGGTGGGGTCAACACCTTCTGGTCGGTCAATCCGTAAATCATAAGTCGGTGAGAAGCGGTAGTCGCCGAAGATGATGGATGCAGTGGCCGATTGCGCCAGCGAACGCACTCGTGAAGTCAATGTGGTCAAGGTGCGGACAATGTCCGCGACTTTATGCATTGCATCCACAGTCGCTTGGATATCGGGATCGTCGGAATAGCGAGCCACCGCGTCGATCCAAGTCAGTTTGCCTTTGCCCGCCTTTTTGGATAGCTGAGAAAGAACAGGGACTTCGCTTTCCAAAGAGGTAATCACGGGCTTTAGTGGCCCCAGGTACTGATCGACTTGCTGCACCATCGGTTCGATGATCTTGCTGAGCGCAGAACCGAGGCTCAAGCCGATGTTATCGAGCCTCACCAAAGGAATCGCACTCGGATCGTCCAGTGTCCCTAGCGCAGGAATCGACTGATCTACTCGTAGGTCCGTTACGATGCCTGGTAGATCTATGTCGCCGCGGACCGCATCGAATGAATTGGCAACCAACTTCAAATCGACTTTGGCGTTGATTCCGCCTGCACCCACCAGAATCTGAAACTCGTTGTTGAACGTGCGCTGGTCCAACTGATCTGCCGTGAGCTTGTTATCACTATCGCGGAGTTTGATTTGCAGGTCTGCGGGGGGCACAACAGTTAAACTTGTACCCGCGTTAGTGTTGGTGGTGGCAACCACAGGCAGGCCGAACAGTTTGGCTGCGATCTGAACGTTGGGCATGAGATTTGCGCCGACGTTAAACTTGAATTGGGGCCCATTCGGATCAGTAGGTGCTCGGTCGATGATGAAGTAAAAACCTTCGGTCTTGCTGATACCAAAACCCATTCGCAGATCGTAATTGACATCGATCTTCACATCGCCTGGGTCGTAGGTCTCAAATCCCAAGCCGGGCAAACTCAAACGAAACGGACTGCGATAAGCATCAGCACCGACGATTCGGAAACGAACTTCGGGTGAACCGGTTTGCGTGACTTGCAACGAATTCGGGAACAGCAAAGAGCCAAGAGCGGTTTGCGTCGAGTTGAAGAGCGATGTCCTGAAGCTGGACGAATCGACGCCGCCGGCCGCAGTGATTGCGGATTGAACCGCGGCTAGAAATTGATTTTGCAGCGTCGAGAGAAAGCCATTGTCGACATTGATTTCGGGGCTAATGAGCGGGAATTTTCCGAAAATTTCCGAGCGTAGAAGGGCTTTGAGACGTGTGTTCCACTCAGTAATGCCATCGGTCAAAATCGTAAAGTTGTAAGGCAGGCTTTGCAGCGATGCGCCTAAGGTTGCGGGCGCAGTGACAATTGGGGCCGAGGCCGCGGTGGCACCTGGGAACGTCCAAGCAATGGTGACGTTTCCTTGCGCGACCCCTGTCAAATAGATTGGAAGTGTGGAGGTGAACCTGCCATTCACACTTGAGTAAACAAGATTCGGGGGTACGTTCGCAAAGGGTATGGCGCCGATATCGTTAGTGGGGGCAGTTGGAGTCACGGTCACGGCAAGAGAGGCTGGACCACCGCCGGTCGTCGTGCTGATGGCCATGGCATTCGGCGCGGCGGGATTACCGAGAGTTACCGTAACTCCGCCAATTGTTGCTGCATAAGATTGCGATGGGTTAGCCAGTGATGCGGTAGCGGTGAACCGGCTGCTGTCGAGCAAGAAGGCAGTTCGCGTGGCCATGTTGAATCCAAAATCAAAACGGTAATCGCCACCGACAGTCATGTTCACAGTGCTACCTGAGGCGAACTTCAACGGACCGAGTCCATTGGGCAGATTGATCGAGCCCAATGGCATTGCGCGGACAATCGACGGTACCCACGCGGTACGGACGACCAAAGATTGCTCAACTGCGGCTGGATTGGCACTGACGAATTGACTGGTCGTTGAGCCGACGCCGAAGCCGGTACCAAAAACGCTCGATAGCTGTAGCAGCGATGGGGTTACGGATCGCAATGAAGTTAGCACGTTGTTGAGCGGCGTTAGGTCAACACCCGCTTGATTGACTCGCGCAATTGCGGCTGTCATCGGCGTGATCGAAGCCACAATCACACTTGCCAAGTTCACGGGCGTCGCAACATCAATACGCCCTGCGTTCTGAGCCGCAGTCCGCAGCTTGTCAAACATCGCGTTCAAGTCAGCGACCGATGCGGCGGATAGAGTTGCGGGAAGGCTGCGAATGGCAGTGCGAAGATTCTCAACAATTCCCTGCGCCGCCAACTTCAGCGGTGTGCCCGTTTTGCCTTCGAGGGAAAGTACGGTGCTGCTGAACTTTTGCCCCAATCCGAGGATGTCATCAAGACTTTGACCGATGAGCGGAATCTGAGTTGTTAGATGCTGGAGGCGGCCATCGGTCAACAGTTTTTGAAGTCCGCGGACACTCTCAATAAAGTCATCCACGGCAAATGTACGTACCGGCGCAAGCAGCTGCGTAAAGGTCGAATTGGTGGTTGATGTGATCGCTGGCGATACGCTTCCGTTACTGAATTGCAATTGAGTTTGAGTGGGATCATTTGCAGCAGAAGCAATCGTCAGCGATTCATAACCTGAGGCCGATACTGTCAACAGGTTTCCATTACGGGCCGCGATTACATTGCCGCCCAGACGCGTCGAAGAAATTGCAGCATTGACATCGGCAACCAGGTCATCGAGGTTGGTGTTGGTTGCATCAACGGGCACTGCAACTGTCACCGGTGAACCGCTTCCGACCGAAACTTGAAAGGTCGCTGGCGAAGTCAAGCGACCGTTCGCGGGAGCGGCCGCTGAAGCAAGTAAGGTTGTACTGACTTCATTTGGTCGAGCCAGTCCGAGGGTGAACGCGGCTGGGTTACCGGCGGGCACACCAAGCGCCGCATCAACGGCAACGTTCACGATGCCCGCCAGCGTCACCTGGGGTGCTGCAAGGACCAACACGGAAGAGGCGGCACTCGAGAGAGCTCCGACAGCGCGGGCGGCAGCTAAGGTCGCCGATGAGCTTGAGGTGACTGTGATCGAAGGACTAGTTAAAGTTGCCGGAAGGATGCCGATCGCTCCTGCGCCATTAACATTGGTCGCGGATACAACACTAGCGACTTGGAACTGAGCACCAGCACCCAGCGTTACTTGTTGACCGTATTGTGCCCCTAAGCCAACGCCGATGAGGTTCAATTGAGTTGCAGCAGTATCTGTGCCCACCGCGTCAATTTCTAGGCTTTGTCCAGTGGGCGCGGTGAGCGTCAATCGATTGCCCGATCTCCCCGCAACTACTTTGCCGCGTAGACTTGAGAAGGACAGTTCGTTGTTGATATCCGCCACCAAGTCATCGATCGAAGCATTGGTCACATCGCGCGGTACGCGAATGGTGACGGCTGAGCCGCCATTCAATTTGACTGTAAATCGTCCGTCGGATGTTACTTGGCCATTAGTCGGCGCATCGGCGGCGGCGATAAACACCGTCCGCAGCGCATCCATTCGTAAACTGACACGTCCGCTGGCTGTTGGAGTCACCACCATGGGTGCGGTCACATTCGACAAGAAGGTCGCTGGACCTAAGCCAGAACTGAAATCCAGTGGAACTGTCTTCGTATAAGACTTGCCTTGCAACCGGACTTCAAAGCTGAGCGAACGGGTCGCCAAGTCGTAACGAGGATCGACTTGCGCACCGGTCAGTCCCATTTTGGGCGCGAGCGTAGCAGCGAACTCCTGCACCGACGCAAACTTCGGCGCTCTCGAACTGAACTGCCCTGGATCGAAGCCCATATCCTTTCCGACCGAGTTGTTGCGATCACTGAATAGGATGGAGAACTTAGTCACGTTGGGATCGAGAGTCTTGAGTGTCAGGGTTTGAGTACCTGAAGCAATGACCTTTCCTACCAGTGAACCGGGAAGAGAGCGGTTGATGAAGTTCGCCAGCGGCTCGTTGAATGACTGATTGGTTTGAATAATCGTTACAGGGATCGGCGTGTCATCGTTCAATTGAATTGAAAACACCGCGTTATTGCTGAGTGAATAACCGGTTCGTGTACTGACGGGGCGTGTGGCGGTAATGGTTGGGTCGTAAAGATCCCGACCCAATCGGTTGGCCAAGTCCTGGAAGTTTGCGACTTCGCTGGGCTGGGCTGCAACGTAGGGCAAACCGTTGAGCGCGGTGTTGATATCCAAGTTTGCCGCAACATCTTGTATGCCTTGACCGAGTCGATCTAAGGTGGTCAATAAGCCATCGGCGGTTACGTCGCGAAAATACTGGAGTTCACGAAAGGCCGCGTTTGTGCCAAGAGTCACTTCATCCGAACCAGCGAAAACGTTGGACGTGGCAAGGGTTGCGGTCGGCACACCACCAAGTAACGCTGCATTGAGTACTTGCGATCCCAGTGTCGCAGTCATCGGTAGTGACGCAGACAGCGTGTTGGCGCTGGTTGTCAGCGTTGCCATAGTTGCCGGAGAAGCAGATTGAAGTTCGCTGAGGGTGATGTTCCCCTTGCTGTCCGCATCGGGGTTGATCAACGCAACCGTCACGGCGGCTGATACATCCAACGATCCGCCGGTTACTGAAGTCGCTAAAAGGCCAACTTTGGCAGGTGACGTCAGCGATGGTACTTGAATCGAATTGCGAAGCGCTATCTGTTGTGGCCGAATAAAGAAGCGTTGGTTGGCAGGCAGGCCCGGAGTCAGATCGACACCAAACGTAAACACAAAACGCAGGGACGCATCGAGCGGAACGTTCGTGGCTGGGTCAAGCCAAACACCAGCATCGGTCACTTGCTGGCCAAGATTGAGTCCCGTCGAAGTGGTTCGCACGGCGTCAAAGGCCAACGTGAACTGGAGTTCATCGCCACTAGCATCCGACAACCTACCGCCGGTCACACTCAGCGGATCTACAGTGACTCGCACGCTCGGCGAGTTAAACGTCAGTCCCTTCAAGGCAGTGACGATCGCGTCCGATGTTGTGCCTGAGCCGCCGCTAGTCGATGTGTTCACGGGTGCGATCAACCGCGTTTCTAACAGCGATCTAAATCCCACCGATTCGCCAATGGACCGATTCATGATCGCAATCGACTGGCTCAATCTGCCCGTTGCAGAGAGGCCATCGGTCCAACTCGCCACATCTGCTAATCCAGCCAAAATTTCTTGACGCTGAACCTCAGAGACCACGGAATTGCTCAGGCCTCCGTCGAGCATGATGCGTGGTTCAAACGACTCGAAGGCGAACTTGCGAAGCCGACCCTTCAAATGAGCTCGCTGCGATTGGCTCAACTGTCGAGAGCGAAGGAGCTTTTTCATCGGATTTGACCTGGAAGAGATTGGAAGAGATTCAGTCCATTCGTTGCTCCATCACTCCAAACGGACTATCGATGCACAAGCCGTTCTCCGAACGACCCAGCGCCCCACACGACGCACGCTAGTGGAGCGTCAAACTTAAATATTGGGATTAGCCGCAGTGCGCTAGCACCGGTTGCCGCGGCGAAAACCGGACGCTAGCGCGTTCCGGCTGATATTACGAACCCTAAAATTAAGCTGTGATGCTCCACTAGCAGGCTGCTGAAAAAGTCGGTTTGCAAAATGTGACGGGTCTATGCTAACCCGAAGTGTTAGCGAGGGGCGTTCTCTATTCCCTCGCGCACGCTTCGGGTTACTTTTTCAGCAGCCTGCTAGTGCATTACTGCGCGAGCCACGAAATCATCCACAGAAATTGGGTTGCAAAACAGGAATTTCATTTGACTTTTGCAAATCGTTGTTTTGCGACCCCCAAAAGAAGTGATCTGTTACTGCAATGCGGGCTTGTTCGCTACAATTAGGGGCCCTGCGGCATTACGAATGGGATTTAGTTGCAGCCTTGGTTTCGTTCCGTTGAAGGATTTCTAACGTGTTGCTTTACCATCACACTGTGTTCGCTCAACATGACACTGGCTCCCACCCGGAGTGCATCGCTCGCATTGAACGTGTTAACGCAATGCTCGACAAAAGCGGTTGGGTGACGCGATCCAAGTGTCCCAAGTGGGAAGCGGCGACGCGCGAGTCGATTGAAAAAGTTCACAAAGTCGCTTACTACGATCAACTGAAATCCTGGTGCGAACAAGCGGCGGGCTATATTGAAGCGGACACTGTGGTTAGTCGCGGGTCCTGGGACGCAGCCACTCAAGCGGCTGGCGCGGCGATTGATGCCGTTGAACGCGTTGTCAAAGGCGAAGACAAGCGAGCCTTTTGCGCCATTCGACCACCGGGTCATCATGCATTGGCTGACGGACCTATGGGGTTCTGTCTATTCAACAATGTTGCCATCGCAGCTCACGCGGCCATCGCGGCGGGCCTAAATCGAGTCATGATCATCGATTGGGACGTCCATCACGGCAACGGAACTCAAGATGTTTTTTTTGAAGATGGCCGCGTTGGTTTTTTCTCAATTCATCGCAGTCCGTTCTATCCTGGCACGGGCAAAGTGACGGAAACAGGCACGCTGGCTGGTCTAGGCTTTATTGCCAACGAGCCTGTTCCAGCCGAAATCACACTGAAGAGCTTTACCGAACGGTTCACGCGCGGAATCGAAACTCTAGCATCCAAAGTGCGCCCAGAACTGATTCTATTGAGTGCTGGCTTCGACGCTCACCGGTCCGATCCGGTCGGTTCGCTCTGCTTATCAGATCAGGATTTTGGCGATTTAACGCGCATCGTCAGCGATTTGGCCGCGAGTCATTGCGACGGGAAGATCGTTAGTCTACTTGAAGGTGGCTACCATTTGCAGCATCTGCCGATGTCCGTGAATGCTCACCTGGAAGAGCTTGCAAAGGTCTAGCAGCCTGCAAAAGTCGATTTGATGTTGCGCTATTTGGGGTAGCGGAATGCGTCAAGCATTTCGAGAGTACTGCGATGGTTCTCGAAAGCCTTGACGGCTTGTCGATCATTGGGTAGCGGAAGCCGTCAAGGCTTTCGAGGGCCTCGGTAGCCGCCGCTGCCAAGCGGTGGTTAGTCACCCCGCATCGTGTCCACCGTCTGGCGACGGTGGCTACTCGAAATGCTTGACGGCTTCCGCTACCTCATTGAAACAAGGGAATCTTGTCTCCGCTTCCAGTCTTGAGTTCAATCCAAAGTATGCTCGGGACAATGGTCCCAAGCTACGAACTAACGCTTCTGATTAGTTTGTCGGCTAGTGTTCGGTTAGCCGCTCGTTGTTTCATTGGCGTCGACTGCGTATACTCAAATGCTCGCGCTCTAAGGGTTGCCCCACCTTTGTTTCGGAATAGTAGCTATGGTCCGTTCGTTGATTTTCGTCTCGTTGTTGCTGAATGTCGCATTAGCTGCGCAAGTTTCGCAGGCCCAACTATTCCGAGGCAATTCGGCCGCGCCAGCCGCGCGCGAACCAGCTCGAGTTGGTTTGCTCGGGGGTATACGCGAAGCTCGAGAAGAACGATTCCGACGTGAAGAACAAGCTGCTGCTGCTGCGCGGACCGCCGCTGCAAAGGCTGCCGGAGCACAACAAACTCCAACACGGGCTTCTGCAACCGGGTCGACTGCAACCAAGCCTGCAGCAGAAGCAGGCAGCTCTGCATCGAAAACTGCCAACACGGCGAGCAACGATGCTCTGCGACGCAATGCAACATTGAACGCATCTTCAGCGAATTCAGCCCAAAAAGCGGACGCTAATTCTCGGACTTCGAACTTTCGCGGTCCCAGTGGTGCCAATTCAAAAATCAATACCGGCAATTCTTTGTCACGCGCAACTCTCGCCAATCCCGCTGCGAACGTGACTCAAGCGTCCGCTTCCGCATTTGTCCCTGCACCGTTAGAGGATCAACAGTATCAAGGCGGGAAATACCAAGGTCCAGGTGTAGTCATTCGATTGTCCAAGGAAGCACGCACTCCAGTTAACTTTTTGATAGATGAAACTACCACCAGTTCCATCCGACCAGGTGAAGAGCAAGTGCTCGATGATAAAGGTAACTATGAAGTGCGTTACTCACGGGGTGTCACCCGCGATGGGCGGTCGTTCGGTGAGTCTCGCTATAAGGTTTTCGAAGGCAACTATCGTTTCGAGCTTACCGCAACCGGTTGGGAACTGTACCGTGAACCTGACTCCGACAGTAGCTTAGCGCCGCCGAATCCGATAGATTTGGTCGACAACCCAGTTAACCCGAGTGTCTCTGCTGCGTTGCTTGCACCAGAGCCATCATCTCAGTCCGAATTGCAACGCCTGCCAGCGAACTCTTCTGCCGGGAAACTTGGTTCGATTCTCGATCAACCTTCAAGTGCTCCAGTAAGGGGTGAGTCAGTGAAGGGAACACCAAGCCCCGCTGAACCTGCTACCAAGGGACCAACCAGCAGCCCGCCGGCTGGAAATGAAGAGGTGCTGCCCGCCCCCAAGCCGCGCTCCATTCTTGAGTGAGGGGCAGGCAGGGGTGTGGCTTGAGGCTTGAGATAGCAAGCAATGCGCCGCTTTACTAGCCACTAGTTCTTCATCCAACTCTAAATTTGGGATTAGGGGTGATAGGGTGGCACGCCCTGAGTCTTCGAAGGGCGTGGCTCTAGTGTAAATCTCCACGCCCTTCGCAAAGCCTCAGAGCGTGCACCCCAAATTAATGATGGACAGAGCACTAGTA
>JANRMD010000084.1:0-5075 GCA_033761895.1 Pirellulaceae bacterium | reverse complement strand
CTTGCATGCCTTGGTGGTAGCAATCGACCTTGAGCGTAAACTGGACCGCAGTCTCGCCGTCACCCAAGTCGATCAGAGGCAACTTCGAAAAATCGGAAAGATTGGTATCGATAGTAGCTGCCAGTCGAATGGCTTCAGGCGCTTCGAACTCGATAGATGTCCAAAGCAGCGACAGGGTGCCATTGAGCACTGAGGGATTGGGCTGATTACTCGGATGGATCGAGGCCAATTCACGTTGAAAAATATCAACTCGGTCCGAAAAAGGAATGCCTCCCTCGAGGACTTTCAATTCGAATCCCGTCACAGGCTCCCAAGTGATGGCTATCAGCCGCTTGGATTTGTTATAGGGACGTTTCAGCAAGCTGCTGGCGCTGGTTCGCAATACGCCACTCTTCATGCCGCTGCGACGATACGCTGCGAGAATTTCAATTCTCATGGATCAACCTTACTAATAAAGTTCTTCATCAGGATCTGCCAAAACCTGTGAGGCAGACGATAAGCTGTCTGCGCTCGACGAGGCTTCGGCTATCCGATCGGAATCTGTTTTGTGAGGGGCAGGAACGGGTGCAATGGATGGTTCGACCACGGGCTCTGGAGCTTTGGGCGGTTGTTTCGTGACAACGGGAGCCGCGGAGGTTGCGGGTGCCGATGAGACAGTCGAGGACGCACTTGGTTTGTGCGGCATTGCAGTCGTTCGGCCCGGCTTACTCTCCTCCACATTGCCATCGGCCAATGCTCTCAGTCGAGCAGCAATGGCATCGAATACGGCTGGAGAAATGGAACTTTGTCCACGCCGTGTCAACTTGCCGCCGCGTTGCAACAACATTAATTGCTCTTCAATCTCAGTCAGTTGATCCCGCAGATACAGATTGATTTGATGGATCAACTGATGCACTAACACCTTAATCTTCTCGTTAATTAAGATCTTGTACTCATCGATGTTCAAGAAGGCATGCACATTGGTCTTTGGGAACAGATCAAATGATTTCAGCGTCGCCACTAAAGGCTCGTAGGCCTTAGCCGCCAGTAGCCGCCATTGCTCGTCGGTCGTAGGAAAGCGTTCGCTCCACGCCACCAACGGATTCTGGTAGCCCCAGATTTCAACGTCGCGAGGACCGTCCGCGAGGAACTGCATAACGATCCCATTCAACTGATGAACTGTTTTGTTTCGCAGGTGCCCCAAGGCAGTCGACACCAGGCTATTGCCAAAATCCATATGTTTTTCTGGCAAGCGCGAGGGGCTGATGTTGGTCGACCCACTACAGATCGTGGCGAAAGTTGTGTGTAGTAATGTTTGCAACTGCCGGGCGGGTTCCTCAAAGACCTTGTATTCGAACATCAGCTTATGTTTGGCATCGCGAATCTTGGCTTCCCATTGTGCGGCATGTACCAACGCGGAGTCGTCGAGTGAAACCAGGGCTTTGGTCGCTTCGACCTTCGCCGCAATTTTTTTGGCCAGCGTCTTCAAATCTTGAGTGGCTTGATGGCGAATGCGTGTTTCGACGATCTCCGCAATCGTTGTTTGCAACAACTCACGAATCGCCGGGATACCGCCAGCCTTAAAGACTCGACCAAGCGCTTTGCCCAAATCCACTTTGCCTTTGGTCCAGCACTCAGGTAGTTGAGGCTGTCCATCGATGAACTTAACGCCCAGCTCCTCACCCCAATCCACAGCGGCTTGATCGGAGTTAGCTTGACCTTGTTTGGCCAAGTGCGACCAGAAAAATTTGTTACTGCTAAAGTAAGTGTTCTGATGGGGAACTGAAGTAGCGTCAATTGATGACCGGATTCCATCAATAACATTATCTTGTTTGGGATCACTGGGCAGGTGCGAAGGCGTCCACTGATCGAGCTTGGTGATTACCACCCACACTCGGCCAGCCATATCGCCGCGAAAGTGTTTCTTGAACAAATCCATGACGCGAAAGAATTCGCCTGGGGCCACTTCGTCGGCTCGAAGACATACGATCGACGCGTCCAACTCCTGAGTAATGAATTCAGTGGTCAAAACCGTATCGACCAGCAGCTTGGCACCCAAGCCAGGCAAGTCGATCATTTCCAGTCGTTCCGAGATGGCATCCGTCGGGAACTTGATCACCACGTCTCGTTGGAGCAGTTTTGTATCGGGCCGATCCTCGGCGCTGTGGTTCAAATACGCTTCGCGCTGGGAGTAGTCGAACGATCGCTCGACTGCCTCAACTTGTATGTACTTCTCATAGACGCTCTCCCCGCCGTCCCGCAGCAGCAAGCTCTGTAGGTACTTCTCGAGGTACTGCAAATCGTCCAAGGATGCTTGCTGGGCCAGCAATGATGCGTCATCCAATTGAACTCGCGCTGTCGAGGCGTTGCGTTGACGCAAACCGGTAGCTGCCTGCTGTGTCAATTTTAATAACGCTTCAATGTCGCCCGTCCAGGCAGCTTCAGGAATCATGGGATGGTCGTATTCTCGCAAGAGTGCGCGAATGCGACGATCCAGTTGCGAGCGGCTCATGAAACGGCTAATACAAGCTGGTTTGTCCGATTCTTTGGGAATGCTGAACAGGCGAGTTGTCGTTGCCGTCGTGGCTTTACCCGATCCACCTTTGGCAGGCCTGTCGGGTTCGCCGTCACGAAAGCCCAAGATACTATTGAAAGTACTCGACTTGCCGGTTTGCGATCCACCGATAAACCCGACCCGATAATGAGTGCG
Organism: Pirellulaceae bacterium; assembly: GCA_033761895.1. Classification (GTDB taxonomy): domain Bacteria; phylum Planctomycetota; class Planctomycetia; order Pirellulales; family Pirellulaceae; genus Aureliella. The sequence goes on along the minus strand of JANRMD010000084.1, from coordinate 2,386 downwards.
CTGGACCAAGCGCTTGACTTCGTCAAACCAAGGCAAGTAGTCATCGGTAATGTCTGCATCGCTCCAGAGAACTGGAATCTGCTTCCTGGCATCTTCCAGTACACTGGCGAGCGCATTGTAAAGATCGATGACTTCGCGCGACATCAATCGGCATTCATCTTTGCTTAACAATCGTAGTGAAGTCATCTTTTCCCCGTTGAGTTACCGAAAACGGCCAAGGTCGCCCTGTTGAATCGCGAGCAGGTTACTTCAACTGTTCTCTAACGCCGCTCACCCAGTTGGGTATTTCTTTATCTACCACAAACGTGTTGCGATTATGCACAGGGTGATTGACGTTCACAGCGTACTGCTGCTTGCCGTTGTCACCTTCAAAGACGACCAGTCGCGAAGCCGCATCGTTGGTTACGTTCTTCCAGGTGGCCACATCCTCGAATTCGAAGCTGCGTTCGAAATGCGTGATTGCTCCCGCAGCATTCTTGACGGGTGCTAACTCAAACCAACTAGGATCTGAGTTCTTGGGCAAAAGCTTGGCAGGAGTTCCGAAAGCCACATGCGGTTCGGTGCGAATGCGTTGCGAGACTTCATCGCGCTGGAGCTTGGACAGTTCCTGCCAACGACGCGTTGCTTCTTCCTTCGGCATGGGGAATTGCATCCAGACTCGAGCTAGAACACCCGCGCCTTCGGGCATTTCCTCGCGAACGGTCATACGATTCTTTTCCCAGGATATGCCTTTTTGCACCTGTTGAGGCAAGAAGTCCGCCAGAACAATTTCAATGCCCTTGGTCTCTTCGATCTGATGAACCTTGTTACCAGCTTCACCGCTCTTGAGCGCGTCATAGAGCACCTTTTCATCACCACTGAAGCTTGTGAACTTTACGAAATAATAGTTATCCGGTAGTGGCCAATCTCCCTCAGCTGAGACCGACTCTCCCGTCTTGCCATCCCTTATCTTGGCCTTGTACTTGGTGGGCACCGCGTCTACCGGCAGCGTCAAAACGTAGCGACCTTGCGAGTGGTAGCGCAACGGAGAATCAATGCTTGATCCCTGGACAAACTTGTTGGTAGTTGCATCGTTATTGCCGACCTTCGAAGTAACTTCCAATTCGATCAAAGAGTTGTCAGGAACGCCCAGGTTCAACAGCCAATCCGTCGAATTGGTATCGAAGCGGCGAATCCGCAACGCACCGCCCAGAATCGATTCCGTGGTGGAGACGTCATGCATCCATTCCAGCAAATTGTGATAGACCTCGGGCGGGGTGATCCGCGGCGCCAGGAACTCACCCTTCACACCGGCACGTACAACCTTGGGCGAATCGAGACCTGCGCGCAGCAAGAGCTGAACGTCGTGAGCTGTAGTATCATGATCGGTTCTCAACACCATGTAAAACTTTCGCTCTTGGGCCTGGGCGACATGCAAACATGTCATGAACAAGCCGAACAAAAACACTCTTGCCAACATTGTCGAACTCCTTATTGTTTGGGAACCCATTGGACGGATCGAGCCTCGCGCGGACTATTCTATGGAGAAGTGAAAAGCATGCCCATTAGCGAAATGTTTATGATTCAAAACCAAAGTTTCCAGTATGATTTTTAATTCTTTAGCATCATCTAAGTGTTTATAAGGACCTAGCTCAAAGAGCTTCCACGTCAAGTCATCCAGCTTGATGACCACCGGAGCCAGCTCGACCCCGATGATGCCTTCCTTCTTCGACAATTCGCGACATTCAGTGATGGAACTCTTGAGATCATTCACCAGGTCTGAACGCAGTTTCTCGAGGCAGGCGCTTTGTGCGGCGGCCAGGTTGCTATCAGCCGCTACGAGCGATGAATCATGCAAGTCTCCCACAGTGACTAGGCGGTTGGCCAAATGATCCAGTTGAGCCATATACTTGCTCACTAGGTCCTTACCAGTTTCCCCAGACCCTTCGGTGGGCTGGGCATTCGATGTGGCCTCTAACACGCTGGTTGGCGGCTGAGTCACCGAATCGTAGATCAACAGCAAATCGTAAAACCCTTCTGCCCCTGTGCGTCGCACGTCAGGACAGCACACTAGAGGCGGAGTTCCTTGTCTTAGTAGCCACGGAATGAGCGCCAAGCTGGCCAGCAAGCACACTGCGCCCAAACCGATTAATGCCAAATTGAACTTCGTCGCCGTGGTAGGCGCCTTGGGGAGCGGCTCGGGCGTGACACGGCCAGGTTGAGGGTGCACAGTGGCTCGACCAAATGCATGAGTGCTGAGCGGATACTTGTGCAGTTGCTTGCGAAAGACGTCAATCGATTCGTACTTGCCTTCGATCGCTTCCCGTAAGACGTCCCAACATGGCCCCACCAAACCGGGATCCGCCGCGCTGATGGGTGGAATCTGTTTCAACTTACGACCAGAAAT
>JANRMD010000083.1:0-8919 GCA_033761895.1 Pirellulaceae bacterium | reverse complement strand
CGGTTTCCGCAATGTGAAAACCGCGGCTAACGCCGTGCGGTTAATAGCACTCGAGTGCGATCAACCCAAAAATCTAATCTGGACAGAGCACTAGTCGCTTCTAGAAAGAAAGCAGCCATGCAGCGATGGCTTCGAAGGGTTGTCGGGTGTCTGCGATCCAAGCTTTTGCGCCCTCGGTGCCGTTGTAGGCAAACGCGATCAAGAAGCTAACCATGATCAGATTAGCAGCGGGTAGAAACATCCAGCAGAACGAACTCCCCAGTTCCTTGAGGTCGGATTGGTCGCGGTGGGTTTCGCGATAAGTGCTGACGAAGTGATAGCCCAACGCGATCCCGAGTAGGAAGCTTGGCCACGGCAGATTGGGAAACGGCAACAAGTAGGCCAGCAGGCTCAGTACCAACGCAGCGGTTGGAAAAAAATAAGGTGCTGCCGTGATCAACCAATTCCCCTGGCCCTCATAACGCACTTCGCCTCCCTCAGTCATCGTGGCGCGAATGCCAACGATCTTGTGCGCGGTTACAAATGCAAAGATGGCATGCGTTACCTCATGCTCCATCGTCACCAGCCAACGTCCGATGGCCAAGCTGCTCAACCATCTTCGCCATAGGAAGACAAAGGCTGCAATGCCACACCCAAACGGTATCAACGACCAACTGGGCGAATGCATTAGTCGCAGCAAAAGCAGCAACAATGACCAGCACAAAGCAGGTGTCACCACAATAGCAACAACGGCTACGGGCCACTTGGTCCATTCAACTGCCCGATCAATTCGGTCAGCCCAAGTCATAGTCGATTTCTACTGCAAAATCCAACATCCATCGATCCGCCCCAATGTTTCAGCTTACGCGCCGCGAGCACTATTCTAATGAGTATTCGCCAAGCATCGATTTCGATTGGCACTCGAAATCAAAATGTAGCTAGTTTCGTCACAAACCGGCAGGTAACCAACTACGCAAGGAAACTGTCCACTCAAGAGCATTGGCTCGAAGGACTACCAGAAGCCTCGCGAAACGCTAAGCGGCTTTCGGGATCGCGGACGTCCTCGTCCGCTCACGCCGCCGCTTATGCAAACACAACCTTTTTCTAGTGTTGAGCTTGAAAGGCGGGCCAGTGCACTTGGGCTCCTAAGAACCGGCGCATAGATATCGGAAAACACCTTACAGCTTGGCAGCTTTGCTTTCGCGAACGGCTTTGAACCATTCATAGGCGATCGGTAGCACAGATATCCCAATAATGGCCAGAATGACGATATGGAAATTGTCTTTGACAAACGGACGAGTGCCGAAGGCATAGCCTCCAATCAAAAACAAACCGACCCACAGCACTCCCCCCACGACGTTGTACACCCAAAAGCGGCGATACTGCATACCGCCGATGCCCGCAACAAACGGCGCAAAGGTCCGCAAGATTGGTAGAAACCTAGCGAGCACAATCGCTTTGGCGCCGTGCTTGTCGTAGAACGCTTGAGCCCGCAGCAAGTGCTTCTTATTCAGCAGCCAACCTGTATCCCTGCGGAAGATCTGCGGACCAACCCATTTACCGATCGCATAATTGACTGCATCGCCAATGATCGCAGCCACGATCAAGAGCGGCAACAGTACCGCCATGCTCAACGAATCAGGTTGGGCTGCGGCCAAAGCTCCCACGGCAAACAGCAGCGAATCGCCCGGCAAAAACGGAGCGATCACCAAGCCGGTTTCGCCGAAAATGATCGCAAACAGCAAGCCATAAAACCAAGGCCCAAGTTGGGCCGCGAACTCGGCGAGATGTTTGTCGAGGTGCAATATCCAGTCAATGATTTCCATACTTGGCTCGTAATCGATGCGTGGTGAAACCGCGTCCCGACTCACTATAACTGACACGCGGCTTTTCGTTCAGAATCTAGACTAGTGGTTGAAGCCAAGTAAGCAGGCTGAGGCCCGAAAGATCGGTGCATTCGGAAGTACCGGACGCGTGCGTTCCCGTGGTTTGCTCCTGCCAGGTGCGACTCCCGAACTGTTCTGCCGCGATCTTCCGATGCATCAGCGACATAGGTGCAGGACCGAGCGTTACGGGGGAAAGCTCGAGACAATTGGTCCCAAGCTACGGTTATCTACAGGGCTGTTGGAGCGGGAGCAGGGATGGCTTTGCGTGCTTCCAGTTCTGCGGCGATCTTGAAAATCAGCTTGTTCAGTCCTTCACCGGTTACGGCGCTGATGCGTAGGACTTCGCGGCCAATCTCGCTTGATAACTGCTCAAAAACCTCAGCTGACTCGGGGATTTCAGCTTTGCTTACGACCACGATTTCGGGCCGCTCAGCCAGTTCAGGGCTGTACGCTTCCAGTTCTTTGCGAATCACTCGGTAGTTCTCAAGCGGATCGGAACCGTCGCTCGGCAAGGGCTCAACGAGGTGCACCAGGATTCCAGCGCGCATGATGTGACGCAGGAAATCATGCCCCAGCCCGACGCCTTCGGACGCGCCTTCAATCAAGCCAGGAATGTCGGCTAGAACAAACGAACGATCGATATCGACGATCACGCGCCCAAGGTTGGGGAACTTGGTTGTGAACGGATAGTCGGCGATTTCAGGTCGGGCTCGAGACATGCGGCTCAGCAGCGTGCTCTTGCCCGCATTGGGCTTGCCTACCAAGCCAACGTCGGCGATCACCTTCAACTCGAGAATAATGCGACGCAATTCGCCCTTGAGCCCTTTGGTGGCTTCGTAGGGCGCTTGATTGGTCGATGTCTTGAAGCGTGTGTTGCCTTTGCCGCCGCGTCCACCACGAGCCGCTACGACATCTTCGGTGGTCGAGACGAGGTCTTTGATGATCATGCCGCTGGCGGCATCGATCATGACGGTGCCCGGCGGGACCTCAACGATCAGGTCTTCTCCGTTGCGACCATGCATGTCCGAGCCTTGGCCACGGCCCCCCTTCTCAGCTCGCCAATGTTTTCGATGGCCAAACGCAACGAGACTGTTCACCCCTTCGCGGGCTCTGAAAACGACGTTGCCACCATCGCCGCCGTCACCACCACAGGGGCCACCATGTTGAATGTACTTTTCGCGACGAAAAGCAACGCAGCCGTCTCCACCTTTACCGGCTTCGATTTCAATTTCCGCGCGATCGACAAACATGACTTAACTGACTGGGCATGAGCCCAAAACAAGCGCTGAGGACAGCTTGAGAAATATTGCACTTCAGGTTGCCTGTAGCAAAGCCGGATGCTTATGAATCCGGCTACAGGTTCAACCGCACAGCTCCTATAGCTGGCTTGGTAAAGAACGGACCTTAGCTGGCCGCGGCAACCGATTGAACGTTGATGCGGCGTCCTTCTTGGTCGAAAAACACATGGCCTTCGATCAAAGAGTAAATGGTATAGTCCTTGCCCATGCCGACATTGCGACCAGGATGGAATTTGGTTCCAACTTGACGAACGAGAATGGAACCTGGGGTTACCAATTGGCCGCCAAAACGTTTCACGCCACGTCGTTGAGCGTTACTGTCGCGACCGTTGCGTGTAGAACCCTGACCCTTTTTATGTGCCATGACAACTTCCGAGAATCAAAATACAGTGGATAGGCAATCGAGGTCATTACAAGCCGAACGACCGCGAAGAATTCGAAATTTACGGCCTCTCGCCGCTGGAACCCCAAATCCTAGCGATAAATCCACAGATGATCAAGGCGTTCCTTCAGTCCATATTGGTCAAGAACGTACTTTTGACGTGCTTCATCGTCGATTGCAGGCACGCCGTAACGAATCTTGTCTTCCAACTCGTTAACGGTATCGCCAGGGCGGACAAAATGCAGGACCAACTGTTTTTGAAGGAATTTCCAGTTCTGGCCGTCAGCTTCAATTTTCTGGGCGTTGGTTAGACCTTTGACGCGAACGGCAAAGAAGATCGTGCGAGGATCGATATCCTGCCACGTCGCCACGCCCCAAACTTCGTGATTGTCCGCTTCGGTCGAAACTGGGATCTTCAGTTGTTGAATCTCAATCGAGTCATAAATCGGTTGGCCAACGCGTTCTTTGGCGGCAATCATCGCCTTCGCGGCAGGATTGATAACGTCCACGTACTCGCGTTTGACGCTTAAGGAGTTCAGTACAAAGGTTGGGAAAAAGCGAACCCATTCGCGCGACACGGCAACTTCGGTTCCTTTGGTTTCATCCGGCTTTAAGTTGCCTCCCGTGTTGCGAACGCGGTACAGCAAGTACCAAACCAACTTATCGTTGACTTGGATCATGCGAACTGGCTTGAAAGCGAACTCTAAACAGTGGACTTCATTGCGAAGTATCACATCCTTGCTTTTGCCCAAAAGCGTATCAGAAACTGGGGCATAATTTGGCTTCCACGCCAAGTCTGGGTGTTTGGCGACCAAGGGCAGATCGATTGGCCCCATCGCGGTTTCGCCCTGCTCCGCAGCGGATTCGATAACAACAAGTGCGTCCGGAGCCAGCTTCTGGCCCTGACCACTGCGAGTTGAAGTAGGCACCGTTTGGCTAACGGCAGGCTGCACGCCACTCACCAGCAACAGGGTTGCGATAGCGATTTTCAGTGCCGCTTTAGGGCTACAAACACTAGCCAGCATGCTCAATTCCTACCAAAGTTTGGGACAATCCGAGCGATTGATTGCGAGTCCGAATGCAGATGTTCCGACGGTAAAGTCGTCCGGGACTCTTTCCCAGAACCTCTATATTACTTCGAGCTTCGCCAAACTAAAGCCCAAGAGCGCTCACCTGCAGGCGGTTCTGCCGGAATAGGGGTGCCGATTTTGAGTTCCGAGCGTTTTGATGGAGGGTGCTTGGTGCTTGGTGCTTGGTGCTTGGTGCCTGGTGCTTAGGTGGCTGGTACCCTGCGCGACACCGTTGAGGAGGTAGGCGTTTCACCGCGGAGCGGTCTTGAGACAATAGCCGGTGGTAAGCGAAGCGCCACCACCGGAATGCTAGCGGAGTGGGTTTCCGATCCTGAAGGGATAACAGAATCGGCCAAAAGCGTTGTTTAAGCGTCAGGCGTAAGGTGGCTGGCACCATCTGACACTGGCATCAAGCCAGCCACCGATTGCGCAAGGTGCCAGCCACCTTCCATTTTGCTTTTCTAGCAAATCCACAAGCTTGACCACCTACTGTGGGGGGCGCCGCGAGGACGCCGGCACGACTGCGAAAAGCCGGCCTCGGTTGTCGAGTACGGGTGCGGTTAGATCGGGCAATCTTCTGGGGTGGTGGTAACTAGAACACCACGGGCTGGGTCAGCCAAGCTCGCCAAGTCCAACCTGGAGGCTTGGCAAACGGAATTGCTGTCCACCATGGAAGTTTCTCGATGCTGATTGGCTCAACCGGAAGCACCTCGGCCTCGACCGGATCCGGCAACAGCCACCCCTGCTCTGGTTTCCCCAGTCCATGTGCAGCCCGGTATTGTCGATCTCGCTGATCTAGCCAGAAACGACTTTCGGCCGGCAGACGCGTCGACAAGGGCCAACTTACATCGCTCAACTGCTCTTTAGCCGTGTAGAAATCTTCACGGGCAGCTTGGGCAATCGCTAAATTGTGATGGGCGGCCACGCTAAGTGGGTTCCAACGTGCGGCTCTCGCAAATTTCTGTTCGGCTAAGTCCCATCGACCATCATGGCAATCCACGATTCCTCGACGAACCTGAAACGCCCCAACTTGTAACCATGGAATCATCAGCTCAACTTTGTCGCGTGTAACACTCGGAGCCAAGCCCTTCCACGAATCGCGGGCACTCGCTGCAATCAACCGCTCGGTGGGGTCGGGGTGGGTCAAAAGCATCTCTGGGTAGTCTTTATCAGCTCGGCGAGTATCAATCGAAACCACATGGCTGGCTACCGATTTCGATGTCGCAACGTCAATCACTCGCCATGAGATCAACAACTGTTCATTCGGGGGCGACGTACCTGCAGTAATCGATGCGCGCGTATCTGAGTCGACCAAATTTGCGTTAAGAACTTCACCTTCAAGCAACAGATCTGCCGTCGATTGCCTCGCTGCTTGAACGGCGGTCAAGTCGCTCTGCAGGGAAGCTGTGGATACGAGCCGAATGGGCGAGTGGTTGACGAGTTGCTTGGAAGCGATCAGTTGCAGATCCTCGCGCGCCGCAGGACGTTGCATCACGAATGCTTGCTCAACGCGATCCGCAATTAGCGAATTGCCAGCAATGGGCGCTATTGCAATCTTAGCATTCGGTGGGCAGTTGAAAGCGGCTGGTTGCCAGACATAGATCGGAACCGCAACGCGACAGCCAAACAACGAAAGAAAGCAGCACGCGTAGCACGCGAACTGAATCCAAGCCATTGAATTCCGCTGTCGTCCCTCGGACTTCTTCATGTCCGAAGAATTAGCCGATTATCGCTGGGCAAGTCAATGGTAGAAGCAAAATGCTGGCCGAACTTCTCGCTTCTGGTCTCGTCGGCCGCCGCTCGCTTCTAATTCGCCGGAACACAGCCTGGTGTGAATGGTAGTTGCCCAATGCAATTTGGGACCATGACGGTTGAAGCTTCTTTTGCGACCGCGGCGCGTCGGTAGCCAAAGAATCCTCTCCGCTGAATGACTTCAGCGACTTCGGCTGGAACATGCTTGCTCCAATTCTGATCGCCGTTTTGGATCATGCGCAGCACTTCGCGTGAGAAAGTTGCCAAGTTTTCAGGATTGAAGTTGTCGAGTTGTTCGATGCAACCCTTATCCACTAGGTAGCTGTAGAGCTTTCGCAACTCGGGTGCCACTTCCAGGTTTTCGACTGTGGTGAGTGCGCCCGTGTTTCGATCCAGTAGCGGGTAAATGAGCAGCTTCAAGTCATTCTTGAACAGCCGGCCAAAGGACTCGAGGATGCCACCATCCAGTTCGGAATAGTACTTCTCATCGAACAAATCGCAGAGGCTTGCGGCCCCCATGGTGATGCCGATTTTCTTCTTGGTGTATCGAGCCAAATAAGCGGCGAGGCGATAGTACTCAAAATAGTCAGAGATGAGGACAGTCATTCCGCAGGCAGCCAGCAGGTCGACGCGAGCGAGGAAGTCTTGCAGGTTGACTTCACCTTCCGCCTTCAAGTTGTGCATAGTGATTTCAGCCAGCGTTACGACTTGGTCTGCCACCACATCGGGTTCTTGAATGAACTTTTCGTGCGCGGCGCGAAGCATGTCGATGTTGACATTGGTTAGTGGGCGAAAGCTTCCACGTTCGACCAAGATCGGCTTCTTGTAGAGGACCTCGGACGGCTGAAGCACTTCGCCTTTGGCAGAGAACATAGCTGCGTTGCTCAGCCCCAGCTGAACCAGCCGCAGACTCATGACTCGGTTGTCAACGTGACGGAAAGCAATACCGGAGAATTCGATCATGTCGATTTCGATCCGACGTGTGCTTAGATTGTCGAGCAGCGATTCAATCAGCTGGTCAGGCTCGTGATTTAGGAAAAAGGCTCCGTACAGCAGGTTGACGCCGATGATGCCAAGGGCTTCCTGTTGCAACGCATTCTCGGTATCTAGCATGCGCACGTGAATGATGATCTGGCTGTCTTGGTCGCGTGGGTGGGCTTGAAAACGTACACCCATCCAGCCGTGACAATCGTTGGTGCCTTTGAAATTTCGGGCCGAAACAGTATCCGCGAAGACGAAGAAGGCGGTTGAGTCACCACGGCTGTCGCGAAGACGCTCGAGATTCAGCGAATGTTCGTGATCGAGCATATCCTCCAGTCGCTTGCGGCAGACATAGCGATCACAGGGGCCGTAGATGGCATCGCTGACAGACATGTCGTAGGCGGAAATGCTTTTTGCGATGGTTCCAGCTGCTCCGCCAACGCGGAAGAACCAGCGTACAACTTCTTGCCCCGCGCCAATCTCAGCAAACGAACCGTATCGCCGCTGGTCGAGGTTCACCGCAAGTGCTTTGCGTTCGGTGTTGGGTCGCTCGACTGTGGCGCGTTCGAAAGAAAGAGGACGTTCGCTCGACATAAGACGCTCCATAGGCATAGCTGAAATCCAATTCCAAAGTGATTGAATAAGTTGCGCGCTTAGAATCATTCAACACCGAATTCACTTGAGGGAGGAAAACTTTTGTGATGGCGCAAAGTTGTCTGATTTTGCAGCTAACTCTTCGTTGCAGGCCCTACAGACCGTCCAGCAGCGTTTGCCGTTCCTTCCTCCTCCTCCCGGTTTCCGTAAGGTGCCAGCCACCTTTCAATCTGATTCTGTAAGGTGCCAGCCACCTTGCGTGACTTCGCAGGCGGTGCCATAGAGCACCAGTGCGGCGCTGAATGCAGCCCGCTATCATTTCGGAATTTGTCCCAGGAGCGAGAAGCGATTGGCTAAGTTCGCCAACTGCAAAAGAATAGCGACGACGGTACATGCAACTACCGACGGATCGCATGCGATGCCTCAACGTTACTTGGTTACTTTAATGCTGCTAGTCCAGTTGCTTGGCTCTGCAACCTAGCCGACTCTGGCCTCAGTTAGCCACGCCAACAAAACACGCAGCAGCTTGACGCTGGCCGCGATGGAAACGCTTGCCATTGCGAGTTGCATCTGAGGCCATCGAATCTGGGCTGCCAGCACACGATGCTCGGCCGAAGTAACGCTTGAAGTTCCACACCAGATCTCGCCACATCGACGCTTCAATACCCAAAGAGCTCAACGCGGCCTGCAGCTTCACTGGCACTTCCCCCACCGCTTCCTTCATTCGCTGCGCGCCAGTCCACTTCAGCAACGCAAGGTACTCACGCCAGGGCAAATTCAAAAAGCCTTTGTCACTTGCTCGTACGCCGCCCTTGTGCACTTGCGGATCGTCGGCCAGCGACTTGCCCGAGAGCGTCAACGGAGCTAACCAACTATCGCGCAGAATCTGCTTGCCAGTCGGATTGCGGCGCTTGGATTGCCGCTGCTTCTTCCTTTCCGGCACCGTTGTCTCGCGTTGATGCTTACCAGCCTCCTCA
>JANRMD010000082.1:0-10621 GCA_033761895.1 Pirellulaceae bacterium | reverse complement strand
CGCTTCCCATACTCGGCGTAAATCCGGACCCCAAGCGCTACGACGGTGTGCTGTTACCGATCGAATTGCGTCGAACGCGCACAGTCCTGCTGCGAACTCTAAAGGATGCCGCAAAGATTCGCGATGTAACCATGGGTGAAGTCGAACTGAATGATGGCCAGAAACTACTGGCCTTCAATGACTTCTTCATCGGCTGTCGCTCACATGTTTCGGCGAGATACACACTGCAAACAGAAGACGGCTGCGAGCCGCAATCTTCTAGTGGAGTCATCGTGGCGACTGGCGCAGGTTCAACGGGCTGGCTGTCAAGCGTCTTCAACATGGCTCGCGGTGTCACCGAATTGACCGGTGGCAACACCGGAGCCGCGCAGACGATGAAGTGGGAGGATCGACGCTTGATGTGGGTCGTTCGTGAACCCTTCAGTAGCCGTTACTCGCGTGCCACCATGATTGCAGGGATGCTGAATGAAGATAAACGCCTGCAAGTTGAAAGTACAATGTCCGAAAACGGCATTATCTTCTCGGACGGTATCGAATCCGATGGCATCGACTTCAACAGCGGTTCGATCGCAACCGTGCGTGTTGCCCAGCAACGTGCGCGATTAGTTGTCGGCTAACGACCTGATTCTTTCGTAGCGGAATGCGTCAAGCATTTCGAGACCTCCGCAATCAGGAGTTTGTGTTTGCATAAGCGGCGGGTTCAGCGGACGGGGACGTCCGCGCTCCAAAAAACCGGACCAGCGGACTGGGACCTCGACAGGTACTGTCAAGAAATCAGTTGCTTTGAAAGTCAAGACTGCTCCCGGGAACTTATGATCGACAAGGCTTTCGAGGGCCAGCGCATTACTTTCAAATGCTTGAAGTGTTAGCGGCGGTTACCAGAGCAAAAACCGGGGCTAACGCCCATCGGTTAATCCCGCAGATTTACTCTGCGGATCGTTCGGTTTCTCACTAACTTGAGACGCGGTGACGAATGGCGACGAGGGCTGAGATTATTAGCAGCCTACGCTTCGCCGAGTCGCAACATCCCGGCGGCTGGTCCTCGAAATGCTTAACGCATTCCGCTACGAGGGATCCGCAATGCTTGACGGCTTCCGCTACGGCTACTTGTTTAGCACGCGAGCATACGCTGCGGCAACGCCTTCAGCCATCCGCGCGTCGCTGTAGTGCTCGCGATGCCTTGCCAGCGCGCGATCGCTCATTTCAATCCAACGATCGCGGGCACTGGTAAGCTCCTCGATCTTCTTCACGAGACTCTCTACGCTTCGGGGCTCTGCTAACAATCCTTCGACACCGTCGCGGACCACCTCAGGTGTGCCCTCAACACTCGTCGCGACCACCGGCACCGCTGCGGCCAGCGCTTCCAAGACAACCATCGGCATGCCCTCACCAAACAGACTTGGCAAGACCAAGCCATCGAGTCGCCGAATGGCTTCTGGAACATCGCTGGTAAAGCCTGTCCACTCCACGACATCGTGCACATCCAAATCGTCAACCATAGCCATGATTTGGCGTTGGTACTCGACTGTTTCAAATCCGCCGATCAATTCGAGTGTAACTGAACGGCCGGCCGCTTTGAGTTGCTGCATGGCTTGCAGGGCCACCTCGACTCCTTTGCGGGGTCGTATCAACGCAACAATCCCCAAACGCCAATTCTTTTGATCGAGCCGACCGCGCGCATCAATGGGGTCAATGGCAGGCACACCGTTGGGGACCGTCACCAATTGACGCTCAGCCACGCCCAATCGCAACATCTCTTTGGCCAAGCTTGAACTTACCGTAATCAAACAATCGCAATTTAGAATCGAATAACGTTCGATCCAAGAATTCACCCGATTGATCCAGCCGCGTGTGCTGTCGCGTGAAGTAGGACTGTGAACGTGATAGACCCACGGCAATCCCGTCCGCAACGCAACCAACGAAGTGATCATTGCGGTTCGAGGCGTATGAGCATGTAAGATCGCTACCGCATTTTCGCGAACGTAGCTGGTCAACCGAGAGATAACGCTAAGGTCCAAACGACTGCGCATCGGCGTCTCAACGACCTGCTTCTTGTTCAACCCGCAGAGTTCCGGAAAACGATCGGGCTTAACACATGCGAACCTCGCATCAAAACCGAAATCCGCCAAACGCTTACCAAGCAGCTGCTGCACGCGTTCAGCCCCAGAAAAATGCTCGCCGTTGATGATGTGCAAGACAGTCCTGGTCTCCGTCGGCGCTGGCTTTAGCAAAGCCAAATCGCCTAAGTTCGCCAGCGGTGCAAGCACAGCATCGAAGTCTGTTGGATTGTGTATCGTTAGGCTCATCGCTCATTCCAAACTCAAGTTTCGCCAGCCCCACTCTAGAGTCGTTCGTAATGAAACCTACGTTTCAGCCTTATCGCGCGCCGGTCCCAGTCCTGGTTGCCTGCCGAATCGAGCCACCGTGAATCGCCGGGAAGTCGATTATGCGGATTATGCAGGCTGGGCTGATCCACTGGGCCGTAATTGCAGTGAACCTGCAAGATCAACCGCGTGTCGAGCAGCTATGACCAGCTACATCGCGCATCACACAAAAAAGAAACAAATCTTGGCGCGCAAAGAGGCGGCGCTGCGACGGTTAATTGCTGCAAACGCCCCAGCAGCAAAACTAGTCGCAGCTGCCGAGAGTGTCCGCGAAGCCCGCGTCCGGGTGCTCAACGTGCACCGTTCGCTCATCGTCCCAGACGGAGATGTGGTCGACCTATACACGAAAATCGACAGCGAGATTGCCAAAGTATCCAGCACCAGCCTCGCGACCATACTCGCCGAATACGGACACAAAAACCTAGCATCTAGTGGAACGTCAAACTTAAATATTAGGTTTAGCCGCAGTGCGCTAGTACCGGTTCCCGCGGCGAAAACCGGACACCAGCGCGTTCCGGCTGAAATTACAAACCCTAAAACTAAGTTGTGACAATCCACCTGTGCTGTGTCCACATTAGATTTTGGGTTTGGTCGTAGCCTCCGCTGCCAAGCGGTGGTTAGGCAAACGGATGGTGTCCACCGTCTGGCAATGGTGGCTACACTGGGACATTCCAACCAAAGTGAACCCCAAAAATCTAGTGTGGACAATCCACTAGCCTGCTTCAGACTGAGGCGGCGGCGGTGGTGGTTCTGGGGCGGGTTCACCAGGCAAATTCAACGTCTTGATCTGCTTCGTAGCTGCATTTAACTGCTCGCCAATCTGCTCATTGGTCACCGAACGAAACGCAACTGCGTCATCATACTGCGGCTTTTGGTGGAATCCGCGTTGGTTCTCAAGAACTCGATCGACTTCTGCCTCGAGCGCCCCTAGCCACTGCGGTACATCCAAACCCACTCCCGTCGGCTGTTCCATCATCAATTTGCACTCTTCAATCAGCAAATCGAACACATCGGACGTTTCGCCGGTCTCGCGATATTGCCTGACCGCAGGGCCTACCAGCGCTCGCATACGATCGACTGTCATCGGTCGCGTAAATCTTTCGTGCAAGCGATCGGCTACTGTTGGCATCCGCATCGCATACTTCTTTTGCAGCAGCGTTAACTGTTCGATATACGCTTCGCTTTCGCGGCAAATACGTTCGGCCAGCGCGCGACGCCATTGCTGAGCCGTCTGATGGCAACCGGCTCGCACCAGGACTTCATGGGTCCAATAGATGGGTCGCAGGTTCCATGAGACTCGATCGTAGCGGACGCGGAGCCGCAAGAAATCAAGCAACATGTACAGCATCTCACCGCGATCCGATTGCGTGGTGGTACTGTTGTAGTCGCGATACTCACTGTAGTGATCGATAATCGCTTCGAGCACGACGCCCAATTCGTGCTCAGCCTGCGAGCTCTCAATCTCACCTTCATCGATCGCGTCCAGCAGTGGCTGCAGGCCCTCGTTGTAGCCGTCTTCACGAACATTCTTCAGCCAATTGCCGACCCCTTGATGCAAGATCGCGCGGACATTGCTCAAACGCAAAAACGATTGCGTGAAGATTGGCCCCCCATACCGCTGAATGAAGCTGGTGAGTCGCTGCCAATTCTTAGAGTTATCGACGGTTTCGAGAACGCTCAACCGCAATGTGCGACTGTGAGACAACCAACAGCCCAGCATGACTTCGGTCAGTTGCTCAAGGACATCGATCAGCCCGTCGCTGTTCGGTTCAAGCTCTTCGAGCGCAGCACCGTCGTGGGTGTCAAAGTCAATCTTTGCTGCAAGCTCGTCGATCGAAACCAACTCTTGAGCGCGCTTCTTGTCCTTGGCAGACTTCGAACCCGATTTGCCTTTGACCTTTAACGGTGCCTTGGACGCTCGCAACTCCGCTAGCCGCCATTCGTAAGCGTTGCGAACCACAGCCCGCACCATCGAGATGTATCCCAAGTGGAATAAGTCATCAAATTCTGTTACCGCTCCAGGTCCAATAGGATTGTTATGCTCCATGAATCGAGCAGCTTCGATCAATTGGCAGGCTTGCTTGAACAGTCCTTGACGCGGCAGCCAAACCAGCAAGTGTGAGAGCACACGACGACGCAAGCGAACGTTGTAGATCTGCCCAGGATCGCCACCGCGGGCTAGTGGAATGTAGAGCAATTTCTTTTCACGCAGCGCCAAAATCAACTGCGAAAAATCCTTCTCCACCTTGGCATAATCACCGTGCAGTAGACTGCCAAAGATCTCGACGGCCGAACGATCATCCTCCGGCAACTCCTTGAGTTCCTTAGCGAGCGAATCGCTGGTTTGCCCGCAAGCTTGCAACGTGGCCAACAGCATGCGCCGCGCATCGGCGGTCTCCAGCGCCGTGCCGATGATCCGCTCCAGCAAGGATTCTTTGACAAGTCGCTGCCGATCGTACAGCGACATTGCCTCTTGGTTTGCACCGCCATTGGACAACTTGAATTGTGCGACTTCTTCGAGCAGAGATAGCAGGCCGATACGATTTGCCGCCGCCTGCGCGGCCCAGTTCTCCATCGCCTCCAAGCGTGACTTGCCTACATTCGGGTCTTCAGCAATTTCTCGACGCAGCAAACTGCTCAGCGCGGCCCCTTTCCACATCTGAGCCAACGCGGTGAGAAACGTGAGGTGCTGATTCAAGCGATTTGATTCTTCAATCAGTTCACTAGTGTTCTCAGTGTCACCTTCTTCCGAGACTTCACCTTCGACACCATCATCTGTTGTGTCCTGATATACGACATCGTCATAAGCCGCGCCGTAGGGGCTGGCCTCGTCGTCCTCTCCCATTCCCGGCTCAAGCATCTCCGAATCGCCCGACGAGTGCAGGTTATCTTTCGGTTTTCTTTTGCGAAAATCAGGTTTGGAGAGCTTAAAGTCGGGCACAGTCCAATAATGGTTGGCGTTCGCTTCCAGCTTGTCAAAGAACTTCTGAGCAACACTCCAACTCAAGCTGGCATTTTGTGAAGTCCGCTCAGTTTCTGGCATATCGCTCGCCTGCGAAGCTTGATTGCTTTCAAGCACGAACTCCAATCGTTGCAACCAGCGTCGAGCAAGATCGGAGAAAGAGGCTGACCCCTTCTGCAATCCGACCGCCTCCGCTTGATCAAGCCAATGGATCAGCAGCGCCATCGAAGCCACAAAATCGTTGCGTTCCAATAGCGATTCAACGACCAGCGCGTAGGCTTTGGGGGAATCGAACAGGTTGGCGTGAGGCGCCCAAAAGCGCACATCGCCAGCGGCAGCACCACCCGCGTGCCATAAGGACAACGCCTTCGCGACCAACTCGGCCGAGTCGAGCGTCTCTTGAGGATCAGTAGCTTCGACATCGCTCACTTCATGGGCCGCAAATTGACGCCACCACTGCGCGTTGGCTCGCAGTTGCCGTTCGATCTGGTCGCATAGATCAATGCGCCCACTACCAGCCGCTTCACGCCAGATGCGAGACTGCAAAGCGAAAACCATCTCCATCAACTGCACTAAGTCCTCAACACGATGATCGTGGACGGCAGAGTCTGGACCATGAAAACGGGTGAAGTTTCCCGCGAAGCCCAGAATGTTCCATGGATCGACGATCGCGCCGCAATGAATCCCGCGATGCACCAAATCCATGACTTGTGGAGACACCGCGACCGCATCGTCCAAACGACCAACTTGCAAAAAATGATCCGCGGCGGTCATCAAGCAATCGATACGGCTGATAATGCGGGCTGACGGAACAGGCACGTACTCCGACTGTTCCTTCGAAGCGGCTTCGTTGCCCATACGAGCAAACAGGCGAGCCAACTGGACATGCTCCAATTGCGAAGCCCGATGCTTGGCGAGGTAAGTGTTCAAGTGCTGACGCGCGCCGCCAAACGGTTGCCGACGAATCTTCTGCTCTTCGAGCAAGCGTTCAAGATGTGGCCCGTGCATCTGATCGAGCAGTTGCTCGTAAAAGGCGTCGCGATACTCGGCGATCACCGGCAACAGCGAGCCGAGAGTCACGGTCGACGCAAAGGCCCCCGGTCCGTTTCCGGAGATGCCCGAGGCCATCAAGATTGTGCCGGCCAAAACTGCAGCCGCTTCAAACAGCAGCTCTTCGCGGGACGCGGAGGGATCGTCGTCCAACCTCGCCAACAGTGCATCGAGCGTCACTTGCTGAACAACGAATCGACGGTAGTTCCCCGAATTGTCGATGAAGTTCGGATCCCACTGACCAAAGTGATAGTTAGGGCGTTGGTTCACCGGGTGGTCGAAGTCGTAAGCTCGCGGATCGATGGCTAACTCGTCGAGCATCGAAAAATCAAAGAAGGCTCGCCGCAGAGTGTCCGCATCGGCGCGTTGCAGTATCGCGACGCACTCCTTCACGACGCCTTCGTAAGGCCCAGCCGTTACGCCCACACCAGCGATGTACAGCGGCACGGGGCGGACCATTTCATTCGGATAGGGCTCCAAGCGTCTGCCTTCAAGCACCGCCACCGGCCGATAGCCAACAAAGTCGTTTAGGCGGCGAATAGCTCCCGCTGTGATCCGGTCCACTTCCTCCCAAGGTCCGCCTTGCTGCAAAACCGATTCGATCGCCCGGCCAAGCATAAAGCCGTTGAAGATCGACTCTGGCTCTTGATGGAACAAGAGATCGCGGTGAAAGTCCAAATAGCTGGGTAACAGGTGCAGCCAGACGAGTTCAATGACCGCCGAGGCCTGCTCGGAAGCGCGGAAAGCAGAGTTACTGACGCTCAAGCGGGTGAGCGCATCTTGAAGCCACTGTTGAATTTGCAACCACGCGGGCAAACCCGCATAAGGTCCACCCGGGAGCGCACGAGCATAGATCCGGTTCAGGGCTCCCAGCGTTTTCGCATCCGGCTTACCAGCCGAGAAATTTAGGTAGCCAAGAACCTGAGCGAGGTCCGCTTCCAATTCCAAATCATTCGCACAGTTTGGTCGATCCACTCGCAACCAGCGTCCAGTGCATTTTGTTTTGGGGCATTTTGCAACCTACCGCCCACAATAGGCCCGCCATTGATGGCCCTGCCCACAAATCAGCACTCAGTTAGGGGAAACTTTCGCAAACACCAATCAGCCACAATGTATTCCCACTCTCGAAAACGGTCCAGGACGGGCAAAGGAATGTTGGTACTTGCCCCAGAAAATTCGCCCCTAACCGCTACTGAGCCAAGACTTTGAGCCCTTTTTCAACGAATTCGATTGGTAGGCTCACCCCCGAATACAGTATCGGAGTCGGACGCTGCAGCGCGTCACTGCCAAAAGTCTGCAGGTGATAAAGCAACTTGTTAGCATTTGCAAATGCGTTTCCAGCCTTAAAGTCACTGACAATCGCAAACATCGACTGCACCAGCCTCTCGAGCTGCTGCGAAAGCGCGTTGGCCCCCGACTGGTCGCCGACGTCGAGCAATTCCAGCACACGCGATAACTCAGGCGCCAAAACATTAGCGGTGCTCAGCAAAAACCCGTCGTAGGCCCCTCCAGCAGACCTTGTCCACCGGGCATAACCTCCCTGCTCGGAACCGCGAACAAAGTTCACCCCCTGGAAGTCGAGTCCCGACTGGGCGACTTTATCCAGGCCGCTGGTGTCCTTGAAAAGCACAAAGTTGGGAAACTCGGCCGCTAACGCCGCCACCGTCTCGGGGCTCATCTCGTTCTGGGTCACCTGCGGCAACTGGTAAAGGGCCGTCGTCAGCCCCAGCGCGAGGATCCTTCGGAGACTGCCTGCAATCTCCGACTGCGACAGATCAGCTCCACGCGGCGGGCAGACAGTCACTCCAACCACGGCAGGATGATGGCAGTAGTCTTTCAGTACTTCGCATGCACCGAGCACTTGCGCGACATCGGTCTTGAGTATTCCCAACAATACCTTGATCCCAACTGCCTGAGCCGCAGGCAGCACAATATCCAATAGCCTCCGCACGTCGTTATCGTCCATCTCCCAGCCCTCGCCAGTCGAACCAGGAACCAAAATCCCTTGGACGAACGGCGCAAGTTTAGCCATGTGCTCAGCAATCCGAGCCGCGTCAGGTTCACGCGCCGCTTTGAAATGCGTCAATATCGGACACCAGAGCCTTGGAACGCCGCCTGGAAACGCAGTTTGTTGCAAGGCAAGTCTTTCTGCCGCGGACATATTCGATCTCTCCTTATGACCCGATCATCTACTAGAAGTGCATCATCAGCAAGGCAACTAGAAATGCTTGACGCATTCCGCTACCGAAATGAAATATCGAATGTTAGCTGGTAGCCGCCGCTGCCAAGCGGTGGTTAGTCACCCCGCATCGTGTCCACCGTCTGGCGACGGTGGCTACTATCGGTGATGAACGATTGTCAATTCCGCTAAGAGGACGACCAGCCTATCTCTTGGCTCTTGCACAGTGGGACTACTCGATCTGCCTAAGCTGTAGCGTGTCGATGACTTTACTGCTTGCCAGAGCGTTGGTAATGACGACTAACCATGTGCCGGGCACACACCACCCTTTGTCTTTGAGCGTCGCGAGTGCGTTGACAATGGTAGTCTCTGGATCGTCGGAAAACTGCATTTTGAAGGGCTCCACGCCCCATGGTAACACCAACTGCCGGAAGATGGACTCGACGTCCGTGAAGGCATAGATAGGGACGCCATGAGCTCGCAGCGCTCCCAACGCATAAGCCAGAAAACCGCTGCGAGTGAAGACGATAATCCCCGACTTGCCTAAATCCTGTGCAAGCGTCGCAGCAGAACGTAGCATCTTCGATTTCGGTTCAAGCAGTTCCAGATAAGGGTTCAATTCACCTTCGACCGTGGGTTCAATACTCTCCACGATGTTGTTCAACACCTGCACCGATTCAAGTGGAAAAGCCCCAGTCGCAGTTTCACCGGACAGCATCACCGCGTCGGCTTGCTCGCGCACGGCGTTGGAGACGTCCGAGATTTCAGCTCGAGTCGGAATCGGTGAAGTAATCATCGACTCGAGCAACTGAGTCGCAATGATCACCGGCTTGCCTTGCTTTTGGCATTCCTTGACGAGGTCACGCTGCACGATCGGAAGTCTGTAATATTCGATTTCGATCCCAAGGTCACCGCGGGCAACCATGATCGCATCCGCTACGCGGATAATCGATTTGCTGTTGCGCACGCCTGCTTGATCTTCAATCTTCGCAATAATCTTGGCACTGGAACCCAGGCCATCTAAAAATCGCCGCAGCGTAAGGACATCTTCGGCTTCACGCACAAAAGAGAGCGCCACGAAATCGATCCCAGCAGCCACCCCAGCTCGCAGGTCATATTCGTCTTTCTCGGTCAGCGCCGGCAGTTTCACATGCACGCCCGGCAAGTTGATATGCCGCCGCGAACCAAGTACCCCAGCAGTCAGCACTTCAGCCAAGATGTGGGAATCACCTTTGTCAATCACCTGCAGTCGAATGAGTCCACTGTCAACCAGCATCTCGCCACCGACGACCACATCCGCCGGCAAGCCTAAGTAGTTCACCGGAATGCTCGGGACGCTCGCATGGGTTGACGTCGCCGCAGCGGTATGAAATTCGATCCGGTCTCCAACTCGCAAAGCAAGGGATTGTTCAAGCTTGCCGGTACGAATCTCAGGACCTTTAACGTCCATCATGATCGCAACGTCGCGCCCAAGCTGATTGGAGACTTCGCGGATATGCCAAATCACTTCCGCAACCCACTCATGGGTAGCATGAGCCATGTTGAGTCGCATGACGTCAACCCCCGCCTCAATCAGCGACGCGAGAGTAGCCTTAGCTTGTGTCGTGGGTCCGAGCGTAACGACAACCTTGGTGTATCGATAAGTTTTGGTCACGTGTGGTCCGAATGGGTTCGTAGTCTTTTTCCAAAAGTAGCCTGGGACGATCTGTCCCGGGCTTGTAGTTCTTTAGTCCTGCCGGAAGTCGCCTCAAATCAATACGCTCGGGACAATGGTCCCAACTTACGGCTTACCCGCTGAGTTTGATTTGGCAGTTTTCATACCACATCTGAGGGTTACATTGATAGTCGACTAGCAGGCTGCTGAAAAGTAACCCGAAGCATACGTGCAAGAAATCAAATTCTCGCGCTAATCAACTTTATGCATGGCATACGACCGCTCGCCTTTGCAAGCAATTCCAAACGCAGAGATTGCCTGATTGGCTCATTCGAGTGTCGCACAATTGTCTCAATTGTTGCAGCTACGATTGGGACAATCGTGGTTGCGAA
>JANRMD010000081.1:0-17299 GCA_033761895.1 Pirellulaceae bacterium | reverse complement strand
GCGGAAGCCGTCAAGGCTTTCGGCAGTACTCTCGAAATGCTTTAGGGTTTGTTGATTATTGCGTAGCGGAAACCGTCAAGGTTTTCGAGGGCCCTGGTAGCCGCCGATGCCAAACTGCCAAGCGGTGGTTAGTCACCGCGCATCATGTCCACCGTCTGGCGACGGTGGCTACTCGAAATGCTTGACGCATTCCGCTACCCAAGAATCTCGTCTGGTTAGGCACCGGTGTTGCGTCACCGTCTGGCGACGATGGCTAGGTGAGTAGGGCAAAAACCTAGCGTGCACTGCAAGATAGTGCAAAATAAAGCGGAGCAAGCTAGTTTCGCATCCGCAGTTCTGTTGGTTTGCCGAATAGCCGGTAATGCGGAGTGAGTTTGCGACCGGTGGGCGATGGACGGATCAAACCCCGTAGTTGAAAGGAATCTCTGTGTACGACTATATTCGCACCATGCTTGGCGAAAAATCATGGATCCTCGCGATTGCCACGATTGCCTTTTTTACAATCAAAGGACTCCTCTGGATTGCGGTTCCCATGCTTGTGATTCGCTGGAAGCGTTGGTTCGTTCGTGACAACCGGTTAGCGATTCGCAAACCTTAGTTGATCCCCTGCTTGGTTTGAGCCTACGAGACTCGCAATCTCAATTGAGCACTCACGACCAGCTTTACCAGCTGCGCGACCGATTGGACGCCGAGTTTCTTGGTAATGTTGCTCCGATGAACTTCGACAGTTTTCTGACTAATCCCAAGTTGCTTGGCGATTTGCTTAGTTAGATCACCATTTACAACCATGTCCAAAATCTCAGACTCCCGCGCCGTCAGCCCATCAAGCCTTTGACTAAGATCCGATACCTCAACGTCTGCTTGCCGCTGAGCTTGGGTATGCAAAATGGTTTTACGAATACTCTCCAGCACCTCCATCAGTTCGTCAGGCAGGAATGGTTTTTCAATCACATTCACCGCACCTAACCTTAGCGCTTGAATCATCAGTGGCTTGGTTCCATGACCAGTCGCGAGAACAAATGGCACCATCGACCCGCGTTCACGAACCTCACGAATTAACTCCAACCCAGACATTTCTGGCAGCTGAAAATCAACTACCAAGCATCCAGGCTCAGCCTCTTCCCAGTTATCAAGACACTCCGATGGAGTCGCAAATTCGCGAGTCTCTATGTTGGCATTGTTCAATAGGAATGAAAGAGATTTCCGGGCGTATTCGTCGTCGTCAACGATGTAAACAAGCATTTGATGATTTCCTTTCAGGAGAGGCTTCTCCAGAGAGCGAGCAGGTGCACATTCTAGGAATCTGCGCTTAACTGATAAAGAGTATTTAAAGTTGCGGAATCCGGATGATGACGATGCGCTTTTGGCATGGTTATTCCAAACAAAATCAGCGTTTCATGCCTTTCATTTCAGTGACTTGAACCACCATTTTGCGCAAGGACGCCATCAAATCCCCTAGGTCCAACATTTGCGAATTGCTACCGTCCAATCCCCTAATATGCTCGCCGTAATACACACACCGATATTCGCATCCATCGCAGGTTAACTTCATGATTAAGTCACCGAAGATCTTCTCAGAGATGGCTTCAGACCCGGATTTCGCTGAGTTGTTAGAAGAATTCGTTTCGAAGATACCTGAGCGAATTCGCACAATTCACGAGCGTATGGAAGCGCAAGACCGCACAACGCTATGCACGTTGGTTCATCAATTGCGAGGCGCGTGCGGCAGCTATGGCTTCCATGAAATGACACCCCTCGCTTCGGCTCTTGAACTTGCCTTGCGATCCGATAAACAACTGAGCGAACTGTCGATCCAAGTTCAAGACTTCTTGGACGCATGCTCACGCCTAACAGCCGATCCAAACTAGAGCCTTCCGATGCCGCGCGAGAATTGACATGCCAGTAAGCACACGGATGACTAGAACGATGACAAGGTCGACTGCGCCTTCATCACAAGAGCGTTCAGCCCAACCAGGCGAGGACTCTCTGGATGAGCAACTGGCCATTCATGCCAACCTCTGGTTCGACGTTCAACGGACGGTTCTGTTAAGCCAATTCACACCGTACTTAGTACACGATGTGATTCAGCCGCTTTCGTCTATTTGCAACTTCTCGGGAAGCCTGCTCTCCAGAATAGCAAAAGATGCTATACCACAATCACAGCTTACAGATGCCCTAACCCATATTAACCAAGAGGCGTTTCGCGCAAGCGATATTGTTAAAAAACTCCGCGGTGGACCAAACACGAACGAGTTGGCTTTGGTCGCTGTCAATGAATTGCTTCGTCATACACTGGAATTTTCAAGCGGGTTTCTACGTGCCGAGCGAGTCAACCTAAGTACCACATTTACGGAAGATCTGCCGTTGGTCTCTGCCAATTCAACTAGATTACAGCAAGTGATCCTGAACCTGCTCCACAATGCGGCGGTTGCCATGCGTGCGTTGCCGAGTGAATCTCGCGTGCTTCAAGTTGCTACGCGAGTGCATACGGGATCCGTTGAGATCGCGATTGACGACGTTGGCCCACCGCTTCCTAAAGAGACATTTACGCGCCTAGCGCAGCCTTTTTTTACCACCCAAAACTCGGCGCTGGGCCTTGGACTATGGGTATCAAAAAAAATCGTTGAACAATACCGCGGCGAGTTGCTGTTAGGATCGAAAGTACCGCATGGCTTGCAGGTAGTTGTCAGATTGCCATACACGACAGAATTTAAAGCATGATGAGCACTTTTTGATAATGATCCAATCATAATGAGTACTCCCCAACCAGGCACTCCTGCAATCGCAGATTGGACTTCGCGTTTCATTGACCATCCTTTGTTCAAGCGACTCGCGATGGTGGCTGAACGTATGTCCAACGCGGCCGTGGTCACGGATTGTGAATCGCGTATCGTCTGGGTGAACGCAAGCTTTACTGGCATCTCAGGTTACTCATTGGAAGAGATCGTTGGTAAGGTTCCGGGGCAGTTCCTGCAGTGCGAAGAAACCGACCAACATACAGTCGCACAAATTCGCAGGGCCATTCGTTCGGGTAGTAGCTTTCAAGGAGAATTACTTAACAAGAACAAGAATGGCGACAAGTACTGGTTGGAACTAGACATTCAACCAATTTTTGATGAGCAGGGAACTCACACAGGATTTTTAGCGCTCCAAACCGACATTACAACTCGAAAAGAGACCGAAATCGCATTGCGAGAAGCCGAGGAGTTCCAAAAAGGGATCTTCGATGCACTTCCAGCAAGAATTGTAGTGCTCGACCATTGCGGCGTTGTTCTAAAAACCAATGAAAACTGGCGCAGATTCATTGAGAACAGCGGCATCGACAGAGGAGCTTTTGAGCTGGGCAGTAACTACCTGCTCAATGCAGATCAGCTATGCGGTGCCGATAAATACGCGGCTCAAGAAATCCGCAGAGGAATCCATAAAGTTCTGCACTCCGAGTTGTCGGTATTTCACACTGAGTTGCACTTGCAGACTTTCGAAGTTCCGCAGTGGCTTGAGTTGACCGTAACACCCTTCAGGCGTTCGGGAAAGACGCAGCTTGTCATTGCGCACACCGACATAACCAATCGTAAACTCTCCGAACTTAAACTCAGCAGGAAAGAACACAAGCTTCGAAGCATCTATGAATCGTCTAGCGACGCAATCTTGTTGCTCGATGAGTCTGGGGAGATCCTTGAATGCAACGAGCGAGCAGTACGCTTACTAGGCGGGGATACCGCGGCGACACTCGTTGGACTGGATCTTGTAGTGTTCTCGCCACTTCGCCAGCATGATGGTGAGCGGTCCGTGGCTAAGTTTCAGCAACACTTGAACCTAGCGATGGCCACCGGTAAAAATCGCTTCGAATGGGACTTCGTATCAGGCAACGGCTGTGATCTTCCAAGTGAGGTGTTCTTTACTGTCCTTTCTGACTATGACCGAAAACTTGTGCAGTGCACGGTACGAGATATCTCGGAACGTAGGGACTCAGAAAACTGGCTGAAAGCGTTGCAGAATGAACTCGCCACACGCATACTCGCCGAAAAAACACTTCGTGAAACGACAGGCTATCTTGACGCTTACCGCAATATCGTCGACCACCATGCGATCGTTGCTGAAACCGATACCGCCGGTACGATCCTGTCCGTCAATGATGCGTTCTGTAAAATCAGCGGCTACTCCCGCGACGAACTGATCGGCCAAAACCATCGCATTCTCAATTCTGGTCACCACCCCAAGGCCATGTGGACACACATGTACAAAACGGTCGCCAATGGCGGGCATTGGCACGGCGAGATTTGCAACCGCGCAAAAGACGGTCAGTTGTATTGGGTAGATACTACCATCGCACCGTTGTTCGATGCCGCGGGGAAAGTACGCGGCTACTTTTCAATACGCGCTGATATCACGTCGCTCAAATCTGCCCGCGTGGCTGCTGAAGCCGCTAGCCGCTCCAAGAGCGAGTTTCTCGCAAACATGAGTCATGAGATTCGCACACCGATGACAGCCATATTAGGGTACGCGGACCTGCTGGCGGAGTATCTATTGGAAGTTCAAGCCGAGGAACGTACCCGCGAGTACGTCCAAACTATCAAACGCAATGGTGACCACCTGCTCTCGATCATCAATGATATTTTGGATATCTCGAAGATCGAAGCCGACAAGATGACTATCGAGCAGATTGCTGTTTCACCAGCACTTGTCGTTCGCGAGGTCATGACGCTCATGAATGTCAAGGCTCAAGCTAAAGGGATTCAACTGGAGGCTTACGCTTCGACTACGACACCTAGCAGCATCCAAACCGACCCCACTCGCTTGCGTCAAATCCTGGTAAACCTAGTTGGTAACGCAATCAAGTTCACTGAAGTGGGTTCTGTCAAAGTTATCATCCACGTCAATCCAGCTTTCCCCAAGCAACTTTGCTTTGAAGTTCAGGACACGGGTATCGGCCTTAGTGAGCAACAACTGTCGCAACTCTTCCAAGCCTT
This sequence comes from Pirellulaceae bacterium, assembly GCA_033761895.1. Lineage (GTDB taxonomy): Bacteria > Planctomycetota > Planctomycetia > Pirellulales > Pirellulaceae > Aureliella. Next base: position 12,329 of record JANRMD010000081.1, on the reverse strand, counting down.
TGAGCAGGCGGACACGTCGATGACCCGTAAGTTTGGAGGAACCGGGCTTGGGCTGCGTATCAGTAAACGCTTAGCCATGATGCTAGGTGGCGATATCAGTGTTTCAAGTACGCTAGGCCAAGGGAGTATCTTCTCTGTCAGGATAGACACAGGCGAAATCAGCGGCAGTAGCATGCTAGATGCTACGCAGGTAAACCAGCTACTTGCTGGTGGCCAAGCAGTAACGAACACCACGAAAACCGAAATGAATCCAGCGACTCGAAAGCAACTCGATGGACTGCGAATTCTGTTGGCCGAAGATGGACCCGACAACCAACGCTTGATCACATTTCTGCTCCGAAAGGCCGGCGCCGAAGTTCAATTGGTCGAGAACGGAAAACTTGCCGTAGAGGCTTTAACTCAAGACGCAACAACCTCGGGCCGCTTACTTGATCCGCTCCCTTTTGACCTGATTCTAATGGACATGCAGATGCCCATCTTGGACGGTTACGAAGCCACTCGACTCTTGTTAAGCAAAGGCTGCAAGATTCCAATCTTGGCGCTCACTGCGCACGCGATGTCATCCGAGCTAGCTAAATGTACGGACGCGGGTTGTTCGTTCCGCATCACCAAACCAGTTGATCGCGCGGTTTTAATTGACGCCTGCCTGGAATGGGGACGCAAACAAATCCCAGCACCTGCATTGCAACCAATCACAACAACTGCTACAAGCCCAACGATAGCCAAACTCTCCAGATGAGTTTGTGCAAGTGGAATAAGACTTTCGGATACTACCATGCTGCACTTCAGTCGGTTCGTGCTTGCTAGCTTGGTTGGAGCTATATGCCTTACCGGTTGCGGCATTAACTCCAGCAAAATGTTCAGTTGGGCAAAGCCGAAGAATGCCCAAACGATGGAGTGGCCCGATGATCAGCTCGCCAAGCCCCAGAAAAATGAACCTGGCAGTGATGCTGGTGGTGCTGGCACTATCGCTCAAGCTTCCGCGTCACGCACTCTGACTCCGATTCAAAAAGAGTTAAATGCGTTTCAGTCATTCCCATTCAATGTGGAACTTTCGGACGTTTCGGGTCGCCCGATTCGCTTGCAGGATCATCTTGGAAAAGTCGTCATCGTAGACTTGTGGGGTACTTGGTGTGGACCTTGCCGACGCGTCATTCCGCACTTAGTAAAACTCCAGAAAAAACATCCCCAGCAATTGCAGGTCATTGGACTATGCAATGAGCGCACCCAGGATGTAGGTGCGGCAACCGCTAGTCTAACTGCGGCCATGAACGAGTTTGGCATCAATTACCCCTGTGCCTTGATCGACGATCGCACCGTGCGCACGGTTCCGAACTTCAGCGGCTATCCGACGATGCTGTTCATCGATCGCGCGGGCAAGGTGCGCATGGTCACGGTGGGCGTTAAGCCGGAAGCGTACTGGGATTCTCTGCTAGAAGAATTGCTGGCAAGCTAGCGAAATTCCTGAGGCTGACCATTTACGAACCGGCAAGTTACGGACCGGCAACTTGCCGACCGGAACGTTAGGCAAAATCGGAGTTCTAAGTGCCTATATTCGTTGCAAAAACAGATAACTCCATGTAGCCTGGAGCAGCCTTTTCTGCTGCGGCCTCCCAACCATGCTACTCGCCTAATCCCAATCTGAAATGCCGATCGAGTTTAATTGCGAATATTGCTCCAAGCTCCTTCGTGTTCCCGATGGCAGTGGTGGGAAGCAATGTCTTTGCCCGGGCTGTTCTAATGTCCTGAACATTCCTACCCCGCAGTCAGATGCACTACCGAATGCTGCGACTAACGCAACGTCGCAGAATGATGGGGCAGATATCGCACTTTGCATTCCGTGCCCCAAGTGCAAACATGAACTGATTTGCGACCCAAGCTTGGTGGGGACCAAAGGCCAGTGTCGCAGTTGCAAACATATATTCGTTATTAGCGACCTCCCGTCGAACGAAATTGCAGCTTCCAAGTCTGCAATTGATTGGGTATTTTCCTGCCCCAGTTGCAACCAGTTGTTTGAAGGAAACGAGCAGATGCAAGGTAGGCGTGGCAAGTGCCACGCGTGCGGCAACGTGTTCCCGATTGAACTGCGTATCGCCGAACAGATTAGCGACAACTCAGTAGCCGAAGTACCTCGTCAAACGCCAGCATCGTCGCCCAGTTCTTTCGACAACATTCACGACGAACTAACGCTAGACGAACCCCCGAAACCAGCCAAGGTCAGCTCGGAACGTGCGTCCTCTCGATCAGCGACCTCCGCCGGCACAGTGGTTTCAAAAGCCTCACGCAGCGAATTGCCACCGATTCAATTCAACTGCACCAGTTGTCGCGGACGAATGGAGGTCCCAGGTGAAGCGGCGCAGCAATTGACCCATTGCCCTCACTGCAAGCGTCAATTGACCATCCCCGCCGAGAGCGAGCCCTCCCCCGAAGCCCTCGCCGCCAACGATCCTTGGGCCGACCTCAGTCCGTTGGGACCTGCACCAATTCCAATGCAGCAAACAAGCCCGTTTGGCGACACGCTCTACCCACCACCTACAGCGATGTCCTCGATGTCACCGTTACCGCCGAGCGGTAGACGACGAGGCAACGATCCAACGCAGCACATCGTATGTGGGATTTTCATTTCACTTTTTGCGCTGATCGCAGTCGCCATTGAAATCTATGAAATCGTGATCTACACGATAATCTTTGTTGCCGCCGGAAGCAGCAACCCTGTCGCCACGACAGTTTCCGGCTGGATTATCGCCGTGTGTGTCTTTTTATTGATACTCTCCATATTGCAGCTCATCGGTGGCATCTCACTCGCTCGTCGCACAGGTATCAATTTAGCTCGCACGGGCGTCGTGATCTGCTGCTTGCCGTGCTTCTGTCTGATCAATATCGCGTTTGGCATCTGGGGCTGCCTGCTCGTCTTTGGAAACAATGCAGAACGAGATTTCAGGTAACTTGCAGGCTGCTGAAAAGGTAACCCGAAGCGTTAGCGGGACTGTTACTTCCGAAAACCAGCTACAATTCTCTACCGAACTTTAGTAAGGAACATTTTTCTCCCCATTCCTGAAGGCTTGAAGCATGCACTTGAACAGCGAAACCTTGCGCCTTTCGATCTCCGTGCTATTCGTCTTGTTGGCGAACTTATCGATCTGCGCTGCGCAAGAGATACGGCCGAATATTGTGGTTATGCTAGTTGACGACATGGGAATGATGGATTCTTCATTCCCCTTCCTTACCGACGATTCTGGTCTTCCGCAGCGTTATCCTTTAAATGACTTCTATCGCACACCCAACATGGAGCGTTTAGCAAGCGCAGGTATACGCTTCAACAACTTCTATGCCATGAGCGTTTGCTCACCGACGCGCATTTCAATTATGACTGGCCAAACTGCCGCCCGTCATCGCACCACCAACTGGATCAATCCAGACCGAAACAACGCGGGACCGAGCGGCCCCCAAGACTGGAATTGGAGTGGTTTGAAGAAGTCGGATAGCACCTTGGCGCGGCTACTTCAACAGGCCGGTTATCGCACCATCCATGTTGGGAAAGGCCATTTTGGCCCGCGTGGCAGCGAAGGATCTGACCCGCTGAATTTGGGCTTCGATATCAATGTCGGCGGGTGCGAGATTGGCCAACCCGGAAGCTACTACGCAAAGCAGAACTTTGGATTGAATGGCAAACGGGATGAACGCGCTGTTCCTCATTTGGAGAAGTACCATGGATCGGAGATGTTTTTGACCGAAGCGCTCACCATCGAGGCGAAGGCGCATGCCTCCACGGCAGTGAAAGACGGCAAGCCCTTCTTCCTTTACTTCCCTCAATATGCAGTCCATGCACCTTTCAACTCTGACCCACGCTTCGCGCAGCACTATAAAGATTCCGGCAAATCCCCGCAGGCACAGGCTTTCGCAACCCTCATCGAAGGCATGGATAAATCACTAGGCGATGTGCTTGATCACCTAGAAGCGGTTGGCGTGGCCGAGAATACCTTGGTCATCTTTCTTGGCGACAACGGCAGCGACGCTCCGCTGGGGCATCAACACGCTGTCGCTTGCGCTGCGCCTCTGCGCGGTAAAAAGGGAGCTCATTACGAAGGAGGGATGCGAGTTCCCTTCATCGCTGCCTGGGCCAAACGCAACGCGAACAACTCGTTGCAACAGAGAATTCCTATCAAGGCTGGAGCCATTCAATCGCAGGTAGCTTCCGTTTGTGACTTATTCCCCACGTTGCTTTCCGTAACCGATGTTTCGTCACCTGCGAGCCACACGGTCGACGGCGAGAAACTGAATCGCTTGTTGACTGGCCAGCCCGATCCCGAGCGAGCTGAGACCTTCTTGATGCACTATCCGCATGCGCCGCATCGTAGTGATTACTTTACGGTCTATCGCGAAGGCGACTGGAAAGTGATCTATCACTATCTTCCAACAGATGTCTCGGGCGGCTCCCACTATCAGTTGTTTAATCTCAAACAAGACCCATTTGAACAAACTGATTTAGCGGGTACCGAATCCAAGGAACTGCGACGCATGATGCAGCGTTTGGCCACTGCGCTGATGGCCAGCGACGCGGTCTACCCCGTAGACACTCAGGGAAAATCGCTACTGCCTGAAATCCCCTGAATACCACCTGCACTTTTGGGGGTCGAAAAACAATGATTATGAAAAGTCAAGTGCGAAACGGGTTTCGAAGTTGCAAGCGGGTTGCTGAAAGTCGATTTGTAGCGAATTGTAGAAGAACAGTAACACGAAACGTCAGTTTTGGTGTTCTGAGGTTCAGGCTTTTCGCAACCCGAAGCGTCAGCGAGGGACCGAGTCACGCGTCGACTTGACGATGACGCCGGTCCCTCGCTGACGCTTCGGGTTATGAAAGTAAACAGCCTGCTAGTGGAAGTAACTCGGCGAAATCTCGCGAAGCGCTTTGGCGGCATGCTCAACCGCGTAGAGCACTTGCTCTTCACTGTGGGTGCAATTGATAAAGAATCGCAAACGAGCTGCTGATTCGTCCACAGCAGGATAAAGAATCGGCTGCACGTTCACACCGGCTTCGAACATCTTTCGCGACAGCAGCAATGCATGCAGCGAGTTACCTGTGATCACGGGCACAACTGCAGTACCACCCGATTCACCGGTGTTCAGCCCACGCTTCTTGGCCTCGGAGAGGAACAGAGCGGAACGGGCGTGCAGCGTGGCGACTCGTTGCGGATTGGCTTTCAACGTACGCAATGATGCTAGTGCCGCAGCTGTGTTCGTCGGCGAGAGTCCAACGCTAAACACAAAACCAGGTGCGGTGTACTTGAGCAACTCAACCAACTCACGGCAACCAGCGATGTAGCCACCGCAGCTTCCAAACGACTTGCTAAGAGTGCCCATCCAAATATCCACATCGCGGCCACTTACGCCAAAATGTTCCGCGATGCCGCGACCAGTCTTGCCCATCGTGCCGATCGAATGCGCCTCGTCGACCATCAGCCACGACTGATGACGATTCTTGACTTCGATGAATTTCGGCAATTCGGGATAATCGCCGTCCATGCTATACACACCTTCGACAACGACCAACACACGTCGGTAGCTCGAGCGAACCTCAGCCAGAATCGCTTCCAACTCCTGCCAGTCATTGTGCGGGAAAGCGCGTCGTCGAGCTCCGGACAAGATAGCACCTTGAACGATACTATTGTGCGACAATGCATCATGTAAAATTAAATCGCCAGGCCCGACCATATGACCAATCGTGGTCTCATTGGTCGCATGACCACCGACCATCACGATGCAGTCTTCAGTGCCAACCCAATCAGCGATTTCGGTTTCGAGTTTTCGATGAAGATCTTTCTCACCGCTAACCAAACGTGAGGCGCTGACACTTGTGCCATACATCTTTACGGCTTCGATTACCGCTTGATTGACGGAAGGATCTCCAGACATACCGAGGTAGTTGTACGAAGCGAAACTGATCAGTTCGCGTCCAGCGATCTTGGTGGTGTCCCGGACGGTACCTTCATGCACGGAAAAGTATGGATTCGGCACACCCGTCAATTCGAACTGCGCCATGGTTCGCTTGAGGCGGCGATACTCGGGCAGTTGATCGAACTGAAAGTCCTCCGGCGCAGTTTGACGTTTGTCGACGGGTCGAATACCAGTCTCAGCGGGCACGAGATCGCGACGAATGCGTTTCTTGCCCAGGTAGCGGTCAATGGCTTCGGCGACTTCGCGAATGGTCTCAATATCCTGAATGACTTGTTCCGGGAAACGACCGTCGAATGTTTGCTCAAGCGTGTGCGCGATTTGCATGCGCTCGAGACTATCCAGCCCCAGGTCGAGAACAATGTTGGTATCCAGTTCCAAATTCTTGGCGCGCTCTTGAGCCACCGCGCGAACGGCGTCCATCACAATATCCACGATCTCGTGGTCGGGTTGAGTTGGACCCGTAGCAGCTTGTGCAGGCTCCGGTGCAGTGGCTTGTCCATTTCCGCTGCGCTTGAAAGAGGACGCAGCGATCATTGGCTCGCCATCTGGCAAATCAACATCCCACGACTTCCACTCGGCGACCGTCTTAAGCGACCCGCGTTGATACTCCTGTCGGCAAGCGTGACGTTGCACCTTGCCGCTGGAAGTACGGGGTAGCGTACCAAAGCGGACTAAAATGACCGCGTCCGGAGGCAACTCATGCTGCTGCGTCACATCGCGTCGAATCGCCATGATGACTTTATCAAAGTCTAAATCTTCGCGACGTTGCACTTCCGCCGCAATAATGAGTCGCTCGCGATCACCCGTGTTGTCGGCAAATGCCGCCACCAGCCCGCTTTGCATAATTTCATGCGCTTGCTCCACGGTCAGTTCGATATCTTGTGGATAGCGATTGACACCGCGAACGATGATCATGTCCTTCAGTCGGCCGGCAACATAGAGTTGGTTCTCAAACACAAAGCCTAGATCGCCCGTACGCAGGAAGGGGCCTTCTCCGTCCGACGTGGTGGCTCCAAACACTTCCATGTTGATTTCATCTTTCTCCCAGTAACCTTTGCCGGTACTAGGACTGTCAATCCAAATTTCACCAATTTGAGTTTCATCGACAATGTGTCGAGTCTGCGGATCCACGATCAAAACAGTTTCACCTGGCAGTATCTGTCCACAGGCTACCAACTGGCGAGCATGCGGATCTTCCGGCGAGCAAGGAACAACTCGATTCGCTTCCAGTTCTCGGGTATCAAAGGCGAGCGCTGGTGGCGTCTCCGTTTGAGGTCCACCGGTCACTATCAATGTGGTCTCAGCCATTCCATAGCAAGGCAAGAACGACTGCCGTCGGAAGCCGTATTTTGCAAAACGCTCGGTGAACTGTTGCAAAGTACTCGCACGGACTGGCTCAGCACCATTGAAGGCGGTCCGCCAAGTCTTAAGGTTGATTCCTTCAAGCTCTTCGTCGGTTATCTTGTCGACGCATAACTGATAGGCAAAGTTAGGTGCACCACTGACCGTGGCACCATACTTCGAAATCGCCTTCAACCAGCGAATAGGCTGTTGAAGGAAAGACATTGGACTCATCAGGACCATCGGGCAACCAATGAACAGCGGCATCAGGATTCCGCCGACTAGCCCCATGTCGTGATATGTTGGTAACCAACTGACCCCGACACTGTCTTGCCCGGACTGAAACGCCGCCGCAATCAACTCAGTGTTGCGAACCAGGTTGCCGTGAGTCAACATGACGCCTTTGGGCTGCCCCGTCGATCCCGATGTGTATTGCAGCATCGCCAAGTCGCGATCTTGAATCGACGGTGCTTTCCAATGAGCAGCGTGGTTTTGAGCAATCGAATCGGAGGCGATAATCGTTACCGATTCCCATTCAACCCAATTCGCGTCCGCCTCAATCGCCTGTCGAACCAGTTCGTTGGTTAGCGCGAACTGCGATTGACAATCGCGGGCAATTCCGTGAATCCGCTGACCTTTGCGATTCCGACGCGGCGGAAAAGCTGGTACCGCCGTGGCACCTGCATAAAGACATCCGAAGAACCCAACTACGAAATCCATTACCGGTGGATAGAGCAAAAGGACTCTCTGTCCCGTTCCCCCCAGCTTTTGCAGGTAGCCGCCCAGATTACGCGCCGCCTCATCCAGCTGCGCATAGGTAATGCACTGATCTTCGTCGCCTTCGCGATCCGCGAAATAGAATGCTGGCGAATCACCCCGGACTTTCGCCCAGTGCTGCAACACCGCCACCAAATTGGTTCGAGGCGGTGGTTGGCTGCCCAAATAACGTTCCAGGTCCAACGGTCTATCTTCAGAGTATCGGGCAAGTGGGCTTGTCATTTTTTGAATCATCAATCACCAACCTGAAGCCCATGAGGGCCGGAGTAGTCAGTTCGAGTTCAGTCGAGTTTTTGTGGACACTGGATTCAAGCAACCAATTCAATAGCCGCGTACGGCTTACTTTCATCGCATTCTAGATTGTTCGCAAGGCACGGTCGCGCCCGAATCGCCGGAATAAGCCACCCATCTTAACAGGAGGCAGCTGGCTTTTGTCACGTTTTGCATTAGCTCTTATCGTCACAAGGTCACGCGTTGGAAGTAGCCACATTCCTCAGAATGCTCCGAAAAATTGCGGCCTTTTGATAGCAATTGTCGCTGAAAAGGCACATTTTGTGGGCCCAGTGACGATTTTCAGCCACCATCGGTCGCGCCCGCCCGCAGCGATTGAAACTTTCTCCAAATAAGTTCCAAAATCCGCCCTTTCTTCTTGGACTGCCCATTTTGCGAAGTCTGCCACACCTCCCCGCTTTCAACATCGACTCCGCTCAGCCACCCACCACCGAAACAATAGGTGTCAACGCACGTGAAGTGCCCGAAATAGCCGATTTCCAAGTTGGCCTGAGGCGTATGGCCAAGGTAAACATGCTTGCCTGAAACGTGGGGCAACGGTGGATTTTCGCCCAAATGCTCCCAATACAACATCTCCTCCGTCTGCTGAGCCATCGGGAGCCTACTGTCGTAATTCGCATGCACGAACAGAGCCTTCTCAGTTTCGTAGTACGGCAGCAACTGATACAAGAACGCAAGATGTTCAGCCGGCACACCTTGCAGCGAACCTCCGTAACTGAGCAACGTTTGCTGGCCGCCTGTGCCCAACCACGGTTCAGCAGGCAAGCCTCCAAGCACACTTCGAAATAGGATCTCGTGATTCCCTAACAAACAGATCGTTTCGCAATGTTTACGCAGACTCAACAGGCGATCGATAACGCCCCTACTATCCGGTCCTCGATCTACATAGTCACCGAGGAAAATCAGGCGATCGCTGGCCGTGGGCTTGATCTCCTCAATCAATCCGTCCAACGCTCTCGAGCAACCGTGGATGTCACCAATCGCTATCGTTCGAGTAAACATATAGTTGGTCGCCGTCTAGCAGGCTGCTGAAAAGGTCGAATGGTGAAGCGTGAATCCTTAGCAACCCGAAGCGTCAGTATTGACTTTTCAGCGCGCAATGGCCTCACCTTGGGCGTGCGCTGTTCCACATTTTCAGCAATTTGCATGAGTTCATCAATCACGTGGCTTGGGGAGGTAGGATAATTTAGGGAGTCAACTACAATATCGCGCCAGTGATTCAATTTGCCCAGAACCCTCCTCAGGCTTGGAAATTCTGGAGTTTCGATACTCATAGAACTTCTGACCAGAGAACAAAAAGATGATACGAAAAACCTACTTTATGCCCCACTTCAAATATCATCTCCCTTGTGTCGCGCTCAGTATTGCCCTTACTGGCTCGTTCGGTTCGATGGCACACCGCGTGGCAGCGCAGGTGCCCGAGGTAACTGTCCCTAATCCGGTTCGCCAAGTCGATTCGCAAGTCTCTCCGTCGGATACCAATGCTCAGCCAAAATCCGAGACCGAACCTGCGGCTGAATCAGAGTCAGCCGACGCAAGCGCACCAGCTAAGCCCGATTCGCCGTCCGCCGCACCATCGCCTAAGCCAGCCGCAAAGTCCGAGGATGAAGCTAAGAAAGTGGTCGAAGCGTCCGCAGCCGATCCCATTTCTCGCGACTTGCAAAACATCGCGCTCCAAGCTCGAAAGCAACTGGACAAAGACAGGCTTCCCGAGATCGAGAGCGCCCGCCGCGAACTAATAACTGCCCTTGAAAACCTGGAGCGGTTCTTAGCAACCAACCCTAAGCAAGTGGAGGCTTGGAACGCGTTCTTGCGACTGGACAGCGTCCGCGAACAAGCCCATGCAGAAAAACCTGATACCGCTCTGCTGATCGACCTCGAAACCTCGATGCGTCAGAACTACCTCGGACTCGAGTATCCCCAGTACACGAAACTGCGAGAAAGCCTGCTGCATTTCCATCGCGCACTCCGCTTTAGTACGTCGCCCGAGCAGACCATCAAAGCCATCGACGTGCGGCTGGAAAGACTCGTTGAGACCCTGAACGAGCCCTTTGAATCGGAGACCGAACGTAGCGAAGTCGTCGGTGTAATCGCCAATTATCTCGACTTGACCAATCAGGCTCCTGATTCATTGGCTGCCTTTCGGACCAAGTATTCGCATCCGAATGTGCAAGCCTATGTTCGTGAGTCGTTTGTAAGCCGTATGCTAGTCCGTCCTGTCGCCCAGCCGTCTGACGTGAATGAGTGTCTTCTTGGCACGCGCGTGGTCGGAACTGCATTCTTGAATGGCAACGTCTCCGCTGACTTGATGCCAAGCAATAACGGAGTTTCCTTGTGCCTCAACCTCAATGCCAACATGTCCACCAATAGCACAGGCTACAATCGAGGGGTCGTCATTCGCAGTACCGGCGGATCGCCGATCCAAGCCTCGAAGCAAATCTTTGTTTCTCCAATCGGCATCTCCTCGACCGCAGCATCAGTTGCTACCGATCTGCAAACGCAAATCAACTCCATCGAACATCGCTCTCGGATTGTCCGGCGCATCGCCACACGTAAAGCCGCTGAGACACAACCACAAGCCAACGTGATTGCCGAAGGCCGCTTGCAGAATCGTGTGCGAAGCCAATTTGACCAACAAGTCGAAGAGCAGCTCGGACAAGCTCGCGTTCAGTTTTCTAACTTCCAACAGCAATCCCAATCTCGTCCTGAACTCACCCGTATCGGCTGGCCCATGCCAACCTACACTTACAATTCAACAACCAACGCCATTCATGGGCTCCTGACGCAACGGACCAAGTCGCAACTCTCTGCCCTCAAGCCCTGCGATCTTCCCAAATCCTCGGATGCTCAAGTCATCCTCGAAGCTCACCAGTCTGCGATGATGAATGCGATCGATGTTTTCCTCGGCGGTCGAACCCTTCGCAACAACGATCTCGATGATCTGGTCAAGCAATTCGGTGGCAAAGTGACTCCAGAATTGGAAAAAGAAGCCAACTCCGATCCTTGGTCGATCACCTTTGCAGCCTTCCACCCAATCCAAATCGATCTCAACGACGGCTTGGTCAACTTGACGTTGCGCATCGGCCAAATGACTCGTGGTGATCAAGTGCTTAAGCAAGACGCCTCGGTCACAGCCGTTTACCGCCCCACAGTGAACAACGGTTACTTCCGCATGGATCGCGAGGGTGATGTCAAGATTGAGTTCTTCGGCAAGATCAGCAACATCGCCGCCGTCAGCATGCGAGCATTCCTAAAGGGCAAATTTGAAGACACGTTCAAGCCCCTGTTGGTCAACGCACCGATCAATCTCCCGGCGCCCAAGCAAGCCAACGTACCACCGGTGCAAATCAGTGACCTGCAGCTGGACAACGGCTGGTTGCAAGTCAACTTGCGCTAGCCTGTCGTAATTGAGCGTCAAACTTAAATATTAGGATTAGCCGCAGTGCGCTAGCACCGGTTGCCGCGGCGAAAACCGGACGCTAGCGCGTTCCGGCTGATGTTCCAAACCCTAAAGTTAAGCTGTGACAATCCACTAGCGCTCTGTCCACATTAGATTTTTGGGTTGATCGCACTCGAGTACTATTAACCGCACGGCGTTAGCCGCGGTTTTCACATTGCGGAAACCGGTGCTAACGCACATCGGTTAATGTGCTAATCGGGTTTGGGTGGCACGCTCTGAGGCTTTGCGAAGGGCGTGGCGATTTACACTAGAGCCACGCCCTTCGAAGACTCAGGGCGTGCCACCCTATCACCCCTAATCCCAAAACTAAAGTTGGATGAAGCACTAGTGGCGCGTCAAACTTAAATATTAGGATTAGCCGCAATGCGCTAGCACCGGTTGCCGCGGCGAAAACCGGACGCTAGCGCGTTCCGGCTGATGTTCCAAACCCTAAAATTAAGCTGTGACAATCCACTAGTGCTCTATCCACATTAGATTTTTGGGTTGATCGCACTCGAGTACTATT
>JANRMD010000080.1:0-23620 GCA_033761895.1 Pirellulaceae bacterium | reverse complement strand
ACGCCCACGGCAGATAGGGACCGACCTGTCTCACGACGGTCTGAACCCAGCTCACGTACCACTTTCATTGGCGAACAGCCAAACCCTTGGGAGCTTCTTCACCCCCAGGATGTGATGAGCCGACATCGAGGTGCCAAACCGCATCGCCGCTGTGGACGCTCGGATGCGATAAGCCTGTTATCCCCAGAGTACCTTTTATCTGATGAGCGATGACCCTTCCATTCGGAATCACCGGATCACTAAGTCCTACTTTCGTATCTGCTCGACTCATTTGTCTCGCAGTTAAGCACCCTTATACCTTTACGCTCTTTGCCTGATTGCCGACCAGGCTGAGGGTACCTTTGAACTCCTCCGTTACTTTTTAGGAGGAGACCGCCCCAGTCAAACTGCCCAACTGACACTGTTCCCCGCCCTGTTTCAAGGGACGAGGTTAGAACTAAAGCATATCCAGGCTGGTATTTCAACGATGGCTACCCGGACGCTAGCGCGCCCGTATCAAAGCCTCCCAGCTATACTACACAAGACATACCTCAGCCCAATATCAGCCTACAGTGAAGGTTCATGGGGTCTTTCCGTCTAACCGCGGGTACGTGGCATCTTCACCACGACTACAATTTCACCGGGTCGGTGGTTGAGACAGTGCACCAGTCGTTACGCCTTTCATGCAGGTCGGAACTTACCCGACAAGGAACTTCGCTACCTTAGGACCCTCATAGTTAGGGCCGCCGTTTACTGGGGCTTCGGTCGCCAGCTTCGCTCCGAAGAGCTAACCGCCTTCCTTAACCTACCAGCACCGGGCAGGCGTCAGACGCTATACATCCACTTACGTGTTAGCAGCGTCCTGTGTTTTTGATAAACAGTCGCTAGTGCCGATTTTCTGTGGCCCAATTGCTTGGGCGCCCCTTATCGCGAACTTACGGGGCCAATTTGCAGAGTTCCTTAACCACCGTTCTCCCGAGCGCCTTAGACTTCTCGTCTCACCTACCTGTGTCAGTTTTAGTACGGTCACGTGTGCTTCGAAGCTTAGAAGCTTTTCTTGGACATCCTGCTAACATCATCCAGATCTTAGGTGCTGTTAGTTCCGGAACTTGAACCTACTGTGGCGGATTTACCTACCACCATTCTTGTTCCGGAACAACGGACATTTCTAATCGTCCGCATGCCTTTCGGATGCCGTCCCTCCATCACTCCACACACATAGCGCAGGAATATTAACCCGCTATCCATCGTCTACGCCTTTCGGCCTCGACTAAGGCACCGGCTAACCCTGGGCGGATTTACCTTCCCCAGGAAACCTTAGGCTTTCGGCGAACAGGATTCTCACCTGTTTTATCGTTACTCATTCCGGCATAATCACCTGTAGGGGCCGACACCGCTCTTTACAGTACGGCTTGTATCTCCCCTACAGCGCTCTCCTACCACTCCAGCAAGCTGGAATCCGCGGCTTCGGTACTATGCTTACTCCCGTTCATTATCGGCGCAGAATCTCTCGACCAGTAAGCTGTTACGCACTTTTTAAATGGTGGCTGCTTCTAAGCCAACATCCTGGCTGTCTCTGAAATTCAACTTCCTTAGTGACTGAGCATAGTTTAGGGACCTTAGCCGACGATCTGGGTTGTTTCCCTTTTGACCACGGAGCTTAGCCCCCGTAGACTAACTCCCGAGATAGTTGTGACGGTATTCGGAGTTTGGTTCGGCGAGGTACCCCGGAAAGGGCCCCCGTCCAATTCAGTCTCTCTACCCCCATCACATAGTTGCTCGAGGCTATCCCTCAAGATATTTCGGAGAGAACGAGCTATCTCTGCGTTTGATTAGACTTTCACTCCTCCCCACAGGTCATCCCCTCGGTTTTCAACCCAAGTGAGTTCGGTCCTCCACGCAGTTTAACCCGCGCTTCAACCTGCCCATGGGTAGATCACGCAGTTTCGCGTCTACCGCCCGCGACATATGTCGCCCTATTCAGACTCGGTTTCCCTATGGCTTCGGCCCTTAGAGCCTTAACCAAGCCACGAACGGTAACTCGCCGGATCATTATGCAAAAGGCACGCCGTCACACGTTAAATCGTGCTCCGACAGCTTGTAAGCGCATGGTTTCAGGTTCAGTGTCCTCCCCTAGCCGGGGTTCTTCTCACCTTTCGATCGCTCTACTTAGTTCACTATCGGTCATTAGAGAGTATTTAGCCTTACGGAATGGTCTCCGTAGATTCAGTCGGGGTTTCACGTGCACCGACCTACTCAGGTATCCTTCGGGAGACTCGAAGCTTTCGCGTACAGGACTGTCACCTTCTGTGGTGTGCCGTATCCAGGACACTTCCGCTAGCCAGAGTTTTGTAACTCCCATGTGAAAGACCCTACAACCCCACAAAGGAAAACCTTTATGGTTTGGGCTCTTCCGATTTCGCTCGCCGCTACTCACGGAATCGATTTTTCTTTCTTTTCCTCCAGGTACTTAGATGTTTCACTTCCCTGGGTTGGCCACGTATACCTATGTATTCAGCATACGTTAATTCGGGAATCTCGGGATCAATACTCGTTTGTCAGCTACCCCAAGCTTTTCGCAGACTTCCACGCCCTTCATCGCCTTCTAATGCCAAGACATCCCCCATGCGCCCTTAGTAACTTGACCACCGAAATTTCGAACTCTCACAAACCAAACCTCACCACTTTCGCAGTGAAATCCAGCTGCTCAAATCGAAAAACCAGCGTCCTAGGTTTGATCTACCTAGACTTGCGACTCAGCTTCTCAGCCGAATCTCGATCTTTCGTCTTTCTCTACTTGCAGCCGTTAAGGAGGCCACAAGCTTCTCGCGCTCGCTCAATTGTTTTACCAACTCAAAACCAGCAAAGAACTGGCTCGGAATTGGCAATCGTCGTGCTGTGCAATTCACCTTTTAAGGGGCGAATCCACTTATTAGATGCCTTCTTCCAATCAACCATTTTGTCAAAGATCAGCTGTCTCGCACTCGAAAACTTGTCTCGTGTGGAGCTCAGTAATTTACGCGTCTGAGTTCTTCGCGTCAACTGCAATTTCAAAGTTTTTTTGAGTCGTTTTTGATTCGTCTCAAGGTCGTTTCTGTCGCTCAAAGCTTTCGCCTTTTGCTCCAGAACCCGACCAACTCGAACTGCTGTGTCAGCGGTTTATCGTCAGCGAGGAGGAAGAATCATCGCGATTTCTCCCGCAATAACAAGGGCATTTGGAAAGGTTTTTTCATTTTTTTCCTAAGTCGCTTCCCAGACTAGGGTTATGGCGCCAATTTTCGTGCAAACATGCCGCCAATCCACAATCCAAGCCCGACAACCGACCCGATTTCCAGTCGCCGAAGGAGATTCCAGCCTTCCCCACACCCAAACTCAACAACTCGCCGCGCCCTCCTGCATTCCCATCCGAAGATCGGCCACACAGGCCTCCAGGCTTAATAATTCGGGCCCAAGCCGATCTGCTGACAGCAACTCACCAAGATTCAGCGGCTCAGAATCCTCCCAGTCACGACACTTAACACCTTCCTACAGCGACCCAGCCCCCGCAAACCACTCCGGACCAGGCGGATGTTTACTCGTACCGGATAACAGCGAGAACTGGCAGCTCAGCCTGCAATGCACCATTTGCGATCGAGGGAGACCAACCCAGGTTCCTTGAAAGCCCAGATTACGAATCACGCAATAACTACTCAATTAAGCGACGGCATGCGCTGGGATCAAACTTGGTTGACGACCACATTTTTTTTGAGCATAGCGATATGCCGTATGCGATTTCTTAGGGCACAGTTAACCCAACTCCGTGCCGTCGCTCCGCGACTAACTCACTGCGCTTCGTCTAACCTGGGACTGGCATCCCAGGCTGTAGCTTGCCATTGCTCCGCAATTTTGCCGCCGATGCGCTGCTGATTGCCCGGTGGGTCGCACTTGCCAACCCTCGCAGGACCGCCCCACCCGGACATGCAACTGCGGTCGCGTCTGTTGGGCTTGCCCCTAACCACAACTCTAGCCTTCGTTCGTACTCGTACTCAGTAAAACGGTACGCGTACGCAAAAACTCGAGACCGCTACTACTCGATTCGAGCAAAACCGACCTAGAAAAAGCACAAGCACGAAAAAGCCTAGCAAGCGTTGGGTTTTCAGCCGGTACTCTCGATATGCTTGAGGGCGGATGGATAACTGCGACACGGTTTGTGAGCCGTCGGCGCCAGTCTTGCAGTTGCGAGTTTCAGGCTTTCGCAACCCGAAGCGTTAGCGAGGGACCGAGTTATGGCGTCGACATGACGATGCTGAAAGGCCCCTCGCTAACGCTTCGGGTTAGGAAAACCAAGCAAAACGTTGTCAGGATCGCTTCAAAAGAACCAATAACGCAACATCAAAAATTACGTCGTCGGCTCACACGGCGCATGCACCGATTCCAAGGAATTTTTGTATTTTCCTGCAATCGCTGGCTTTCATGAAAATATTTTCAGGAAAACAATTGAATTAGGGTTCATTAAGCATTAGCATTACCTCCCGATCTACTTACCGAGCGTTCTGCTCATGTATTGCAAGCCATTTTTTTGGAGAGTTTTGCGATGCGTTCTTCTCATCGGTCGAGTGGTTTTACACTTGTAGAACTGTTAGTGGTTATCGCGATTATCGGAATCCTAGTTGGTCTATTGCTACCTGCAGTCCAGGCCGCTCGTGAAGCGGCTAGGCGAATGCAGTGCCAAAACAATCTCAAACAACAGGCACTAGCGACTCACAACGCCCACGATACCCACAAGAGATTTCCGCCCCAAGCGGGCAATTATGGCGCGGCATGGTACGCACCGCTGTACTTTCATTTGCTCCCCTTTATCGAACAAAGAACCGTGTTCGATATGGCCGGCAATTGCGACTTGGGGGCCGCCGTTGGTCAAGCCAATCCTGGTACGAACGTGACCAACCTGGGTTACGTGTGGCCAACTTGGGGCTCGGTAAATCTTGGAAATCGCACTTGGCTCCGCCAAACTCGCATCAGTACTTATCAATGCCCCAGCGACAGTACCCTTGGCAATGGTCTCGACTGGACACCTGGTGATTCATCCTACGCCGGCAACTTTTTGGTTTTCGGCGGCGAACGAAATCGCGCAGTGGTTTGCGGATCGTCGGGCAACCCTTGGGAAACATGCTGGGATGGCAAAGCCAAGTTCTCCACCATTACCGATGGCACATCCAACACAATCATGTTTGCGGAAAAGTTATCTCGCTGCAATGGAACCGGAAACCCAGGCGGAACTTGGTGGATGCGGGGTGTCTTCCGTATCGGAGCCTCTGGAGGTGGTAACCCAAGCTCAGGTGTACCTGCGGACAGCTATCCCGGAGACCGATTATCGGGCGTCTTTGGTGGCGGCCGAGGTCGGGATGGCGTCATCTTCACCTACGGACTCAGTTCCAAGTTTCAGGTCGACCCAAGAAACCCTCTAGGCACTTCCGCCCAAGGGGGACAATGCGATCGCCGCTTGGCATCTACGCAACACGCTACCATGCAAGTCGGACTCTCCGACGGTAGCATTCGCGGCATCTCGGCCAGCATGGATAATGTTACTTGGTTTGCAATGCTGACACCGCAAACTGGCGAAGTAACTAGCAATGCCGAGTAACCTCACTTTTCCATCCAAGTACATCCTCCATTAGAGTCGTGAGTTGCGTATGACTAGATTGTTCGCGCTAGCCTGCATCCTGATATGCAGCATCGGTTGCGGTCCGGGGACAGGGGTTGTTTCTGGGGAGGCTGTGTACAAAGGCAAGCCGGTACCTGGGGGGTTACTCACCTTTAGACCGGCTGATCCGGCTCAAAACTCCGTGACTTATGAACTTGATCGGGATGGTAAGTTCTCACTCGAATTACCTGTCGGTGAAGCCACGGTCTGCATCGATAATCGCGAATTCGAACCTCGGCCTGCTACCGCTCCAGCCATTCCGCCTGGGATGTCACTCCCTCCTGAGGTTGTCAAAAGCATGCAAGCCAGCAGTAAAGAATCGACCAAAGTATCTGATCGCTGGGTAAAGCTACCTGAAAAATACTATCAGCTGGAAACATCCGATTTGAAGATCACGGTTAAGGGCGGTCCGCAAACCGAAGTTATCGAGTTCAAAGATTAATCGAAGTCGGCTTCGCGATCAGTTCATCTGCGCCCGCTGCCTCCCACTGTTGCCAGTCGGACC
This sequence comes from Pirellulaceae bacterium, assembly GCA_033761895.1. Classification (GTDB taxonomy): domain Bacteria; phylum Planctomycetota; class Planctomycetia; order Pirellulales; family Pirellulaceae; genus Aureliella. Next base: position 17,453 of record JANRMD010000080.1, on the reverse strand, counting down.
AGCGCGGCATACAGGTCGCCGCAACGATTTTCGCCGCCGGAAATCGTTCGCGGATCTGCGCGAATAGGGCACCGATGTCGGACGTGCACCTTGCTCCAGCAAACGTGTCCAAGCAGCTATCGTCCCACAAAATCCAATCGGCTGTCTCCGAAGATGCCTTTGAAGACACCTGTGAAGATGCCTGCGACAGCATGCCTTGAAACTCCCCCAGCGTCAAACGCTTTACACGAGCCGGATCACAATTCAATCCTGCTTGCCAGCCCTCGGCGGTCAGAGAGCAATTGCACACGATCAAGCCTGCGGCCTGCGAAAACTCCATGGCTCCCGTTAAGGACATATTGGCTGCGCAGCCGCTAAGCGCTGCTTTAGGCCATGGATTCAACAGCTCCGCATTCGAGCCGCTAAGCCACGGTCGCCAGCCGTCCCACCAGCGATACCAAGGCAAACTCAGGTGACTGGTCGCCCCCATACCAGTACGTCGCGCCCCGTCAAACCACGACCCAACCGCCAAAGCCCAAGGAATTTCAGGCCAGTTGCACTGCAGGTGGCCAATCTCGGCTAGTGGATAATCCAAGCGATTTTCAATGGACAGAATCAGTCGCCGGGGATGGAGGTTACAGATCGCATCGATGGCTTCGGTACAAATGCCATCGGCAACTTCCAATGAATCGACCGCTTCACAACGCTGACTAAGCCATCCGAGACCATCCGCCCGCGTTCCGCACCAAGCGATCATCGGTTCGCCTTGCCAGACAACGTGGCTTCGCCAGAGTCATCTAGTTGTTCTTCGAATTGAATGAGCAATGCGTGTGCTTCAGCCGCGTTCGCCACCAAACGCAGCTCGTCCAAGAACTTTGTACCGCTGATCAAACGCGATAACTTCGCCAACACTTGCAAATGGACTTTATCATCGGTCGAACAGATCAAGAAAAACACATCGGTCATCAAACCGTTCTGATTACCAAAGGGGAGTGGCTGAGACGTCACGCCCAACGCTAGCATGGGCTCCGCAAGAATGGAACTCTGCGGACGACGCGGGTGCAACAAGGCCACACCGCAGTCGAGCGCCGTTGGATGCAACTCTTCACGCGCCTGGACGGCTTCGATCATTCGCGGCGCGTCCCACAACAACCCAGTCTGCTCGGCAAGACCAACAATGCGACGAATGACACTGCCATTGGTGCGAGCCTGCAACGGAATCTCAATGGCACTGGTATGCAACAACTCTCCCAACCGCACAAATTCGCTGTGGCTCTCGCTCCAACGGTCGACAACTCGTTGCACCTGAGCCAACTCGTCCGGATCACCGCTGGCTCCTATACGCTTCTCAAGCCACACGTGAACTTCGGCCTCGGAAAATCGCCATTGCCCCGAGATTTTGCGTCCCGGCAGCTGCTCGCGTTCGGCGAGTTTCATAACCTGCTGCGGCGTCAAGTGAAGGTAAGCGGCAAGTTGATCGATGTCTAAATCACTCGAAGCCATAATGAACTCAGGCCGACCCAGTCGTAAAGCGGAATAAGTGAGCTTTGCTTGCAAATCAAAAAAAGCTGAAGTATTAGGGAAGCTAATTGTGATATCGTGCCCAATTCATCGCAAGCCGAACTTGGCAAATTAGCTCAAACGAGCCCTATTTTGGCTGGTCTTTTTCTCCATTGCCCTCAGAACTGAGGCTCGTCTACTATGCAAACGCTCCCAGCGGGCGCGAGCCCAAGAGTGCGACGCTTCCTGCTAGGTGCGACCTTTACTAGGGCTCTGTCCACCTTAGTTTTTTGGGGTAGCGGAATGCGTCAAGCATTTCGGGAGCGTTGCGGCGGCCCTCGAAAGCCTTGACGGCTTCCGCTACCTCACTAAATCGAGGCAAGCGAAATCGCTCGGTAACCCAACACAATCCCATTCAAAAATGAATCTCAAGTTTGGAATCAGCATGCGTACGAGCATCATTGTCCCGATCTACAACGAAGTCGAAAACATCCGCCCGCTCGTCGACCAAGTCACTGCAGTCATGGACCAGTTGCCGGGCGAGAGCGAATTGGTGCTGGTAAACGATGGATCGCAAGATGGCTCTACAGAGTTGCTGGACGAGTTGGCCGCTGGTGAATCGCGTTTGGTGGTGGTGCATTTCCGTAAGAACTATGGCCAGACCGCAGCCATGCAAGCGGGCCTGGAAGCGGCTCGCGGCGAGTTCCTAGTAACGCTTGACGGCGATCTTCAAAACGATCCCAAAGACATTCCCAAAATGCTCGAGCAGCTCGAACAGGGCTATGATCTCGTTCATGGTTGGCGCAAACACCGGCACGATACCTTGGTAACACGCAAGATCCCCAGTCGCATAGCCAACTGGTTGATCTCACGCACCACTCGCTTTCCGATCCATGATCTTGGCTGCACCTTGAAAGCCATGCGTCGCGAGATCGCTGAAGAACTGGAACTGTACGGCGAGATGCATCGCTTCATCCCGATCCTGGCTCATTGGCGCGGAGCCCGTTGCTTGGAAATGGTTACAACGCATCACCCGCGGCTCTTCGGCAAAACTAAATACGGGCTATCGAGAACGTTGCGAGTTGTGCTCGATCTGCTGACCGTCAAATACATGCTTGATTACTATTCAAGCCCGATGAAGTTGTTTGGTCGCATTGCCATTGGCTTCATGACGCTCGGTTCGATGATGCTGGTTGGTACCGTGGGCATGAAGTTGCTTGGCGCGATCGACATGACTGGCAATCCGCTATTGTTGCTTGGGGCGATGTTATGCATCGTTAGCGTCCAGCTCTTTAGCGTCGGTTTGCTCGGAGAAGCCAACACGCGGCTCTATTATCGCCGCAATGAACGTCGTCCTTTTACGATCCGACGAATCGTCAGTACTGGTCGCGAAGAGCAGGCAGCAACGACCATCCCCATTCGCCGCGCTGCGTAACGGTAGGCTTTGGGTAGCGGAAGCCGTCAAGGCTTCCGGATCACCTCGTAGCGGAATGCGTCAAGCATTTCGAGGACCAGCCAGCCGGGATGTTGCGACTCGGCGAACCGTAGGCGGCTAACAACCTCAGCCCTCGTCGCCATTCGTCACCGCGTCTCAAGTTAGTGAGAAACCGAACGATCCGCAGAGTAAATCTGCGGGATTAACCGATGGGCGTTAGCCCCGGTTTTTGCTCTGGTAGCCGCCGCTAACCCTTCAAGCATTCGAAAGTAATGCGGCGCCCCCGAAAGCCTTGACTGCTTCCGCTACCCAATGATCGACAAGCCGTCAAGGCTTTCGCGGCCGCCGCAGTGCTCACGAAATGCTTGACGCATTCCGCTACGAGTACTCTCGAAATGCTTGACTCATGCCGCTACCAAGTGATCTAGGCGATGATATCCGTCACAACCCGCGCTTCGCGCTTGTTCGTGATGATCTGTTCCTGGCCGCCGTGAACAAAGGTCAAGTCTTGATGATTGAGGCCAAACTGATGCAACAAGGTGGCTTGGAAATCATTCGGGGTAACGATGTTCTCAACTGCGCGATGGCCAAATTCGTCGGTCTTGCCATAAGCCATACCACCGCGCAGACCGCCACCGGCTAACCAAACACTAAAGCCTTGACCATTGTGATCTCGACCGGCTGCGGCGGGTGAACCGTGCTCTTGGGTCACTGGTAAGCGCCCGATCTCACCACCCCAGTGCACGATGGTTGAATCGAGCATACCGCGTTGTTTGAGATCTTTGACGAGCGCGGCGGCGGGCTTATCGGTCTTGCGACAAATCGCAGGCAAAGTAGTTGCGATGCTGGTGTGGGTGTCCCAGGGCTGACCACTATGAAAAAGTTGCACGAAGCGGACGCCGCGCTCCACCAGTCGACGCGCGATCAAGCAACGTGTTCCATATTCGCGAGTCTCGGGATGATCGAGACCATACAGCCGATGTGTTGCCTCCGACTCTTGCTCCACATCCAGCGCTTCTGCGGCAGCCGTTTGCATCCGCGCGGCCAATTCATAACTGGCAATACGCGCCTCCAGTTCCGCTTCGCCCGGGTGATTTTCCAAGTATCGACGATTGAGCGTCTGCAGCAGATCCAAGTTCTGACGTTGGAACTTGCCCTTCAAATGCGCAGGCGCCTCAAGATTCAAAATACGAGGCTCTTTCGGTCGCAGTACCGTTCCTTGAAATAGCGCGGGCATAAAGCCATTCGACCAATTGGTCACGCCATCTACCGGCAAGCCGCCCGGATCGCTCAGCACCATGTAGGCTGGCAAGTTCTGCGACTCGCTACCAAGTGCATAAACCAGCCAAGAACCGAGCGTAGGGCGACCAAGCACCCCAGGAATACCGCCATGAAAGTACCGAATAGAAACTTCGTGGCCATTAGCACCAGTATGCATCGAACGGATCAAGCAGATATCATCAACCACTTCCGAGGTATGCGGCAACAACTCCGACAGCTCGGTACCGCATTCGCCGCGCGGCGCAAAACGGAACGGACTACCGAACAGTTTCTTACTGGCTTCGTTCACGAAGCTGAAGGCAATTTCTTCTTTGTAATCGGTGCCGCTGTATCTGGTCAGTTCGGGCTTGGGATCGGTTAGATCCATGTGCGCCGGACCGCCATGCTGGAATAGCGAGATCATCGCTTTAGCCCGAGGCTCAAAATGAGGCGTACGCGGCAGCAAGTCATTGTGGGGCTTGGCCATCGCAACACTCTTCGGCCCCTTAGCGGCCGCCTGCTCTTGTTGCAACATCCATGCCAGCGCGATCGAGCCGATGCCCATCGCGTTGTGTGCCAAGAACTGTCGTCGACTAGCAAACACTGTATGTCTCCCACGATTATTGGGTAGCGGAAGCCGTCAAGGCTTTCGAGAGCAGCACTCACGAAATGCTTGACGCATTCCGCTACCAAGTATCCAAAATACTTTGACAGCTTGTTGATTTAATCAACGGTACCGCGTTAGCGGCGGTTACAAAGCAAAAACCGGTGCTAACGCCCATCGGTTTATTGCAGCACTCACGAAATGCTTGACGCATTCCGCTACGGGATTCCCAAAAACTTAATCTGCATACACAAACTCGTTGGAGTTCATCAGTGCATGACAAAAGTTCACCAAGACCTGCTTGCTAGCGGTTGACCCGGTAGCGATGCCGCTTGGATCCACCTGCAACTCGCGCAGTTGATTGGCCGCATACTCCAACGACAACCGCAGTTCGTCTTCGGTCGGTTGCCGACTGAGCGCTAATTGCCAAGCGTACTGCAACTGAGCCGGCAGCGCATCGAAACTGTCTTGACCAACCGGGCCATGAAAATCCTTGGCCGAGTCGCGTTCTCGCAGCGCACCGGCTTCGCCAGTGATCCGCAAGCTGACGTTCCAAACGAACGAATCCGCATTCTCCGTAGTACGACAATCCGTCACAAAATCGATAGTCTCACCGGCTACGACCGCAATCTCATTAAGCTCGGTTTCAAGCGTGGTGTTGTGGCATTCCCAATTACCCAACACGCCTTGGCGATTGGAAACGATTCGACCTCGAACCCCATCACCGCTCTCGGCTGAGTGTTGCAACTTGCCTGCCAAATTCAGTTTGAGATCAATGGGTGCTGTCCAGCGGCGAATGGCCGCAAACTTACCACCTGGATGACCACCATTAGCATTCACGATGACCCAACCGATCGTTGGATCAGGCCGCGCGCTGCCACCTTGCCATTCCGATCCGGTCCAGTGAGGCAACGGTTGGAAATCAGCGACTCGTTGTGTGGCTTCGTCCAACGTGCCATAACCGTAAGTCCATTCCGGCGGCAATGCAGGCGGCAGCTTGGGCATGTCTGGCAGTGTAACTTGGGGCTGCTGGTTAGCCTCGCGTATGACGCGTGCCGCTAGCAGATCAGCCTGCTGCAATGTGAACTCGCCATTCATCAAAATCAAAGACTGTGTAGCAACCGTGGAAACGGGTCGACGATCACAATTCACATCCATCACCGGCGCGTCGAAACTCTGCAGCATCGCTACGGGCTGGGATCGACGCACGCGAACATAGATGCTGCGGCGTTTCTGTTGGCCATCGACGATCACTTGACCCGTTTCATCTTCTTTGATGGCCACTGAAGCCCCAAAAAGATCGCGTTCAAGAGTTCCGGCTGCAAACAGCATGCGATCGCGGAGCACTTCAGCATCCAAGCGCTGCAGCGACTTGTGCCAGTAGTATTTGTTTTCCGCATCGATGGCAACTTTGGCTGGATCGCGCACAGAACTTTGTCGCCAAGCGGTCGAGGCGAGTATCAGGCGATGAAGCTGCTTCAAATCCCAGCCGCTGCGCATGAACTCGTCAGCTAACCAGTCCAGCAACTCAGGGTGAGTCGGATTCACGCCCAGTTTTCCAAACTCAGACGGAGTAGCCACGATCGCCTGCCCGAAGTGATGCAGCCAGACGCGGTTGACCAACACACGCGCAACCAGAGGATGACTGCCACTTGTCAGCCAACGCGCATAGGCAAGTCGCCGGCCGCTGGTAGGCAGACTCGTATCGCGTTCCGGAATTGTCGGCAGTCCACCTTCCGGCGCTGCGATTGTCAAATCGCTCGGCAAGACCTTTTGCTTTGGTTGTTGATGTTCGCCACGATGAAACAGATGCGTATCCGGAACTCGTTCGGGCTGCTCCGTTAGGGCCTGTACAAATTCCTCTTTGGGTTTGCGAGCGCGAATCTCTGCTATCTTTGCATCGAGTTTTTTCAATTCCTCGGCAGCGGCAGGAAGATACTGATACAAAACGCCAGGGGTGATGTTGACGCTTGGATTCTGTTTCAACAACTGCGTTTGCTCGGGAGTACGATCTTTCTCCGCAGTCTTGTAGGCAGTTTGCAACTGAGCGCGTAGCGGTTCCTCATACTTCATCAGTTCTTTTTCAAGAGCTTGAGCCATGAACTCCGCTTCCTTCTTGCCCCGCTCCTCGGCCACTTGCTGAGCTTCCTGATCGATTGCGGCTGCGCTCTTGCGATCGGCCTCCGTGTACAAGGACACCCTTCGCAACTCGGGGACGCGCCAGTTCTGCCAATCAAAGGCTGGTTCGAAAACAGCGCGCAACGCGTAGTAATCCAACTGCGATATTGGATCGTAGCGATGGTCGTGACACTGTGCACACCCCACACTGACGCCCAGCAAACTAGAACTGACAATCTTCAGCGTATCCGCGATAACTTTGTTGCGAGCTTCAGGACTATTGTCGCCAGAACCAGTTCCATCAGCGGCCATGCGCAAGAAACCCGTTGCCGTCAACAACTCAATTTGCTCTGCGGTCCAATCACCTTGTTTTGGACCAGCGAGTTCGTCACCGGCAAGTTGCTCGGTAATGAAGCGATCAAACGGTTTGTTCGCATTGAAGGAACGAATGACGTAGTCTCGATACTTCCAGGCCCATGGGCGTTCTGCATCCTGCGCCGTTTGCCCTTCGGACTCAGCGTACCCAGCGACATCCAACCAATGCCTACCCCAGCGTTCGCCATAATGAGGCGAGTCGAGCAAACTATCGACCAGTTGCTCATACCAGTTTTCATCGGTGGACGAATTCCAACGCGAGAACTCTTCATGAGTCGGGGGCAAACCAATCAGATCAAAATACAAACGTCGAATCAACACCGCCCGCTCGGCGTCAGGAGAAAAGTTCAACCCTGCCGGCATCGCTTGCAGTAACAAGGTATCGATGGGAGTTCGAACTCGACCGTCAGTTGCTGACGCATTTGCTTGTGGTCGCACGATCGGCTGAAAAGCCCAGTAGCTGCGATCTTCCAAAGTAATTGGAATGCCGGGTCCAATCTGTTCCGGTTCCTCGCGTTGGGTCTTCGCACCCTCAGCAATCCAACGCCGCAACGTTTCTAATTTTTCAGCTGGCAAGTGAGCTTCACCGGGAGGCATCTCATTCGCGACCACGCGTTCGATGATCAAACTATCGTCCGGTTTGCCCGCGACAATGGAGGTTCCTGAATCGCCTCCAGCAACCATAAATCGAACTAATCGAAGATCAAGATTTCCTTTCTTGTCTTCCGTCGCGCCGTGGCAATCAAAACAGTATTCACGCAGAATCGGACGCACGTCACGCTCGAACGTAACCGCATCAGGTTCAGCAGCAAACGCGGCGCTGGTAGCCAACAAACAGATTGTCGCGAGTGGACGTATCGCGAGCAGACGCGTCGAAATCATGGGTGGGAACCGGTGGGCAGGTAATTGGCGATTGGGTGGGTAAACATCGCGGCGGGATATTTCAATTTTAGCATAAATTGGCAGGGTATTCCTAGCTCGTTCTCCACCGGGCCCCCATACGGCCGGAATATTCGGAAAAGCGGACAGCCGCAACTCGCGATAAGCTCGCAATCGGAACAATCGGCACCAACCCAAGCGGATTCTACGGCGACGATTTCAAATCTGTCCTATCTTTTTAAGTCCTTTCGTGGTCCAGCCTGTTACGGCGGACATGGCTCAATTTGGGTGGCAGAGTTGTGGAACTCCTAATTTTACTCGCTATTCCAGCTCTATTGGCATGGAGCGTCGTGTACCTGCGCTTCAGCGGTATTTTGGGTTGCGGGGTCGCTTGCCTACTGGCCGGGACCGTATTGGGCCATCCGTTTTTTCACATCTCCGTCGTGACGCTCGATCGGTTGATTCTGGCCGCTTGTGTTGGGCTGTTTGTCGGTTATCAATTTCGCGGTTGGAACCAGCCACGAGTCTGGAAGCCAGCGGACTTGTTGTTCATAAGCTTTCTCTTCGCAGTGGTCTTTACCACCTTCATTAATCCAAGTTCAGAAGGTCGAATCGGGCCTGCCAGTAAGCTGATCTTCTTCTTCCTTCTACCAGCAACGCTTTATGTGATCGGCGCTCAAATCGCACTCAGTCCAAAGCAGTTGCGACTGATGTTCGCAAGCTTTGCGGTCCTCGGCATCTACCTCGCTCTTACGGCCGTCGCAGAGAAGCTGAACTGGACGTGGGCAGTCTATCCAAAGTACATCATGAGCCCAAAGTTCTCTGAGTTTCTCGGACGTGGTCGCGGTCCACTACTGAACCCTGCTGCCAACGGAATCCTGCTCACGCTCGCGCTCAGTTGCGGCATCATGCCTGTCCTCTGGTATCGGAACGTTGGACGGTTGAGCGTGCTGGCGACGGTCCCCATTTATCTGGTTGGCATCTACTGTACATTGACACGCAGTGTGTGGCTGGCCGCGGGTATGGTGCTGTTTGGAATCATGGCTGCGTTGGTACCGAGCCGCTGGCGAATGGCCCTGGCGATGTTGGCATTGGGATGCAGTTCGATGACGTTGATGGTGGATATTAAGTCCTTGCTAACGTTCAAACGCGATCGAAATGTAACCGTTGAACAGATGAGCGAATCAGCTAGCTTGCGTCCTATTCTTGCTATGGTCGCCTGGAAGATGTTCCAAGACCGTCCACTGTTCGGCTGCGGTACAGGTCAGTACCTGGAACATGCCAAGAACTACCTGTCTGATCGCAGTACCGAGTTGCCGCTGGAGAAAGTGCGACCTTATGTTCAGCACAATATGTTCCTGGCAACGCTGGTCGAAAATGGACTTGTTACTTTATTACCGTTTTGCTTTTTGCTCTTGAGTTGGGCGTTGTGGTCATGGCGATTATGGAATGCCCGGCAGCATGCAATTGAATACCGTCAACTGGGCTTGGTCTCATTGTGTTTACTGACCGCCTACATCGTTAACGGCTTGTTCCACGATGTGTTGATCTTTCCGATGATCAACGCATACATGTTCTTCATTGCAGGAACCGTTCGCAACTGTGCGGTGCATCTATTGCCTAGGCCCTGTGGCCATACAGCCTCGCAGTACTCGCCAGCTCAGGTGGCTCAGGCTCATGCGGCTCAGGCAACACCCAGCCTGTCGCATGCCACAGCCCACTGAACCAGAGTCGCTATGCTGCCTGCGAGCTGGAAAACAACTTGCGTGTTTGACGTCCGGCTAGCACGAACAAGAATGGTGCGGCAACTAAGATCAGCGCCGACGGCTCAGGTATTGCCGTAATCGTTTGCACGCGTTCAAGGCTACCCGTGGCTGCGATCGCTGCGTTGATCTCGTCCACAAAACTGGAGACGAGCGTATCTCCGGAACCCAATTTGCCGCCCGAAAAGTCTCTCGCGTCGTATTGAAACCAATGGATTCCAACCAGCGCTGGCGCGCCATTGGCGATCACGAAACTCGACGCTCCTGAATCGCCACCTTCAACCCGAGCTTCATCGGCACCAACCCCGCCGGGATTATCAAAGTCGTAGATGAACACATCGTTCTTCGAGTTTCCTCCATTCAGATTGGGGTGCGAGAACAACGGCAAAACTTGGTCGATGTTGTTTCGCCCAAGCCGAACACTAGTAAATGGATCGGCGGTATTTGAACGTCCGAATACGAAGAGCTCTTGATTGATGTACTGCGCACTACTTGGCAAGTCGAGAATCGGAAAGAAGTCGACGCCGGTTACGGCCGAGTCCAATCGACTGAGCGTTAAGTCCGAAGGTCTATCCGAACCGACTTGCGTGAGGACGATGTTCTGCACGATGTTCCGTTGAACAAAGCCGCCGTTGGGATCATTGGACGTGTAGAACCGAATCGGCCCGGATCCCGCCGCGTGTGTTGCAGTAAGCACAAACGTGGGGCTGATCAATGTCCCCCACGATCCGCTCGTTCTACCTACCCCACCCCAGTCAAAACCACTGCCGATAAAGTTCGCGTTATTCGCAAAGCGATCATGTTGCGAGGGGTTGTAGTTTTGAATCGTTAGGGCTGACCATGCCAGCGAAGGGTCGGCCAGCAGAATCACCGAGCAAACCAATAAAGCAAATGCACAACGTCTCATTCAATTAGCCTTTTCTGATAAGAAGGGCCAATTATACGCTGGACAAGTCTGTCCGCCAAACTTTGGAACCAAACTTTTGATCGGCAAAATTTGGATCGCTAAACGCAGGTTAGTCTGCTTGCCCCTTCGATTGGAGTTTCGCCCACGAGTCTCGGAGCCCAACCGTCCGATTGAAAATCGGCTTCCCAACTTTCGAATCGGTGGGATCGGTGAAGAAATAGCCCATACGCTCGAACTGGAAGTGGCTGCCTGGAGTCGCTTCCGCCAGTGAGGGTTCAAGCTTTGCATGAATTACTTCGAGGCTGTTTGGATTCATGTTGTTCAGGAAGGTCTGACCTTCTGGCACATCTTCAGGATTCTCGCCCATGAACAGTCGATCGTACAGTCGCACTTCCGCTGTGATCGCCTGCGAAGCACTGACCCAGTGGATCGTACCTTTGACTTTACGTTGAGTTCCGTCACCACTACCGCTGCGCGTGGCCGGATCATAGGTACAGCGGAGTTCCGTTATTGCGCCGGTTGTTGGATCCTTGACCACTTCTTCGCACTTGATGATATAGCCATAGCGCAAACGCACTTCGCCACCCGGTTTCAGGCGGAAGAACTTCTTCGGTGCATCTTCTTGAAAATCATCTTGCTCGATGTAAAGCTCACGTGTGAACGGAATCTGTCGGCTACCTGCGGCATGATCTTCTGGATTGTTTACCGCTTCCATCAACTCAACTTGATCTTCAGGATAGTTCGTCAATACGACCTTCAGAGGTTGCAGAACAGCCATGACGCGCGGAGCAATAGCGTTCAAGTGCTCGCGAATGCAATTCTCTAGAACGGTAACGTCAATGGTGCTGTAGAATCTTGCGACACCAATCTTGTCGCAGAACATCCGCAAACTCTCAGGCGTAAATCCGCGGCGGCGCAGACCACTAATCGTTGGCATGCGTGGATCATTCCAACCCGACACGTGCTTCTCTTGCACCAACTGCAGCAGCTTACGCTTGCTCATCACCGTGTAGCTCAAGTTCAGCCGCGCAAACTCAATCTGCCGCGGATGGTAAATCCCCAACGTCTTGCAGTACCAATCGTATAGCGGTCGATGGTTCTCGAACTCCAACGTACAGATCGAATGCGTGATCTTCTCCAGCGAATCGCTTTGACCATGCGCCCAATCGTACATCGGATAGATGCACCATTTGTCCCCAGTGCGATGATGATGGGCTCGCAGGATACGATACATCACCGGATCCCGGAGATTGATGTTCGGCGATGCCATGTCGATTTTAGCTCGCAGAGTTCGCGCACCATCAGGGAACTTTCCATCGCGCATGGCTTGGAACAGTTCCAGGTTTTCAGCGACCGAACGATCGCGAAAAGGACTGTTCTTGCCGGGAGCGGTTAATGAGCCTCGGTATTCGCGAGTCTGGTCGCTCGTCAAATCGCACACATAAGCATGCCCAGATTTGATCAGCTGAATGGCCCACTCGTAGAGCTGGTCAAAGTAGTCGGACGCGTAATAGATCGCATCCCATTGAAAGCCCAGCCAGCGTACGTCTTCCTGGATCGAGTCGACGTACTCCTGCTCTTCCTTGCTAGGATTGGTATCGTCGAAACGCAAGTTGCACTTGCCGTTGTACTTTTGCGCCAAGCCAAAATTCAGGCAAATGCTCTTGGCGTGACCGATGTGCAGATAGCCGTTGGGCTCAGGAGGGAATCGAGTCTGCACGCACATGCCAGCCAGCTTAGGTAACAGCATATCCTTATCGATTTCCTGCTCGATAAAGTTAGCGTGCTTGGGCGCATCGTCCGTGGATTCCCCAGGGGTCGGCTGATTTGCGGAATTCATCCTGCTCGTTCCTTTTTCACTGCTGAGTCAATCTGGCAAGTTGTCGTCGATTTTATTTTTTCGCCGCCACTGGAATAAATTATCGCCGCCTTCGAGTTTGCTGCTAGATGGCACAAATGAAGATTGAAGCCCGAAGTTTGCCGTACCGCCCTCCCCTGCCCTGCTAACTCGCGGAGGGACCAGCGTGCGCAACGCTTACTCTCCCCTACCCCTCCCCTGCTCCTCCCCTGCCCGCTTCCCATTTGATTGCTAGACATCAAAATACGTCAACTGACTGAACTGAAAATCGATGAAACGTACAAAGGACAAAACCATGGGACAATTCGGTACAATGATTGCGGACGCAGCTAACGTCAGCCAACGCTACGCGAAACGCTTGCTGGTCGGTATCCCAGTTGATCGTTTTGCCAGGTTCGCCGCCCCCGGAAAACAAATGATCGAATCCAATCACCCCGCGTTCATCCTGGGACACCTGAGCATCTACCCGTTCAACGTGGTGCGATTGCTCGGATTGGACACCACAGCCGTACAGCCAAGCGATCGCTTCACCGCACTGTTTTCTAAAGAAGCCAAGTGCCAAGATGACGCGCATGGGATCATCTATCCATCGATGCAAGAAGTATCTGAGGTCTTCTTCAAGACTTATGAGATTGCGATCAACGCCATGCGCGACGCCACGGATTCGCAGCTGGCCGTTGAAAACCCTGTCGACACTCCGCTCAAGCAAGTCTGTCCAACACTGGGTTCGATGCTGGCGTTCTATTTGACTGGCCACGTCGCCATGCACCTAGGACAACTCAGCACATGGCGCCGCATGGAAGGCATGCCTCCTGCGTAGCTAGTGTCTGTCCACATTAGATTTTTGGGTAGCGGAATGCGTCAAGCATTTCGAGAGTACTGCAGTGTCCCTCGAAAGCCTTGACAGGGTTGTAAGAGTTATGTGTCTGTGAGCCGTCGGCGCTAGTTTTGATGTTGCACTGCATTGATTTAGGGGCAAAGCCCCCGTCCGTTTGCCTAGGCAAAATGCTGGACCTTTGGTCCGTAAACCCTAAAACAGTGCAACATAAAAAGGCGCTAGCCGCCTGTTCTCTTAGTGAGCCGACGGCGCTAGCTAGCTGCGGGTCTCGAAGTTTCGAGCGTGCATGGATTGGGCTCGCTCCAATGCAATTTGAACTGGTGGCAATTCAGCGTTGGCGGGCTTATTAGCGATGAACGATTGCTCCTTCGGTCACCCGCGGCTAGCGCCGACGGCTCACTAAAAAAACAGACCGCTAGCGCCGTCGGCTCACAAACTAAACAGGCCGCTAGTGCCGGTTCTCGCGGCGAAAACCGGACACTAGCGCGTTCCGGCTGATTTTACAAACCCTAAAGCCAAGTTGTGACAACCCACTAGCAACCCGGTTTTGGTTCGTCTTGACCATAAGTACTATCGGCGAACTTGATACCAGGCGTGTCCTCACTGATCGCTGCATCATGCTCGCTTGAATCGCGATGCGCCTCCGGTGCGTCGAGGTCAGCGGCAATATCATCCACAACCAACAGGTCGCTCACTTGCGGCTCAAGACCGTTGGGCATTTCAAATATGGCTGCTAACGACCAATCTGAATGGGCCACAATATCTTCGGGCTCTGCCCAGCGAGCTTGATCTCCCCAAAGAGGCCTCGCACAAACTGGACATAGCGGCTCTTCGCTGCGAGGATAGGTCTTGGCTGAACTAGTATCAGGCTTCACCCAAGTCGCTTCGCACTCATCGCACATCGCATACAGATGACGACGACCTTGTTCGTCTTCACATGAGCGAACGCGACAGAGGCCGTCTACACACACGGGACACTCGCCGATATGAATCCATGGACTCGAAGGAATTGAACTCATGTTGTATTCTGCAACTCGATGTGAATTTGACTCAGTTCTCAAGCGGGTTCGCCCATCAGTTAACCAACAGCGGGCCAGCCCATTTCAAACAGCACTTTAAAACGGGAAGGCTGTAATCACCTGATCGCCCTCAACGACCAATCGCAGCCGCTTGGCGTCAGGGTTCTGATCTCGCTTGCCATCTCGGCCCCCGACGTAACCGATGGGCTTTGTGAAAGGCACTTCATAAACAGTACGGCTATCTTCTTGACGTTTGCGGACTCCTTTGGCACCTTGTTTGCCACGAGTGTACGCATCGTCGATCCAACGCAGTACCTGAGCCATATCGCCGTCAAACACGCCATGCTTTCCAGGTCGGTCCGGAATGTCCTTCAAGTGCTTTTCGATATGCTTGAGTCGATGCCCCTCTTCGCTGCCTCGGGTGTAACGCAAGCCCGCCGGAGAGATGTAGACGTCGCGTCCCACATCTTTCAGTAATCCATACAGCAGATCGCTGGCCGCTTCAGGCTTTACTGGTTTGGCCTCAGCCTGCTTGGCCGAGCCAGTCGCGGAGGCGGGAGGCTTGGGCTTAGTGGCTTTATCGTCTGCAGGCTCTTTCGCAGGGGACTTCTCGGGCGACTTTTCGGGCGACTTTTCGGGCGACTTGGCTGCCGAAGTTGCTACGCTGGTCCCCGACTCGGTGCTGGACGAAACACTTTCGAGTTCATCATCGAACTTACCGTCCGATTCATTCTCGGCTGAGTTAGCTTGATTGGAACGCGTTCTCGTTTCGTCAATTTTGGCGGTCGACTCACCTGCCTTGCTAGCCACCGACTTATTCGAAGCCGGTTGGTTGGCCGCTTGATTTTCCATCCCCAACACGCCTGCCAAACTTGGCAGACTCCAGCCGAAACGGCTGTTGGCAAACGGTTGCACCAGAGTGTATGCGATCAGTGCGAAGACAATCGCCACGGCCCACTTCTTGGGAAGCCGCTGGAGAGTTTGCTGAGGAGTTGGATTGCGATTCATGGGCGCAGTTGTTTTTCCGGTTTCACAAAACCAGCTACCTGATTGAGACCTATTCGTGCGAGACGATTTCTCCACGAGCGATTGTACCGAAGGCAGAGTAGATTTGCCGATCGATGGTTTGCGACACAAATTGTACGTGACCGTCGACAAAAACAAATAAGCAGCCACCTTGATGCAAGCTAGAAAAGCACAATTCGCGCTGATCGATCATCAAGCTCGAATCGTTGATGGCATTCATCGGTACACCTGTCGATCCCATCCCCTCCGAAAACTCTTGATAGAGCGTCGGGTTAACCGAAGCCAACACTTGATTATCGCTGCCGATGTACCAATGATCGACGATCTGAAACACGTGACCGAAAAGATCGGGACCAGTAACGGTAGGTCGAAACAAGGCCTCACCAACGGCAACCGAGTTAGACGCCCCATCGTGCACATTGGCCATGCGATTGGCGCTCGACGTGTACATCAGACCGTCTTGATTCGGGAAACCGATATTCCCTGGCAAGAATCCAGACTCGGCAGTTGCCGTGCCGCTGGCAACAGCCAAATAGGAATTGGGCACACGCCTGGGCAAGTTGCTATATCCCTCTGCATGCTGAGGCGCATCGCTACTGGGACAACGATAGGTTGATATGTAAGTCTCACACGCGCGACCGTTCGGTGTGTTGGGAACCTCCCAAGATGCACCGAACTGCAACGTATTGAATAAGGGCCCCTGTTCAATCTGCGGCAGTATGCATCCATTCCACATCAAGCGGCCTGGAATCACAAACGCTGGCGGGAAACGGCTATGCGTATCGAGGTAATTATGAAGTGCGATACCTATCTGATGAAAGTTATTGGAGCACTGGAGTCGCCGCGCCGATTCACGAGCCGCTTGCACAGCGGGTAGCAACAGCCCCACTAAGATTGCGATGATCGCAATCACTACCAGCAGTTCAACGAGTGTAAAGCCCGCTGTGCGTTTGCTTTGCATCATACACTTCTCCACTTGCGGCGGCTAACAGCAGCCAGAACCACCACCAACCTGTTCTTAACTATACTCTATAATTCCGCTTGCCCTACCATACCCCGCCAATCTCCAGCAAGCAAGCAAGAACATGTTCAGCCGCAAAACTCGCTTCTCAGTCTTGCAGTTAATGGTCGCAACTGTGATTATCGCGGTCTTCAGTGTCGCACTGTTCAACGACAATGAATGGTGGCGAGCAACGCTGGGGACGATCACGATGGCGATGATTCTCAATGCGCTGTTGGCCTCCATTTTCACCAAAGGTGATCGATGGGCATTTTCTCTAAGCTATTTTGTAGGCGCAGTGTTCTTTACGTTTGGCGTCTATACCTATGCCGCCTCACTGCCTTATCTACTGACCGTCAAAGCTTATGAGTTGGTCAAAGCTTATGCCTCAAGCCCGCCCAACAATGAGAATTTCATGATTGTTGCAGCCATCTTTTGGATACAGGTAACCTGTTACTCGTCAGGTATCGTCGGCCGAGCTTGGTACCGTCGAACGCTCGCCGAGAAAGCAGCGTGCCGCGAGCATGCAAACCCCGTGAACATGCAAACCCCGTGAACATGCAGAACCTGTGAGCATGCAGACCCTGTGAGCTTGCAGAACCTGTGAGCTAACTCGAGCCAAAGCTGGTTCCCAGGCTCTGCCTGCGCTTGAATTGCTGGCTAGGAAGGCAGAGCCTCCCATGCAGTGCGTGCCCAGGCGGAGCCTGGGCTGTGCGACAAATAGCAATAAGACAGAATCCGATTATGTAACTTTTGTTCCTCTTCGGGCAACACAGTCACGAACGAAGGAACTCCCCATCGCCCCGGTACTCCGGGGAGAGGGGAGCCACAGCGTTTTCACTTGTCGATTGCGTTGACGCAAAACGAAGCTGTAACAAAACTCTCGCTAGAG
>JANRMD010000079.1:0-9880 GCA_033761895.1 Pirellulaceae bacterium | reverse complement strand
ACTTGAACACATTGCTGCGACACGATGTGTTGGCAACAAGTGCAATGGTTGACTACGTTGCTGACGGGATCGCTGACGAGTCGGAGATTCGCCGCGGAAAACAGTTCCCGTACCAGTACTTTGCTGCGTACTTGAACGCGGATGACAATGTCCCGCAGAAGATCAAGACTGCACTGCATAAGGCAGCCGAGATCGCCTGCGGGAACGTACCGGAGTTGCCGGGACCGATTGTGATTGGTCTGGATACGTCTGGATCGATGAGCTGTGCGGTCACAGGTAACCGCGGACGAGGTGCGACTTCGAAGATGCGATGCATCGACGTGGCCGCACTGTTCGCCGCAGCGATCCTGCGACGCAACCCGGACAGCGTTGTGATTCCGTTCGATACGTCGGCATACGATGCCAAGATCGATCCGAACGATTCGATCCTGAGCATTGCTGAACGATTGGCCAAGTACGGTGGTGGTGGAACAGATTGTTCGCTGCCGCTGGTAGCTGCCAACCAAAAACATGCGAAGCGCAAGTTCGTCGGCATTGTTCTCGTTAGCGATAACGAGAGCTGGGTCGGAACAGGACGTCTCGGTTCGACCGGTGTGATGACGGCTTGGGAAGCCTTCGTTGCCAACCAGCGAAAGCTGCGTAAGCCCACGGCGCTAGCCGCGGGTACTACTCCGAAGCTGGTCAACATCGATCTGCAGCCATACCAGACGGTTCAGGCTTGTGAGCGAGCTGACATTATGAACATCGGTGGCTTCAGTGACTCCGTGTTCAACGTGATCAGTGCGTTCCTCGCCGACAACAACCAGCGATTCGTCGCTGAAGTTGATGCGATTGAACTGTAAACAGTAGAATCCTACTCGGTTCAATCTGAAAAAACCAATGCCGCTTGTCGGTTTATCCGACATGCGGGTTTTTTCGTTGATTCGCGAGGCAAATACCGAATCGATTGCTTTTTCTTAAATCTCCAGTCAACAATGTCACAGTCAGTAAAATTCAGTGTCCAAGAGGCAAGCAACAGTCTACCCACGAACGCCTTTGCCGCCAAAAGAAAGAACCAAGCTATGCACAACCCATTTGCCGAAATTGTCGACGAATCGACCGATTGCGAATTGATCGAAAAGTCGAAGAATGGAAGCCAAGCGGCAATAGAGAAACTGATCCTGCGTCATCAAGCATGGATTTACAATATCGCGGTGCGAATGGTCTTTCATACCCATGATGCTGAGGAAGTTACTCAAGAGGTTCTGATCAAGGCAATAACTCGGCTCAGCACATTCAACGGTGAAAGCAAGTTCCGAACTTGGCTTTATCGGATCACGTCGAATCATGTATTGAATATGAAACGTCGTGGGGGTGAAAGTAATAGTCAGACTTTTTCAAGCTATGCCGACGTTATTAACGGCACCCCGGATCTCAATCTTCCAGATCCGAAGACAGTTCCCGTCGAGGTGCCACTCTTAGTGGAGGAAGCAAAGATCTCTTGTACTACTGGGATGCTGTTGTGTCTCGATCGAAAGCAACGGCTGATCTTTGTGTTAGCAGAAATCTTTGGTGCAAGCGACTCTGTCGGCAGCGAGATCATGGAGATGACACCAGAAAACTTTCGACAATCTTTATCTCGCGCGCGACGCGATTTGTACCAGTTCATGAACAACCAGTGTGGTCTGATCAACCAGAACAACCCTTGTCGCTGCCCCAAGAAAACCAAGGGGTTTATCGATGCCGGTCACGTCGATCCACATAACATCATATTCTCGTCGCCACGACTAACTCAGATTCGGAGTGTGGTTGCCGACACTTACGCTCAAATTGACACGACCGTAGATCAGCAATACTCGGCAATCTATCGCGATCACCCATTCTTGGAACCAAAAGATCAGATTCTTTGGCTGCGAAAAGTGCTCGAAAAACGCAGCCTTCGTGACTCACTAGAACTGAACTGAAATTAGTTTGCGTGAGTTCTGTCACAGTCCTCCATTTATGGTTTCAAATGTGTTAGGAGGACAAACAATGTCTAAGTTGCAAACAAAAACAGCGTTGGTAACAGGTGCATCCAAAGGGATCGGAGCAGGTATCGCTTTAGAACTAGCAAAATCCGGTGCATCAATCATAGTGAATTACGCATCTGACAAGAATGGAGCAGAGGCGGTTGTCCGCTCGATCGTTGACGGTGGCGGAAGGTCTATTGCAATTCAAGGTGACGTTTCGAACTCGGCGGATGTGACGCGGATGTTCGACCAAGCGGTAAACGCGTTCGAATCGATTGATATTCTGGTCAACAATGCTGGCGTGTATCAGGCGATGCCTATCGCGCAGATGACAGAATCGGAGTTTCATCGAGAGATGAATGTCAATCTACTTGGCCCGATGTTGATGATTCGAGAATCGCTTAAGCACTTTGGCTCAAGCGGTGGAAGCATCATCAATATTGGCTCCGGAGCGTCACGGTCGTTGCCACCTGAGTTCTCAATTTACGCGGCCAGCAAAAGCGGCCTCGATACGATTACTGGAGTGTTGGCCAAGGAACTGGCCTCTCGTGGTATTCGGGTCAACTCCGTCAATCCAGGTGCTACTCTTAGCGAAGGTACCAAGGAAGCGGGACTATATGGTGTTGGAAGCGATATTGAGAAAACGCTCGTTGGTATGACTCCGCTAGGCCGCATTGGCACACCACTCGATATAGCCAGAGTCGTGGTCTTTTTGGCCTCAGATGACTCTGGATGGTTGACCGGAGAAATCGTCCACGCGACCGGCGGCCTATGATCTTTCGATTTAACTATCCACGCTCATCCATTAGAGGAGAACTAAATGCCTGCTTACATGATTTTCATTCGTGAGCAAACGCTCGACCGTACTGAACTCGAAGCATATTGGGCCAAAGTTGCCTCGACGCTCGAAGGTGTTCCGATCAAGGTACTTTCAGCCTATGGTCCCCATATAACGCTCGAGGGTCCGAACGTTGAAGGAGTGGTGATCGCAGAGTTTCCAAGTGTTGAAGCTGCTCGCCAGTGGTACGATAGCCCTGCGTACCAAGCTGCAATGACGCATCGAAAACGTGGAGCGATCTATCGTGGATTGATCGTGGAAGGAACTTGAATCCAGCCGGAACCAGAGATTGTCCTGTTTTTCCTGGCACGAGTATACTGTTGGTCTCACATTCACCAAATGATCTCATTCACCAAGTAAACAGCAGGTTAAAACTTTGCGATCCTGGCAGAGCTCGCTGATTGTGGCCCTAGCGTATCTCGTCACCGGTTATACCGGTTTGATGATGCCAGCGATTGGCACCAGCGTCTCCCTGATTTGGTTACCAACTGGGATCGCCGTTGCCGCATTACGCCGATGGGGTTTCAGGTGTTGGTGGGGTGTGGCACTCGGGGCGATCAGCGTGAACCTCGCAATCGGCAACCCATTTCTTCTCGCCTGCGGAATTGCCGTGGGCAACACGCTAGGGCCATTGCTCGCGACCTTGATCCTGGTTCGAACGGGTTTCTCACTGCAGCTCAAACGGTCGCGGGACATCTTGCTGCTTAGTGGAGCTGCAGCGGTCGGAATGCTGGTGTCCGCTACGGTTGGGGTCTTTTGCCTCAGTATGGCTGGGAGCCTAACGGACGGGCACGCGTTGGCGTGGCTCATTTGGTGGGCAGGCGACACCACGGGAGCGATTGCCGCCGCTCCCCTGTTGTTTGTGCTTAATCGTGCGGAAATACACGCACTTCTGAGGCGTCGAGCCGAGTTGGGAATCTGGGCCGCGACGATCGTGGCGGCTGGACTGGGTGTGTTCGTGTTCAACACCGGCGTCCAGAGACCGCCGCTCCCGATCGCGTTCATTCCACTTCCGCTCATCCTTTGGGGAGCCATGCGTTATGGTCCGATCGGAACATCCTTCGGAATTATCGTGCTGTCGTTATGTGCGACTTTCGGGGCTGCAAGCGGAAGTGGCTTATTTTCGAGATCCGCGCCAACGGAAGGGCTCGCCCTCATATGGTTGTTCATGATTACGTGTGTGATCCTCGGCTGGATGGTGTCCGTGCTAGACTCCACAAAAGTTCGTGCCTTCGAAACAGCAAGACAACTTGAACGGGCACTTGAAGAGGCGTCACTGGGGTTCTTGCTTGCAGATGCAGACCGGCGCATCACGCATGTCGGTGGTGACTTCACGCGTTTGACCGGCTACTCAGCAACCGAAATCCTGGGGAGGAGTTGTCGCATCCTTCAAGGTCCCGAGACCGATCCGAGCGTAGTCGATAAACTCAGATCTTCACTAACTTGTGCGCGCATCTTTGACGATGACTTACTCAACTATCGCAAAGATGGTACGACATTTTGGAATGGGCTGCTGATCTCCCCGATCCACGATGTGCATGGAGAATTAAGTGGGTTCATCGGCATTCAGCGTGATGTGACCGAACGAAAGTCCGTGCAAGCGGCACTCGCCCGCTCCGAAGAGCGCCTTCGCGAGAACAGGGATCGCCTCAATTTTCTAATGTCCTCATCCCCGACGGTGATTTACACTGCGAGCCCTACCGGTGAGTTCCCCGCGACGTTTGTTAGCGCCAACGTGCATTCTCAACTCGGCTACGAACCACAACAATTCACCTCCGATCCAGGCTTTTGGGCGAGCCGGATTCATCCCGATGACGCGGCAAGAGTTAGAGTCGAACTTGCGGCACTCTTCGAACACGACCACCACTCCTACGAGTACCGGTTCCGGTCGAGTAGTGGCGATTACCGCTGGATGCACGACGAGATGCTACTAAAGCGGGATGCCGCCGGTAACCCGATGGAGATCGTCGGTTACTGGTCGGACGTCACCGTCCGATACATGGCCGAATTGTCGCTCAAAGAGAGTGAAGCGCGATACCGACAAATGTTCAAGTCCAACCCGCAGCCGATGTGGGTCTATGATCTGGAGACATTGGCTTTCCTGGCGGTGAACGATGCGGCGATTGCGAAGTACGGCTACAGTCGGGACGAATTCTTGGCTCTAACAATCAAAGACATCCGCCCCCCGGAGGACGTGGCGGCATTGTTAGATAATGTAGCGAGCATCGCCAACGGCCTGGATGAAGCTGGAGTGTGGCGACATCAACTCAAGAATGGGCAATTGATCTGGGTACGGATCACGAGTCACACATTGACATTTAATGGACGCCCAGCCGAAGTCGTTCTCGCCCAGGACGTGACCGATCAGTTACAAGCCGAAGAGTCGCTGCGGGCGAGTGAGGAGCTGTTTCGCCAGGCATTCGAGTACTCAGCCGTTGGCATGGCGCTGGTGTCGCCGGATGGCCAGTTCCTGCGGGTAAACGCTTCGCTCCAGTCGATCCTGGGATACACAGAAGCCGAACTGCTGCAAACGACCTGCGTCGCGGTGACCGCCCCGGAAGACCGCGCAGCCGATAAGCAGTGGGTCGAGCCGATGCTCGCCGGGCGCATGGATCGGCACTCAACGGAAAAGAGATACATTCGGTCTGATGGCAGTGTGGTATGGGTCCTGTTGACGGTGTCGATCGTCCGGGATAAGGCCCATCGTCCGGTGAACTTCGTAGCGCAGTTCCAGGACGTGACGGCCCGCCGAGTGGCCGAGTTGGCCGTCCGGGAGAGCGAAGAGAAGCTCCGCATCTTCGTGGAAAACGCTCCGGCCGGGGTCGC
Source organism: Pirellulaceae bacterium (assembly GCA_033761895.1). Lineage (GTDB taxonomy): Bacteria > Planctomycetota > Planctomycetia > Pirellulales > Pirellulaceae > Aureliella. The sequence continues at coordinate 4,228 of JANRMD010000079.1, read as the reverse complement.
GATGCTCGATCGTGAACTGCGATATATCTCCTACAGCCGCCGGTGGTTGACCGACTATGGGCTCGGCAAACAGCACCTAGTGGGCCGATCTCATTACGAGGTTTTCCCGGAAATTACAGATCGCTGGAAGGCGATTCACCGCCGGTGCCTAACCGGTGTGTCAGAATTTTGCGAACAGGATCGCTTCGATCGAGGGGACGGCAGCGCGAGTTACCTCCGCTGGGAGATTCAACCTTGGTACGACGCAACCGGTGCAGTTGGCGGGTTGGTTTTCTTTACCGAGTTGATCACCGACCGTATTAATGCCGAAGAGCAAATCAAAGCTTCTCTGCGGGAAAAGGAGTCCCTACTGAAAGAGGTCCACCATCGCGTGAAGAACAATCTTCAGATCATCACCAGTCTTCTGAATCTTCAAGCCGAGACCGTTCAGGATCCAACCACTTTGAAATTGCTTCGCGAGAGCCAAAACCGGGTGCGGTCGATGGCCCTTGTTCACGAAACGCTTTACCGGTCCGGGGACTTGGGGTGGATTGATTTTGGCACATATGTCGATGCCATCTGTAGCTATTTGTCGCGAGCCTATGGGATCGACAATTACCGTATTCACATCGAGGTCCATGTAGACCAGATTTCCCTGGATTTGGACCGTGCAATTCCATGTGGCCTAATTATCAATGAACTGGTCAGCAACGCTCTAAAGTACGCGTTTCCGGAAAACCGTTCCGGCCGGATCACCGTTCAATTGACTTCGAATTCCGATCAAAACTATACTCTCGCTGTTGAAGACGACGGCGTGGGCCTACCGCCAGACCTCGACTTGGGCAAAATCAAGTCTCTGGGTTTGCAATTGGTCAGTGATCTGGTTCGACAACTGAATGGTTCGATCGTAATCGCGACAGCCCCTAGAGCAGGATTTTTCATCCGCTTCCCTGCTCAATTTCCACAAGCGCAACGGCCATGAAGCCTTCCATCCGAATTCTCGTGGTCGAAGATGAAACAGTGGTCGCGCGGGACCTCCAAACCCGATTGGCTCGGCTCGGGTACAACGTCGTCGATGCAACGGCCCGCGGCGATTCCGCGATCGTCCTGGCCGAACGACACAACCCGGACTTGGTACTGATGGACATCCGCCTCCAGGGGCAGATCGACGGAATCACCGCTGCCGATGTGATCCGTTGCCGCTATCACCTGCCGGTCGTGTACCTGACAGCACATGCAGATGAGCAGACCATCGATCGAGCTCGCGCGACCGAACCGTTCGGTTACATCCTGAAACCTTTCGACGAACGCGAATTGCGCATTGTGATTGAGATGGCCCTGTACAAGCATCAGGCGGAGCGAAAACTCCAACTCAGCGAGCGGCGGTACGCGACTACGCTCTCGAGCATCGGTGATGGGGTAATCGCTACCGACCAGACCGGGAGGGTGACGTTTCTGAACCCCGTTGCGGAAGGACTCACCGGTTGGTCTGCAGAGGATGCCAAAGGAAAGCCCTTGACCGAAATGTTTCGCATCGTCAATGAGCAATCCCGGGCGATCGTCGCGCCCCCGGTTGAGCGTGTGCTTCGAGAGGGAATCGTTGCAGGGCTAGCGAACCACACGGTCCTAACTAACCGCCACGGGAGCGAGGCCCAGATCGACGGATGCGCAGCCCCGATCCAAGATGATCGGGGCGTTTCCGTCGGCGCAGTGCTGGTGTTTCGCGACGTGACTGAAACTCACCGGCGAGAAAAGCAACTTCGACAGTCCCAGAAGATGGAGGCAATCGGACAGTTGGCTGCTGGAATCTCGCACGACTTCAACAACATGCTCACAGCAATTCTCGGGTACACCGAATTGCTACTTGATATGGCTGGTTCAGATCATCCCTGGATTGGGTTCTTGACCGAAATTCAGAAGGCCAGCCATCGGTCAGCCGAATTGACCCGACAGCTGCTCAGATTCTCGCGGAAGGAGCTATCGCAGGCCAAGGTGATCGACCTGAACCGGCTGATCATCGGAATTGAGCCGATGCTTAAACGCTTAGTCGGTGAGCAAATCGACTTGCAAATACGAATGGCCGAGTTGCCGGCTTCAATCAAGGCTGATCCAGGACAGCTCGAACAAGTTTTGGTAAACCTGGTCGTGAACGCCCGCGATGCTTTGCCTAACGGCGGACTCATCTTCGTTGAAACTGCACGCGAATGGGTTAACCCCCAATCGCCCGACGTCCCACTGGTTATCCCGTATGGTGAGTACCAGGTGCTGCAAGTTATTGACAACGGTTCTGGCATGGACAGCGAAACAAAGCTGCGAATCTTCGAGCCATTCTTCACAACCAAGGAAGTCGGCAAAGGAACAGGATTGGGCCTATCTATCGTCTATGGGATCGTGCAGGCGTGTCGGGGATACATCCACGTTGAAAGTACGGTGGGGCAAGGTACGAAATTTAAAATCTGGTTTCCCACCTCCTCGGACGAGCTAGTGCAGCAGCCAATCGCTGCTGTTTCAGATCTCTTACTCGGAACCGAGACTGTACTCTTAGTAGAGGACGAACCCACGGTTCGTAGTTTCGCAAAACAAGTTCTCGTTACTTGCGGTTACACAGTCTTGGAAGCCGAGCATGGGGCTCACGGTGTTGAGGTTGCCGAAAGCTATTCTGGCACGATTGATTTGATTGTGACCGACCTTGTTATGCCATATGTTGGCGGAGTTGCCCTTCTCACACGCCTCAAAAGTGTCCGACCGGGAATCAAAGTGCTTTATATGTCTGGTTACGCGTCTCCGCAGTTTCGTCCGGAAAGCGACCCCCATGGAGAGGCGACAGTGCTGCAGAAGCCATTCACGCCCAAGGCTTTTGCGGACGCCGTGCACCATGCGATTCGCGGGTAAGCCGACAGACTAAGACTCAGTCAACTCTCCTAATACCTAAAAGACGACTTCAACCAGCTCTGGGAGCAAAACAGTTCGTTCGCGGCGCAGGTGAACCAAGCCAATTTTCGATATCAGAGCAATTAACTATTCAATTCAGCGACCTATTCCGACTTGCGAACTGCTGTTGAAACACTCAACGGTTGTCACAGCTTTTGCGGGACTTAGAAAAGAGCATTATCCAAGTGCGTCAGGCTCATAGCAATTCGAAAGCTATGGCGACTCCCCTCTAAAGCCTAGTTGGTCACAATCGACGATTGCATCACTCGCTATCGAGTCTACTGAAACCAAATCAACGATTGGCACTATCACGGTCCGCAAAATGGTCGCCACGAATGTCAATGTATCAATCCCCATTCGCTGTATCATCGGACTGGGTACTTCATCGAACTTGACGAGCAAAAGTCGTGTTAGCGCAGCGACGCAAAGACGCCCTCTGTTCGCTCTTGCAATACCGGTGTGATGCGTGCAGAATTACCTCCTCACTTGGCAAGGATTGCCAACTAGGAATCTAATCAGTGATAGCAAAGGATTGCATGCGACGGATCGCAAAACGGCACGAAGCCAGATTTATTGCTGAATGGAATCATGGGGCCGCTCAGAAAATTGGGCGGCCTTTTTATTATCTACTAGTCGGCACAGGGTAGTTTCGCTAACAGGAATGTCTACAGCAGGCAATCAGTCGAACGCCGATCCGCTTGTTCGATAAACACGCGAACTGCCTGCGCACTGAGCAAGCAGCTTGTTACATTTGCGTTTAAGACGACATTTCTTGACCAAGTATGGGCACTCGTTTTTGGTTGCCTTATTTGGGGTGGCCTTGCTTTTGTGCATTCTGTTGACGAATCTCAGAACGATCCTTGGTGTTCGGTCCCTGCTCTGGATCAGCCTCGCGAAACGCTTTTGGGGTCACTTCCGCAATTGGGGTGTGTGGAGTTTTGGCTATTTTCTGGTCTTTCTTAGGCTTTTTGCTCATTGTCAGTGGTCCTTAAAATCTATCTGTCATTGATCCAACTCGATCTAGGTAGCTTTCAACAGTACTTGACGGAGCATTTGTTAGGCCAACATTTCGACAACCCTATTTCACGGAAGAGTATAGCACTCCGGACTCGCTGTATCATCGCGCTGGGTACATCACCGAACTTGAGAGGCAAGAACCGAACTAGTGGAACGTCAAGCTTTAATATTAGGGTCGCACGCCCCTGAGGCTCTGCGAAGGGCGTGTCGAATTACGCTGGAACCACGCCCTTCGCAGAGCCTCAGGGGCGTGCCACCCAAACCCGATTACCCTAAGATTAAATCGTGACGTTCCACTAGT
>JANRMD010000078.1:0-5904 GCA_033761895.1 Pirellulaceae bacterium | reverse complement strand
CCCGCGGCTAGCGGTCTGTTTTCTTAGTGAGCCGTCGGCGCTAGCCGCGGGTGACCGAAGGAGCAGTTGCTCATCACCTATAAACCTGCCAATGCAGAATGACCACCAGTTCAACTTGCATTGGCACGAGCCAAAGCCATGCACGCACCAAGCTTCGAGACCCGCGGCTAGCGGTCTGTTTTCTTAGTGAGCCGTCGGCGCTAGCCGCGGGTGACCGAAGGAGCAGTTGCTCATCACCTATAAACCTGCCAATGCAGAATGACCACCAGTTCAACTTGTATTGGCACGAGCCAAATCCATGCACGCACCAAGCTTCGAGACCCGCGGCTAGCGCCGTCGGCTCACTAAATCAACAGACCCCTAGCGCCCGAGCGTCGACGGCTCACAAATTCCACAAGCCCCTGACGCATTCCGCTACGAGGAATCCGAAAGCCTTGAGTGTGGATTAGCATTGTCTTCTTTGCTATCCGGAGCAATTTGATGCGCAATCTGCGGATTCGGGGGCCTTCCAGTTGATTTACCTCCAGGATTGAATATCCTGCCAGTACATTCGCGAACCAGTACGTTCGCGAACCAGTGCCTTCGCGAACCAGTGCCTTCGCGAAATCAACTACAAGCACGCGATCGTAACCGATCCAGTGACTTCAATCTCGATTTCAAGTCGAAGTGAATCGACGCTTGATAGTCAACGCCCTTCCCCACCAACCTACCGAGGTTTACATGCTGATCCGCAACACGTTCTTCACGATACTGCTTCTTCATCTTCTTCCGTCATTCGCGCTCGCTCAAACGGAGATGCCATCCACAGTGCTTACTGGCGACGGGCCGGGCTGGAAGACGCTTGGTGAAGCGGACTTTGTGATGGTCAATGGAAAACAGGATACGTGGAAGTGGGAAGGCTCATTGGTCAAATGCACTGGCAATCCCGTTGGTGTTACTCGGTCGCAAAAGCAATATAAGAATTTTGAGCTGGTCGCGAATTGGAGACATCTTTCCAAAGGTGGTAACTCAGGAATCTTCATCTGGGCTCCCGAGAGCGTTCTCAAAGATCTACCTCTAGGTAGTCTTCCAGGAGCTGGGATCGAAGTTCAGGTGCTAGACCATGGCTACACAGAACTGTATGAGAAATCGTCCGGTAAGAAGGCGGATTGGTTCACGACTCACGGCGATGTATTTCCGGTAGGCGCCTCGAAGATGGTCCCCTTTCCACCCGTTGCTCCAGACGGGGCTCGCAGTTTCCCGCGCGCGAACCACAGTAAACCGACTCCGGAATGGAACCACTACTATGTTCGCGCCATCAACGGTGAAGTGCGTTTGTGGGTAAACGGCGTAGAAGTATCTGGAGGCAATAAATGCACTCCCTCCGAGGGCTTCTTGTGCCTTGAATCTGAAGGCGCACCTGTCGAATTCAAAGAGATTCGCCTACGAGAATTGCCTTAGACTTACTGCCTTAGACTTACTGGCCAATCAGTAACTGACCGTTAGATTCCAACGTGACTGAGTGGGCCGAAAAGCTTTTAAGCCGATAGGTTGAGCCTTGAATGACCACTGGGTCTAAGCCTGCCTCCGGTCGCGATAGTCGCAACCTGATACGTCGGCCTTCGACTTCGATCAACGCCGTACCATGATCGCTGTCGGTCATCACCATCGCTTTCAGTTTCAGTATAGGTGGCGTTTGGCGCTCTTGGGTCGCAGGCGAAGCTACGGTACTTACCTGCTCACCGCCCAGTCGTTCCAAGATCTGGGCGCTTGGGACAGTGGGATCCTGCGCGAACCCTGGATTGCACATAACCGCGATGAAAAAACAGATCAAGTATCTCATTTGAAGTTACCCCCAGCGCTCATCAAGGCCATGAAGAAAGCGATATACACGTAGCCAACAATGCCACCCGCGACCACGATCACGGCAGGTTCCACCAGTTGGCTCATGCGTTTGATTTTGGATTTCAGTTCGGTGTCACAGAACTTGGCAACCTCGCCAAGTGTTGAATCGAGCTGACCGGTTTGCTCTGCGACCGCAACCATGCTCGACAGCACCGGGGCAAAGCCCTCGCGATCGGCTAGAGTTGGCGCTAATGCCTTACCGCGAATGATTGAATCCGAGGCCTTGGTCAAGAGACTCGCTAGAAAACGATTGCTCTGCAAGCGACGCGCGATATCGAGCGCTTCGACTAGTTTCACGCCGCTGTTAACCATCACTGACAGAGAACTGGCTAGCGTGGCGGTTCCCGACAATCGCAGCACTGCACCGACTATAGGTATCTTTAGCATCCAGCGGTCAATCCACAATCTTCCAAGCGGCCACCGCGTCACAAACACTAGTCCGATCATCAGGGAAGCGAATACCACGCACACAGCGCCACCATGAATTTGGAACCACTGCGAAAAATCGACAAGGGACTGAGTCATGCGTGGTAGCTTGCGTCCCATTGCGCTCAAGAATTTCTGCAGCTCAGGGATTACTGCGAACGTCAAGTAACCAGCGATCACAATGGCTGCTACCGAGACGATTGCAGGGTAGGTTAGAGCGACTCGTACTTCGGTAATCGCTGTCCGCCGCTGGGCCATGTATTGAGCCGCTTGTTCGAGGACCTGGTCGAGGTTACCTGTCTTCTCACCTACGTTTACCAATTGAACAACGAGCTGAGGAAACACCGGATGCTCTTCGAGTGATTTTGAAAGCGTCGTACCACGTGCGATGCGACCGTGGATCTTGTCAAGAATCTTCGAAAACGCAGCTGAGTTTGTTTGCGATTGCAACGACTTGATAGCACTCAGTAAGCTCATCCCACTCCGCAACATGATCGCCAGTTGACGTAGCGCAAACTCTGAATCGCGCGAGCGAGCTGGCAGCCATTGATTGGGACTCAAGTTTGCTAACAACGAGGCGGACAGTTCGGGCTGAGCCTCGAGACTAACCAATCGCATACCTTGGGCAAGTAATTGCGACTTCAATCCAGCTGCGGAATCGGCGAACAGTTCTCCCCGAGCGATTCGCCCCGATCGATCTCTGGCTATGTAGGAATAGTTGGACATGTTTACCACAGTGTTACGGCGTTAGTGACTTCGGCAGGGGTGGTCGTGCCATCGAGGATCTTGGCGACACCATCATCCAGCAGCATCGATAGGTTGCGTACTTTCGCGTCCTGCAGCAATTCCTCTTCGTTGGCGCCGCCGGCGATCAATTTGGCCATGTCTTCGCTACTCTCGAGCATTTCAAACAATGCGACACGCCCGGTATAGCCTCGCCCGGCACACCTTACACAGCCTGCAGCATCGAATACCGTGCATGCTTCCAGCGTTGGTTGTCGCAATGCAAAAACCTCTTCCGCAGTGATGCTGCGTGGTCGTCGGCAATGCGCACACAGTTTTCGTACCAGTCGTTGAGCGACGGACAGTCTTAACGTCGCAGCGATCAAGAACGGCTCGACACCCATGTCTTTGAGCCTGGTTACAACACCTGCAGCCGTATTTGTATGGACTGTGCTAAACACAAGATGGCCAGTAAGCGATGCCTTCACGGCCGTTTCGGCGGTCTCGGGATCGCGAATCTCCCCAATCATCACGACGTCGGGATCGTGTCGCAGGACACTTCGCAGAGCTTTTGAGAAGTTGACTTTATCCGCAGAGTCGACTTCTACTTGCGAAGCGCCTTGGATTTCGTATTCAATCGGATCTTCGATGGTAATAACGTTGCCACCACGAGTTCGCAGGAGCTGCTCGATCGCGACATACAACGTAGTCGATTTACCGCTACCCGTTGGCCCAGTGAGCAGCACCAAGCCGTGTGGTCGAACTGTTGCTGAGCGGAATGTTTCGAGGTCGTTGGTTCGCATTCCCAAGGATGGCAACGAAAGCTGCGAAGCCTGCGAAGTAAGTAAACGCAACGTCATACGCTCGCCATAACGCGTTGGCAAGGTTGCAACGCGGATATCGATTGAATTACGCGAGTTACTTGACTTGGAGGTGATGCGACCATCTTGAGCGGCGCGTTTTTCGGCGATATCCATACCTGCCAAAACTTTAAGGCGGCTGAGTACCAGGGGCTGAAGGGAAAGCGGCAGGTCTCGGTAGAGTTCCAGCATTCCGTCGACGCGAAGTTGAACCGAAAGTGAGTTTACGTTTGGAACCAGATGAATATCGGAGGCACCCCGCAGTACGGCTGCTTGCAGTAGTTCGTCGCAGACGGCAATGGTGTTATCGACTTCATCCGTTGAATCAGCTGTTCGAACGCGGGGCAATGCGCCATTCATTGAGGGGCTGTCGTAAACTCGAGCGAGTGCGTTGCGCATCGACTCAGCACTGGCCTCAATACACGTAAAGTCGCACTTCAGGTAACTACGCAGCGCTTTATGTGTCTGTGAATCAATTGCCTGGACGCAGGCCACGTTGACTATCTCGTTCAGTTTACAGAGGGGTAGCACGCGTTTGCGCACTGCGTAAGCCGCAGGAACTCGAAGCGCCCAAGTGGGATCGATTCGGACATTATCCAAATCCAACTTCTCGACCTCCGCTTCCAAAGGCGGAGCTTTGGGTTCGGTAATTGCAGCCATACGTTGTGCCCCTAGACCGCGATAGTCAAGATCCAAATACGAACGTCAGTGCGAGCGTCGGAGTCTTCCATCTCCAACGACACAGTGAAAATGCCAAGCGGGGCGGCTTGTATTTCACGTAAGGCGCTTTGGACATCCTGAAAGCGGCCACGGAGGGTCATTCGCATTTCGCGTCGATTGAGTGACTCAGCGCCTGAGTTGGCCGCGTCACCTAGCAGTACGGCCACCGGCTTTAAAGACTCGGCCAGCGGAGCAGTATTGTTTTGCTCTGCAACCGGCGAGCTGTGGAGGCATTCGAGCCCATGCTGTTTGAGCAACGCGAGTGTCTCAGCCATCACCAACGCGGGAGAGCTGGACTGTAGAAACTCGCTTCGCAAGTCGGCTCGCCGCGTAACCAAATGCGATCCAATCTCCTTCGACTCACTGATCTGTTCGTTCAATAGGCGAATGTCGGATTCGGCTTTGGCGAGCTTCTCCGTCAAAGATTCGGCCTGTGCGCGGCGTGCGGAGGCGGTTTCGAGCTTATGCAGTTTTGTCCGTTCTGCGAGTAGACTTCGCTGCAGCGGACTATGGAAGACGAAGTAATAAGCGATCGCAATTCCTAACGCAGGACCAGCGACTGACGCAAATCTTTTGGGGGATGTTGGTTGCGGGCTCATGGTTCAAGCACCCCCGCGAGTTCGAGCTTAGTCTCGAGTAAATCTTGCTTCCGTGTAATGCTAGGCGTTAGCGGCCCATCATCCGGCTTCAAAATCGCACTCAATACAATCTTGAATGCAATCAAGTTATGGGACGTCAGTGAGGTCGCTGCTGGAGTTGCTCGCCAACCACTTCCCTTAAGAGCAAGCTCAAGTCGACCAGCGAAGCCATTTGCCGCTGTATTATCCAGTGCCAAGCCGTGTACGACCGTTTGCACTGCACTCGATTCGAGTTTCTGCACCCAGCAATTCTCACTAGCCGATTCTGCCAACGCATCCACCAGAGCTAACCAACGGCGATTGTGTAAAGAGTGTACTGTACCAGCCAGTTGGATCTGGCGCTCAGCGGCTAGGCGAGTGGCTTGATTGTTTTGTACTTCTAGCCGAAGTTGGGTAACGGAGGCCTCGGCACTCTTTAGGGCCGCTTCCGTGGCCTCGCGCTGGCTCTGCTGTTTCTCAAAATGCTCGATCGATTGTGTTGTCATCGCGAGACTTTTCTGTGTCTGCAAATGCCACAACCCACAGCCAACTGCAGAAAGCAAGGCGAGTGTAGCCGTCAAAACAGGCTGAGATTTGGCGGTGTTCGATTCAATCTCGCTGAGCATCAGCAACGGATAGGCTGGCGTCTGCGAGATGCATACAGCCCAAGCGGA
>JANRMD010000077.1:0-4436 GCA_033761895.1 Pirellulaceae bacterium | reverse complement strand
GCGTCTTCCAAATTGTTTCGGCCAAGAATGGCACATAGGGCGCGATAAGCTTCGAGATAGTCAGCAGCACTTCGTAAAGTGTCCAGTACGCATCCGCTTTGTCTTGACTCTCCTGCGCGGTCTCTTTGCCCCAGTAGCGATTGCGGCAGCGACGGACGTACCAATTACTCAAGCCATCGACAAGTGCGTTGAGTTGCTGGCAGGCTCCGAAGCTATCGTAACGATCCATGCGTTGGACGATATCATCGACAGTCGTCGCCAGCTCACTCAGTATCCAGCGATCGATTTCACTGCGTTCCTTCACGGGGCGATAAGTGGCTGCACGCGCTAGTTCGCTGGCGTCAAGTTGATCCAGTGGACCAGCGATTTCGGCTGGACCCGCAAACTTGTCGATCTCAGCATAAATGCTGAAAAAGCTGACAACATTCCAGATACGCAGCATGAACTCGGGGATACTATCGCGGATGGCTCGTTCGCTATAGATGATCGAATTCCACGGAGCCTGATTGGCAAAGAAATACCATCGCAAAGCATCCGCGCCATACTTGTCAAAGATCTCATTCGGACTGCGATAATTCCGAAGGCTCTTGGACATTTTGCCCGTCTTGGAAACACTGTCCGAGCCCAACGCTTGCTTGGCATCCTCTTCTGTCAAGAATCGCTGCTTGCCATCCTTGCTTTCGTACCATTCGGCCAGCATCAATCCAAGCACGATGCAGTTGCGGAACGGATGCGGGAATTCCACATGCGCCGCATCGACTCCACTCGCCTTGGAACTGGAGCTGGTTTCTTGAGCAACGGGTCCGCTGGCATCGCCTCCAAACAACATCGTGCTAATCGCCAGCTGACTGTAGAACCAACCGCGGGTCTGATCGATGGCTTCGCTTATGAAGTCCGCTGGAAATTGATCCGCAAATTGCTCTTTGCCAGTATGCGGATAGCCCCACTGAGCGAATGGCATTGCACCGCTGTCGTACCAGCAATCGATGACTTCCGTCACACGTTTCATACGCGCTCCCGGCGCGAATGGGGAATCGTAGGTCACCGCGTCGATGTAAGGTTTATGAACTTTCAGGTCCTCGACCAACTCCGGATTAGCTTGCTTGGCCGCAGTCCACATTTCGGTCCCTGCGATGCCGGGTTTCTTGAGCAGTTCCGCGTACGAACCGATCGATTCCATTTTCCCGGTTGATTCACAAACCCAGATCGGCAGCGGAGTACCCCAATAGCGTTCTCGCGACAGCGCCCAGTCAACGTTGCTTTGCAAAAAATTACCAAAGCGTCCATCGCGGATGTTTTCAGGCAACCAACCAATTTTCGCGTTGTTTTCGAGCATCTTGTCCCGAAACTGGGTTGTACGAATGAACCAGCTTTCGCGTGGATACTGGATCAGCGGATCCTGTTCGGCCCGCCAACAAAACGGGTAATCGTGCAAGTACTGATCGAGAAACAGTAGTCGGCCGCTCTCTTTCAGTTGCCGAATGATCGCTTTGTCGGCATCTTTGACCCACACGCCTTGGTGTTCAGGCACAACTTCCGTGAACTTCCCATCGGGGCCGACCGCGCACAGCAATTCGATCTTGGTCTCAAACCGCTTCTGCTCGTCGATCATCAACTCGTAGTCAACTTCACCGAAGGCTGGGGCAATGTGGACTAAGCCCGAACCGCTATCGAGGGTCACAAAGTTGGCTGCTACAACCCTCCAGTAGATTTTCTGTGTCTTGCCGGGAGCATCGTTTAGTTTGCCAACGGTGCTGGCCAGCGAACGGCTGTAGTAATCCATGGGCGGCTGGTAGTGTTTGCCGACCAATTCAGATCCTTTGACGGTGCGAAGGACTTTCCAGGCTCGCTTCATCTTGTCCGCTAACGGGGCCACCAAAGCGGCGGCAACGATCAATTGCTCGCCGTTTTCCTCATCGGAGCAGTAGGCGTATTCAATCTCGGGGTGGACAGCCGCGAACATGTTGCTGGGGAGTGTCCAAGGAGTGGTGGTCCAGATTACAAGCGACGTCTTGGGCTCATCAACTAGCGGGAATTTTACAAATACGCTCGGATCCGCGACTTGACGGTACCCCTGCCCAACTTCGCCGGAGGAAAGTGCGGTACCGCCTTGCGCCCACCACCAGACAATCTTGTGCCCCCGATAGAGCAAACCGCGATCGAAGAGATTTTTGAGCGACCACCACACGCTTTCAACGTAACTCTGATGATAGGTCACATAAGCCTGGCTGAGATCGATCCAAAAACCGATCCGCTCAGTCAAACGTTCCCATTCTTGCATGTAACGCCACACACTTTGTTGGCATTTTTGGATAAATGGCTCGATGCCGTAGCTTTCGATTTCATCCTTGCCGTGGATCCCCAGTTCTTTGCACACTTCGACTTCGACTGGCAATCCGTGTGTGTCCCAGCCTGCTTTGCGTTCGCAGCGGTAGCCTCGCATCGTACGATAACGTGGAAAGAGATCCTTGATCGCGCGCGTCAGGCAGTGACCGGGATGTGGCATGCCGTTGGCCGTCGGAGGCCCTTCATAGAACACAAATGACGGCGAGTCGGCCCTTTGCTGGAGGCTTTTGGCGTAGATTTTGTTGTCTTTCCAAAACTGCAAAACCTGTTGTTCTTGTTCTGGAAAACGAATGTCTGTACTGACGGCTTTGAACATCTTGTTGGTAGCGTTTGATGAGTGTTGCAGGATTCCAGAATCCGAATCGCTATTCTCGCTTCGGATTCCACGGACTTTGTATTTGTGACTGGAGATTTTCGCCATAGTTGCGGTCGAAACAAAGGCCACGACCGCGATTCCAAGGGTTCATCTGAGGTTTTTTTTGGCAATCCGATCCCGTAAGATGTTGCGTTTGGTTAATTCAGCCATAGACAGCCAGTTCGAGGCTTAGTTTGGCACTTGGTGGTAAGGCACGGCCTGAGAGGATTTTTGCAACATGTCGCTCCCCGAAGATCTGGATAAATTCCCCCTAGCTCATGGCGAGGATGAAAAAGAACGTCCTCAGCCGGCGGATGAACCAGCGGATGATGGCCCAGATCACGCCGATTTGATGGAAACGATGCATCGCACCATCGAACGTATGGAAAAGGACGGCACGACGCGCGGCGACCTAAAAATCCTCAACCGAACTCTGCGCGAGCTGCGCTACGCCTTCAAGGTTTTTCAGCCCTACCGACGTAGACGCAAAGTCACTGTGTTCGGTTCAGCCCGCACCTCACCAGCTCAGCCCGCTTACCAGCAAGCGGTCGAGTTTAGCCGTGCGATGGCGGGACAAGGCTGGATGGTCATTACAGGCGCGGGTGGTGGCATCATGGAAGCCGGCAATCTGGGTGCCGGCCGCGAAATGTCGATGGGACTGAACATCCTGTTGCCATTCGAGCAACGGGCGAATGACGTCATCGATGGCGACCCCAAACTAGTAACGATGAAGTACTTCTTCACTCGCAAACTGATGTTCGTCAAAGAATGCAGCGCCGTCGTCAGCTTGCCCGGTGGATTGGGTACGCTCGACGAAACCTGCGAAGTGCTGACGCTGCTGCAAACCGGCAAGCAGACAATGTTGCCGGTTGTACTACTGGATTCACCTGGTGGAGATTATTGGTCGCATTTTCATGAATTCATGACCAAGACGCTGCTAGCCGACGGTTTGATCAGCCCCGAAGATTGCGCGCTGTACAAGATTACCGATAGTGTCGAGGCGGCCATCGAAGAGACCTTGCGCTTCTATCGTGTCTATCACAGCATGCGGTATGTAAACGATACTCTGGTGCTGCGCATTACCCAGCCGCTCAGCACCGATGACCTCGGCCAAATCAACGAGACCTTTGCGGATATCGTTGTCGAAGGCAAGATCGAGCAGGTTGCTGCCTTGCCCGAAGAGGCCAATGAACCTGAGCTAGCCGATTTGCCCCGCATCAAGTTGCGTTTCAATCGCCGTAACCTCGGTCGACTACGGATGCTCATCGATGCGATCAATGATACTTGCCCGACATGCAAAGTTTCATCGACAAGTTGTTGAACTATCGCTCGCTAAGCTGGCTACTGGTTCCCAGGCTCTGCCTGGGAACCCACTGCCTTGCAGGCTCCGCCTGGACTGTGCGACAAATAGCAATAAGACAGAATCCGATTATGTAACTTTTGTTCCTATTCAGGCAACATAGTCACGAACGAAGGAACTCCCCATCGCCCCGGTACTCGGGGGAGAGGGGGACGGGGGGTGAGGGGCGCCCGGTCTGGAGTAAGCGACTTTCTCAATGGTTACTCGAGACGGTAGCACAAGGGCTTACTTAACTTGGCTTAACTTGGGACTGCCCCTCACCCCCAACCCCTCTCCCCGGAGTACCGGGGCGAGGGGAGCCACAGCGTTTTCACCTGCAACAAAACTCTCGCTGGAGATTTTTGAAGGATTGCTATTTTTCGCACAGCCCAGGCT
>JANRMD010000076.1:0-7701 GCA_033761895.1 Pirellulaceae bacterium | reverse complement strand
AGCTCTATCGTCATTCGGTGGAGCAGTATCTAGTCCTTGGCTTGGCTGCGGACCATGACCCACACGGTAGCACCGATCACCAACAACATTCCGACCACGCCGACACTGGATGGTATACGCCCTTCGAATAGCCACTTGTAGCTGGCTGCAAAGGCAACTTGGCTGAGACCGATGACGCTGATACGTGCTGGCCGTCCAGCCGCGAAAGCCTTGGTCAAAAACAACTGCCCAAGCACCGCTGCCACGCCGACGGCAATCAAACGCACCAAACTGCTAGTGGTGGATTCGCTCGACATGGTTTGCAAGGGAGTAAAAAACCACAACGCAAACGACAGCAGCGTAGACACGGCAGAGAAGTGTGTCACGACGGCTCGTGAATCGAGTTCCTTAACGCGATGCAAGCCGATGAGCGCCACCGCGCTGAACATCGAGGCCAATGCAGCGAGGGGGATGGCGACTTGCGGTAAGTAATGCGCATGATCGCCACTGAACGCTGTCGGGCCAGTCGCTGAAGAATAGATCAACCACATTCCAGCGGTGCTTACCGAAAGTGCCAGCCACGTATCTCGCGATGGAATCTGACCAAGCATCGGCCAGCCCAGAATTGCTACCCAAATCGGGTACATGCTCGACAGCGACAACACCACAGCCACGTCATAGTGCGTCATCGCGAAGAACAAGCATAGCATCGCGCTGCAGCCCGCCAAGCTGCGCATCCATAAACTCGCAGGCCTCAGGACCACAAACTCGGCTCGAACATATAGGACCATCCCCACAGCGATGAGGGTTGCCACCGCGCTGCGAATGGTCGCAATCCAGGCGAACGAATATTCCCTGCCAAGCGACTCGATGAGCAGCCCCATGACGGCGAAGAAGAACGAGCCTATCAGCATCCAAAGGTACGGCACAGTGTTCCAATGAGGTTACGTCAGCAGTCATCGCTCCACCTTGCAAGTCAAGATGGTGGCGATCATCGAGAAGTGTCGATTTTCGGGTACGAAGTGCAATAAGCGAGTATTATAACGCTAGTCGCCAATGCTGCTTCCCCGGCAATTTCAGAATGAAAATCATGGACCACAAGATCGTCGAGAAACTCGAAAAAGAACTTGAAGAGGCTATAGCCGAGATTATCCGGCAGCTTGGCCCCAACAAATTACCGCTCAAACCATCGCCTCGCACGATGCATTTGATGGCGAAAGCCGCAGTAACCGTATATGAAGCCGCCGTTGAGAACTGCGAAGAATAAGTTTGAGCCTGCGAAGGGTAATGCTTCGAGCAAATCAACAGCCTTGAATGAGTAATGAGTAATGACTAATTGAAAATGCAAAATGAACAAGCTATTGCAGCGGAGCCACCGCAGCGCCCTCGAAATGCTTGAGGGCGTGTCGATCATTGGGTAGCGGAAGCCGTCAAGCATTTCGAGAGTTCTCGTAGCGGAATGCGTCAAGCATTTCGAGGACCAGCCGGCCGGGATGTTGCGACTCGGCGAAGCGTAGGCTGATAACAACCTCAGCCCTCGTCGCCATTCGTCACCGCGTCACAAGTTAGTGAGAAACCGAACGACACGCAGAGTAAATCTGCGGGATTAACCGATGGGCGTTAGCCCCGGTTTTTGCTCTGGTAACCGCCGCTAACCCTTCAAGCATTCCGCTACGAGATTACTCGAAAGCCTTTGACGCATTCCGCTACCGCATTTGCCTTGAAATAGTTGAGGGCTCGGTAGGCGGTACCTTCTAGACAGTGTGTTCCCAGGCAGGAGCCTGGGAACAAGAGCTGTCGGCGGCCTAAAGCCGTTACGCTGCGGCTGACTTTAGGAAACCTTCCAAGTGCTTGGCTCGCACTGGATTTTGCATTTTCTGTACGGCCTTGGCTTCGATCTGGCGAACGCGCTCACGAGTCACTTTGAAAATGCGTCCGACTTCTTCGAGCGTATACGAGTAACCGTCGACCAATCCATATCGCAGGCGAATGATCTCGCGCTCACGGAAGGTCAACGATTTGAGCAGTTGCTCAATCTTGTCTTTCAACAAACCGTTACCAGCGTTGCGAATTGGGTTATCGTTTGTATCGTCTTCGATGAATTCGCCAAAGCTGTTGTCTTCACCTTCGCCAACTGGACGATCAAGGCTGATCGGATGACGACCAATGTCGAGCACGCGGCGAACTTCTTCCAGCGGCAAATCGGTTTGCTCAGCGATCTCTTCGGTGCTGGGTTCGCGACGCAGCGTTTGAGTCAACCGCTTTTGAATATTTCGCAAACGACTAAGCACATCGATCATATGAACCGGAATACGAATCGTACGCGCTTGATCAGCAATCGCACGCGTAATCGCTTGACGAATCCACCAAGTCGCATACGTCGAGAACTTGAACCCGCGACGATATTCGTATTTGTCGACGGCACGCATCAGACCGGTATTGCCTTCTTGGATCAAATCCAAAAAGCTCATACCGCGATTGCGATACTTCTTAGCGATGGAAACCACCAATCGCAAATTGCCTTGCGACAACTCACGCTTGACCGCTTCAAAATCCGCAAAGTGCTTACGGAATTCGGCGCAGCGATTGCGAAGACTGCGAGGGCTTTCTTGCGTCAAAACAATCAGTTGACGCAACTCATTGCGGAGTCGTTCGCATTCTGGTGCGGACAACGGATCTGTTGCCAGCTCAGTGATCCGGGCTTGCAGCATATCCATGCGATTGGAGAACTGCTCCAGTTGACGCATGTTGGGAGTCACACGGCGTGAACGCAAGCTAAGTTCTTCAGCGAGGATGACGCACTTATCGCGGAGTCGAACGAACTGACGAATCAGCTGCTTTTTGGTCTGCGGATCGGTGCTCTTGCGAACGATTTGCAAGAATACGGCTCGCTTGCGCTGAATCAGCGTGTTGAGGGTCTTGAGGTTGTGGGGCATGCGCGCCGATACTTGCTCTTTGGTCAATCGCTCGGTCAGCGAAACTTTGATGGTACGATCGAATGGCAATTTGCCTTGATGCACTCGGTTGAGAATTTCAACCGTCGTTCGCAGCGCGTAATCATTGCTCAAGACCGATCGCCGGAAACGCTTGCGCGTAATTTCGATTTTCTTGGCGAGCGAGATTTCTTCTTCACGGGTGAAGAGGGGAATCTCCGACATTTGGCTGAGGTACAAGCGAATCGGGTCATCGCTGAGCTTGGCGGAGGGCGAGCTCAGTCCCTTGCGCTCGTTCTGAACGATGCTGTTGTCAGCTTCGCCATCAAGCAAACATTCATTGCTCGATTCGCTGATCAGATTGAGTTTGAAATTGGCTGGGGCTCGATCAAGCAATTCGATGTTATTCTGTTCGAGCATGACCAGCAGACTATCGAGCTTTTCACTATTGCAATCTTCGTCAGGCAGATATGGGGTGACGTCGGCATAGGTCAAAAATCCCTGGGTCTTTGCCTTCTCAACCAATTGACGCAGTTCTAGGTCCATAACTTCCACGATTCAACTCCTTTTGATACGTCCGGTAACGGGAGCACCGGACTGTGGAAAACTCGGTCAAATTTCAGGTTGGAACCTACCGTGGTCCAACATCTTCGTAGCATAGGCTTCCAGCCTGTGTGTGTTTTGAATATTTTGAATTCAAAATCACAGGCTAGAGGCCTATGCTACTTTGTTATTCAACAATCGCAGTTTTAGGGCGAGGGTTGTCCATTTGCGGTCACACCACTCGCAGGTTCTGAAGCTACTGTGTCGGATCCACAGTTTCTGATTCCACGGGCTCGGGAGGCTGTGGTTTCTTTTCTTCTAATCCTTGCCTTAAACGCGCTTGACGAATAACTTCCGTCAACAAACTCAGTTTCTCTTCCTCGGTTCTCTGCTTGCTTCCAAGTTCAACAATTTGGCGTTGCTGCCTCTGCACATCTTGCAGTTCTCCCATACGAAACGTGAGCGCTCGCAGTCGGCTCTCAGCCGTCTCGCGAGTGAAGCTCAGTTTAGCGTTGGCTTGTTCATGCAATGTCACCAGCAAACTTTTCAGCGATGGATCTTCAAGTGCGATCATCACGCTGTCAAAGTCGAGTGGTTGACCTGCGAATTCTAATTCTTGGTATGCGTTGAGCATTTGTTTGGCAGCATCGCATTGCAGCCATTCAGGCTGCACTCTTTCGAGCGCGACGGGCGCGACCAGTGGAGAGACAATAATCAATTCCAGTAGTTCGCGCTCGAGCGGCGACATATCACCGGGCCGCATCAATCGCTGTTTGGGTTGAGCCACTTCTTCGGGTTCTGGCTTGCGAACCCATTTCGCTTGCTTGTCACGTAGGCTCTTCAACCGTTCGCGGAGGCTTGGCTCGGGCAAACCAAATTGCCGTGCCATGCGACCAAGGATTTGATCCTGCCGCATCTTGAACGATTCTTGACTTAACAGCCCCGTGTTCGGCACTTTAGCGAGCAACGAGAGCATCTCTTCCATCGCGGCATTGGCGCGATGAGTGTCGAGCAACGGATCAAAACCAGTGCTGATCCTGCGCATCTTGAACTCAAGAGCATCGACCGATGTTGCGATCAGTTCTCGCAGCTTTTCGCCACCAAACTCTTTCAAATAATCAGCTGGATCTAGTCCGTCGGGCAGCGTCATCACCCGCACGTCCAAGGCGGCTCCGAGGAACAGCTCCAACACTTCGTCGGACCGTCGCTGCCCGGCTTCATCGCCGTCGAGCAACAACACAACTTGATCGCAATTTTGTCGTTGAAGAATCTTCAAATGCGCCGCACCCAGGGCTGTGCCGAGCACCGCCACTGCATTGGTGATGCCACACTGATGCGCGAACATCACATCGGTGTAACCTTCCATCACAATGGCTTGCTTGAGCCGACGAATCGGAAGGCTGGCGACATCCAAGCCATACAATTGTTGGCTTTTGGTAAACAACTTGGTTTCAGGCGAGTTGATGTACTTGCCGCCGACCGCATCAGATCCGGGCAATACGCGTCCACCCAAAGCGATCGTATTTGCGTCGCGATCACGGATTGGGAAGATGACTCGATTACGGAAGAAATCGTAGCGACCGCCACGGTCATTTTTCTTGACCAAACCTGCCGATTCGAGCAGATTGATCGAATAGCCTTCTTTTTGGGCGCGATCGAGCAGATAGGACCAAGCGTCGGGTGCAAGTCCAACCGCAAACTGCTGAATGCATTCCTTGGTCAGCCCGCGATCTTCGAGGTACTTTCTAGCGACTGCGCCGCCATCGGGATCGAACAGGAACTTCTGATACAGTTCGCTGGCCCAGTTCATGACCTTGTGCAGCGCCGCTTTTTCATCGGGGCTAGTACGAGGCTTGAATTTGCCTTTCGTTTCGAGCGTGATTCCAGCTCGTTCAGCCAGTTTCTGCAGTGCTTCAGGGAAACCAACGCCCTCGTCTTGCATCACCCAGCCGAAAGCGTCACCGCCGATATCGCAGACCCAGCATTTCCAGATTTGTTTTTCAACGTTGATTTGCAGACTTGGACGACGATCAGCGTGCCAAGGGCAGTTGGCAACATAATTGCTTCCCTGACGGCGCAGCTCAAGCCGTGCGCCGACAAGTTCGACAAGATCTGTTGCGGCGCGGACGCGCTCTTTGGTATCTGAATCAAACGTAAACGACACGACTACTCCACTGGCGTTTCCGGCATGCAAACTAAAGCCATTTTAGAACAGTTGGTTCAACTGTTCGGGCCAATCCAGACCACCTAGGAATCCGAGCTTCCATATCCGCGGAACTCAATTCACCAGGATAGAGGTCATCGGCCAATGACGCTAGCACCACAAACGCCGTGTCGCTGATGCACTGATTTGGTGGAGTTGATAAGTCAACAGCGGGCGTTGACAAAATACCCCAGTTCAAACGTGCATTTTGGGTTTCCATTCCTTCCCAGCAAGGTTACAAGACCATCTCTGGTCGCACGCAATCTCGCTGGGCGTCCTCCTGTACGCTGCTGTGGATTATGGAAGCTGAGCCCCGTCCGGGTCAAGACGAATCTTGAGCTTTTTTTCCAAGATACGCGTCAAGGGTAATTTTGCGTTTTGCTGGCTTTGTAGACGGAGACTGGGCATCCGGAAGGCTATGCGATGGACGTTTGTCGTTCAATTTGCCCCAGGTGCGCGGCTTGCCAGAATGCTCGCGCGGCATTAGTTTCAAGGGCTTGCTCGCACGCTCGCGAGCCGCAATTTCGCGAATCGAAGCCAAAATAAGCCGCAATTTATGACCGCTCAAGATAAGGCCACCCAGCTTCCCGATGACCAGCGGATCGTCATGACCGCAGTCGGACTGACTAGCCCCAATGGAAACAACCTCGAATCGTACCGCGCCAGTTTGCTCGAAGGCCGCTCGGGCGTACAACCCTACGACATTCGCTACGTCGGGAAAACGCTGGCTGGCATTTGCGACTTTCCAGCGACTCAGTACCAGTCCAAGAAAGATGTCCGCCGCGGCACTCGGGCTGGTAGTGTCGGTATCTGGGCTGCCAACGAAGCCATCGCCCGCAGCGGGTTGGAATGGGCCAATGTCGACAAATCGCGAGTCGGCATCTACATCGGCGTGACCGAACATGGCAACGTCGAAACCGAAAACGAAATCTATCAAATCAAAGGCTTTGACTACGACGTCCAATACTGGTCACACCATCACAACCCCAGAACGGTTGCTAACAATCCTGCTGGTGAAGTCGCGCTGAACCTGGGCGTTACTGGCCCCCACTACACCATCGGAGCCGCCTGCGCCGCCGGAAACGCGGGCATCATTCAAGGCGTACAAATGCTGCGACTGGGTGACTGCGATTTGGCGATCGCTGGCGGCGTTTCGGAAAGTATCCACACGTTCGGCATCTTTGCGAGCTTCAAGAGCCAAGGGGCTCTAGCAACGCATGATGATCCAGCCAAAGCGTCACGTCCGTTTGATCGTGATCGCAACGGCATCGTGGTTTCTGAAGGTGCCTGTTTGTACGTGCTGGAGAGATTGAGCGATGCCAAAAAACGCGGCGCAGAGATCATTGCTGAGATCGTCTCTTACGCCATCAATACCGATGCAACCGATTTCGTCTTGCCAAACCCCGAACGCCAGGCGCAGTGTGTGGAACTCGCGTTGAAACGAGCGGGCCTGAACGCTGATCAGATCGATATTGTCAGCACACATGCTACCGGTACCAGCAGCGGCGACTCGCAGGAGTGCGTTGCGCTACGTCAAGCGTTTGATCGTTGCGAGACTACCTACTTCAACAATACCAAGAGCTTCATCGGGCACACGATGGGAGCCGCCGGCGCGCTCGAACTGGCCGGCAACTTGCCGAGCTTCAAAGACAACGTCGTGCACGCAACTATCAACCTCGACAACCTCGACCCCGAATGCGCAATCCATGGCCTCGTTGCCAACGAAGCTCGCGAAGTCTCGAAAGTGCGGTACATCCTGAATAACTCGTTCGGCATGCTCGGAATCAACTCCGTGCTAATCGTCCGCCCAGTAGCCTAGCTGGTATGGAACTAGCAGCTTGCTGAATAAGTAGATTTGCAACGAAGTGTGGAAGAACACCAACCCGAAGCGTCAGTTTTGATGTTGCGTTGTTCGGGGTAGCGGAATGCTTGAAGGGTTAGCGGCGGTTACCAGAGCAAAAACCGGGGCTAACGCCCATCGGTTAATCCCGCAGATTTACTCTGCGGATCGTTCGGTTTCTCACTAATCTTCAGACGCGGTGA
>JANRMD010000075.1:0-18107 GCA_033761895.1 Pirellulaceae bacterium | reverse complement strand
GCCGCTTGTGTGTCTTCGCGCAGGGTCTCGCAATTCCAACATACGTCGAAGTTTTCATCGACTTCGTGAGAACAACGCGTGCACCGCCACATTGTACACTCCCTCCTGAGGCTTACACTTGCCCTTGAGCAATGAATAGGGAGATGCTTCCGCACTGATTGCAGAAGTACACGTCGAATTTTTCGCGGCTACAAAACTCGCGGAAATAACTATGCACCCACATGCTCGGTTCGTGAAAGGCCCGTCGTCCGAGGAGATGCATCTCACAGTTACAGCGTAAACAGCTGTGTTGAAGAGCCTTGTCAACTTGCTGCTGTTGTTGATGCTCTGGAGTTTGCGGATCCATTTCCCACCTCTTCGTGGGTCGCTCCTGCCGAGTGCGACCTGCGTTTGTATGCATCTGCCCAACTATCGCAAGCGACAGAAAGGTGGAGCGTTAAGCGATGAAGTATCGTGCATCATGGGCTCGGTTCAAAAGACCTTCAAAATGTCGCGTACCCAAAAACACAACCTGCTCTCGCAAGCTTACCCCAAAAAGCGGTCGACCGGTATTAAGAGAGTGTTGGTTTCTGGTTCCCAGGCTCTGCCTAGGAACCCACTGCCTTGCAGGCTCCGCCTGGGCTGTGCGACAAATAGCAATAAGACAGAATCCGATTATGTAACTTTAGTTCCTCTTCAGGCAACACAGTCACGAACGAAGGAACTACCCATCGCCCCGGTAACCAGGGGCGAGGGGAGCCACAGCGTTTTCACTTGTCGATTGCGTTGACGCAAAACGAAGCTGTAACAAAACTCTCGCTAGAGATTTTTGAAAGATTGCTATTTGTCGCACAGCCCAGGCTCCGCCTGCCAGATTTCCAGCCAGCTTTCCTGCGGACCGCATAAAGCATCACGTTTTATTTGACTTTTCGATTCCCTTGTTTTCCGATACCCAGAAGTAGTGGATTCAGACTGTTATCATGCCACCCTGTATTTCAATAACCGGAGGGGAAATCGAACATGGTTGAAATCAAATACGTCGGGGACGAGTTGTGGGATAGGATCGAACGGGCCGTGGAAAACGCCAAATAGTTCGGTGTGCCACTGGCTTGCCAGTGCAGACGAAGGAGTTATCGTTCACAACAAAAAGTCTCCCCAACTCAACGAGTGTAACACGAGAGCCGCCGAAGTTGGACTGTATCACTTACGTTCACATTAGATTTTGGGTTGGCACGCTCTGAGGCTCTGCGAAGGGCGTGGACGCCCTTCGCAGAGCCTCAGGGGCGTGCCACCCTAATGTTAAAGCTTGACGTTCCACTAGCGGATTGTCACAGCTTAATTTTAGGGTTTGTAATATCAGCCGGAACGCGTTAGCGTCCGGTTTTCGCCGCGGTAACCGGTGCCAGTGTCGCGAATCGTAAGTTCTATACCGCAGCTTTTCCGCAAGCGGGCGAGGACGCCCGCGCTCCGGAATACCGGATGTCCCTCCGCAAGAAAATCCAGGCGAGTTCCAAAAGTCACCATACTTTGTACGCAAACGGAGGCGTTTTCGGGTGCGCCACCTGTAGTCCGCTATGATTCAATAATCTGGTCCTCACGGAGCGCGGGCGTCCCCGCCCGCTGCACCACTTTTTAACATGGCACAGAACTTACAATTCGCGACACTAGCGCACGGCGGCTAATCCTAATATTTAAGTTTGACGCTCCACTAGTTTTCCGGAGCAGGTTATCCGGAGCTGGGATTTTCCTGCTTGGCTACTCTTTGGATGCATTTCGTACTATGCTGATGGAGACCACCCTAAAACCCTCTCCGGACAATTCTCTCATGCGACAACTACAGTTGCTCCTCTGCTGTTGGGTTGCTATTGGCGCGCTGGCTGGCGCCGCCGAGCCCAAGCGGCCCAACATTTTGTTTGTGTTCGCTGATGATTGGGGACGTTTTGCAAGTGCCTATGCGAAAATCGATGGTCCTGGGACGCTGAACGATTTGGTGCAAACACCAAACTTTGATCGTATCGCTAACGAAGGAGTTCTGTTTCGTAGAGCGTTTGTATCCGCGCCTAGTTGCACACCATGCCGCAGCGCTCTGCTTTCCGGTCAACATTTTTGGCGAACCGGTCGAGCGTCGATACTGCGCGGAGCGGTCTGGGATGGTTCGCAACCTGCATTTCCGCTGTTGCTCAACAAATCCGGCTATCACATCGGCGAGTCTTACAAAGTTTGGAGTCCTGGGACACCGGGCGACGCTCCGTTTGGTGCAGGCAAATTCGCTTACGAAAAAGCGGGTGGACGCTTCAACAATTTTTCAGAGACCGTCACCAAGCTGGTCGCCAAGGGCACGCCGATCGAATCCGCCAAGCAGCAGTTGTACGACGAAGTCGCCAAGAATTTTGATACGTTCCTTTCCCAACGCAACTCAGATGCACCCTTTTGTTATTGGTTCGGGCCCACCAATGTTCACCGTAAATGGATGAAGGGCTCGGGCAAAGCGCTATGGAATCTCGACGGTGAGCTACTAAAAGGCAAATTGCCACCGTTCCTACCTGACGTTCCCGAAGTGCGTGAGGATCTAGCTGACTATTTTGGCGAGATTGCTGCGCTCGATCATGCATTAGGCTTGCACCTCAAACGGTTGGAAGAGCTCGGGGAGTTGGAGAACACCTTGATCGTGGTCAGCGGCGATCATGGCGCACCGGGGTTCCCTCACGGCAAATGCAATTTGTACGACTTCGGCGTCGGTGTTTCGCTGGCCATGCGCTTGGGGAGTGCTGTGGGAGGCCCTAAGGGAGGCGTTAATGCTGGCCGAGTGGTTGATGACTTGGTCAGCCTTACCGATTTAGCGCCAACGTTTCTGGAGTTGGCTGGCCTGCCGATTCCAGAGCGAATGACGGGCAAGAGCTTGCTGAAAATTCTTCAATCGGAGCAAGCGGGGCAAGTCGATCCTTCACGGTCGGCCGTCTTCTTTGGTCGTGAGCGGCATGTCGAAAACGCGCGGGCTGACTATATGCCTTATCCGCAGCGCGCCATTCGCACCGCAGATCATCTGTACATCATCAATTTCCATCCTGAACGCTGGCCCCTAGGTGACCCGTACAACCTCGATTCCGATAAACCACCAACCGCCACGGAATTGACCGAAGTAACGCGTGCATCCCTGCCGGATGAAGATGCGGGACCAACCAAAGCGTGGCTGGTAGGTGTTCGCAACGATTCGCAGTGGAAATCGCACTTCGATTTGGCGTATGGGAAACGCCCACGCGAAGAGCTTTACGATCTAAAGGCGGACCCACAACAGGTGAACAACGTCGCGTCCAATCCGGCTTACGCTGACATTCGCGCTCAACTTGAGAAACGCCTACTACACGAACTCATGTCTACTGGCGATCCTCGGATGATCGATAATGGCAAGTTCTACGAAACGCCACCCATGGCTGGACCGGTTAATGATGCTGAAGGCGCGGCCCGAAGACCTGGAATCAACTGATAGACTTCTGTGGTACAGGTAACTGGACTAAGCCCTCGTTATTCGAAGCCACTTCCAGTCATCACAGCGCGGCAAAGTTCGCGAGCAACTGCAGGCCATCGCGCTGGCTTTTCTCAGGATGGAACTGCGTCGCGAAGAGATTGTCCTGCCAAACCGATGCACAAAACTGCTGACCGTAGTCGCAGGACAACCAAACCGCGGATGGATCTTGTGGTTGCACAAAATAGGAGTGCACGAAGTAGAAGTACGCTTCCTTCGAGATATCTTTTAGCAACTTGCAGTCTGGTTTCTCAGCGTGCACTTGGTTCCAGCCCATATGTGGGACTTTACGATCAGCCATGTTGGGAAAGCGAACTACATCGCCCGCGATCACCCCCAAGCCAGCATGTCGCTCACCTTCGAAACCTGTTTCAAACAGCAATTGCAAGCCGAGACAGATACCCAAGAACGGCTTGCCTGATCGAATCGAATCAACGATCGCTTGAGGTAGATTGCGTGACTGCAGTTCTCGCATTGCATCACCAAAAGCCCCAACGCCGGGCAAGATAACTTTGTGCGCTTCCGCGATTTGATTGGGATCGTCGGTTATCGTCGCTTGGGCTCCTACATGCTCCAGCGCTTTCTGCACACTGCGCAAGTTCCCCATCTGATAGTCAACGATCGCAATATCAATTCGACTCATGCTGTTCTTCGAGGGGTTCTTGGTAGCTTTTCATTCTTTCGCGCACGCGCCGACGCGCGAGCTGAAGCTGCTTTATACATAAAACACAGCAGTTCTTTAAGTGGGTCGCTCTCGCCGAGTGCGACCATCTGCAGCTGCCCGTGCTCCTGTTCGCACCCGGCAGGTGCGAACCACCAGAAAACCACCCAGTTACCTACAAAGAGCTTACAAGCAGATGGTAGGTTCGCAGTCGCCATGCAGGCTGCGATGCATGCTTGCGGCTTGCGTGGGTCGCTCTTGCCGAGTGCGACCATTTACGGCTGATGCCTGCAGCTGCCCGTGCTCCTATTCGCACCCGGCAGGTGCGAACCACCCAGAAAGCCAGGCTGAATCAGTAGGGCATGGGTTGGGCCAGGAAATCATTGACGCTGGAAATCGGTTTTTCTTCTTCCTCTTTCCACATCCAACTAAACATGCCCTTCTTCTCTTCCTTCGGCTTCCGATTGCTCCAGGCTTCCGTTTGGTATCCATGAGCTTGCTCAGTTTTGGGCTTGCCGTCGTTGAAGGGATTCAAGAAATCGGCGGTGTTGTGCATCCATTTTTTGGTGGTTGAACCCATGCGATTCATAGCAGAACTGGAGTTCTTCTTCGCCTTCGACCAGGAGGGCAACTTGAACATCGACGATCCGCTGGCCTTAGGCTTGGCGGTAGAAGTCCCAAAAAACGAACTCGTGCGGGTCTCCGAGGCAGGTTTCGATGACGAACTCCAAGGCCACCATGAGGAGGACTTGGAGTCTTGGGCGCGAGCAGAATTCGACGAAAAGACAACAAGAACTAAACCAAGCATCGCAATCCGTTGCGTGTTCATTGGCATCCCTTCCCTATTGAACAGTTTAAACACCGTTTGGATAGTGTCAAAAATTGTCGCTCAAGTCGAGATCTATTTCGACTTGGCGGGTGGCGTCTCGATCTGAATATGCAGTTCCTTCATTTGCTTGCTTTCGACCTCGCCGGGGGCTTCCGTCATCAGGTCCATGGCGCGTTGCGTCTTGGGGAAGGCAATGCAATCGCGGATGTTGTCCAAGCCGCCGAAGAGCATGACCACCCGGTCGATTCCCAAGGCGATTCCACCGTGCGGCGGAGCCCCATAACGGAGTGCATCCAACAAGAACCCAAATCGATTGACCGCCATCTCTGGGGAAATACCCAGCAAATCGAACACAACTTGCTGAGTCTCAGGGTCATGAATTCGAATCGTGCCACCACCCGCTTCGTAGCCATTGATGATCAAGTCGTACGCTTGGGCGCGGCAAGAGGCAGGTTCGTCGCGGAGCCTTGCTAAATCCTTCGGACGAGGAGCTGTAAACGGATGGTGCGTGGCAACCCAGCGATTTTCCTCGGGATCATGATCGAACATCGGGAATTCAACCACCCAAGAAAAGTGCATTTGCGAGGGGTCGTACAGCTTCAATTCCGCCGCAAGTTTACGACGCAGTCCGTTAAGTCCCTTGCAGGTTACTTCCCACGAATCAGCCAGCAACAGAATCAGATCACCAGGTTTGGCTTCGAAGCGTGCCTTAAAGCCATCCAGCACCGGCGGCTCCACATTCTTGCTGATCGGCGACCACAACGACCCATCCGGCTCGACACGGAACCAAGCCAGTCCTTTGGCTGCGAAATCATGTTTGACGAATTCGGTCAGCTCATCGATGCGTTTGCGTGAAAACTCTTCAGCTCGCCCATCGATCTTGATGCCGCGCACAAAACCATTGGCATCCACTGCACCCCGGAACACACGAAACTCAGACTGCTTGGCTAAGTCACTGCAATCGACGATTTCCATGCCGTAGCGAAGATCAGGAGCATCGCTGCCAAAGCGCCGCATGGCTTCGTCATACGTCATTCGTGGCAGAGGTGTTTGCAAGTCAATGTTTAGCAAGTCTTTGGCAAGCCGCACCATCAAGCCATCGATCATCTTGATAATGTCTTCAGCATCAACGAAGGACATCTCCAAGTCGAGTTGCGTGAACTCGGGTTGTCGGTCGGCACGCAAATCTTCATCGCGGAAACAACGGGCCACTTGGATGTAGCGGTCATAGCCAGCCACCATCAAAATCTGCTTGTACAACTGCGGTGATTGCGGCAGGGCAAAGAAATGCCCCCAATGCACGCGACTGGGCACGAGATAATCGCGAGCCCCTTCAGGAGTACTGCGTCCGAGAATTGGGGTCTCGACGTCAATGAAGTTGTGCTCGGCGAAGTAATCCCGCATCCCTTTGATAATCTTGCTGCGAAGCACAAGCGTTTTCTGCATGGTTTCGCGGCGCAAGTCGATGTAGCGGTACTTTAAACGCAGATCTTCGCCCGGCAGTTCGTCTTGGTTGGGAAAAAATGGCGGCGTTTGACAACGGTTCAGCAGGCGGACTTCGTCGGCGCGAATCTCGATCTCGCCCGTCGCCAGCTTCGCATTGATTTTGCCTTCCAATCGAGGGCTGACGATGCCGGAAATCAAGGCCACATCTTCGCCTCGCAGCTTTTTGGCGACTTCCAACGAAGCTTCGCCGCTGTCCACGTTGGCAACACACTGAGTCTTGCCATACCGGTCACGCAGGTCGATAAACATCGTGCCACCATGGTCGCGCGATGTATCAATCCAGCCGCAAAGGGTCACTCGTTGGCCGATGTGTTCGCTACGAAGTTCGCCGCATGTATGTGTGCGAAGCAAAGGAATACTCCTTAATATTGAATCAGAATCCTGCCGCAGCAGCCCAACAAGCCCAAGCGAACTCGCACCGGCGCCGCGAATCCGTCAGATTTTACAAGACCCAGTAAATGCTGCTAGTGACCTACCAAACTGCTCTGAAGGTTGCCCGGCAAAACCGGGGCTGACGCCCATCGGTTCATTGGACTTCATTTTCAGATCCTCTTCATCTGTCGCCATCCCGTGTTAGAATTCGTCTCTTTACCACGGCTCCTCAAATAGTTTTGAAACATGAATAATCTGGCGAAACTCCATTTCGGTGACCAGCTGGCTGATGCGGTTCGAGCAAAAAAATCTGCCGTGTGCGTGGGCTTGGACCCGCGTTGGGGCAGTTTGCCGGAGTCCATCCGAGCCGGGATTAGCGCCGCAGACCGAAATGCAGTCGCGGAGGCAACAGAATGCTATTGCCGGCACGTGATCGATGCAGTCGCTGAGTTCGCTCCAGTCGTCAAACCCCAGGCCGCGTTCTTCGAGCAGCTTGGACCGGCGGGCATGGTCGCGCTGGGGTCGGTCATTCAATATGCGCGTCAAGCTGGTCTGTTGGTTCTCCTAGATGGTAAACGTGGCGACATCGGCACTACTGCCGAAGCTTACGCGGACGCATACTTGGGCGATGCCAGCGCGTGGCAGTGCGACGCCCTGACCGTCAATCCGTATCTGGGCGATGACACTTTGAAGCCGTTCGTCGACCAGTGCCAATCACGCAGCGCTGGAATCTTTGTCTTGGTCAAAACCTCCAATCCTGGCAGCGGTTTTCTCCAGGATAAAGTCGTCGAGGGTCGAGCCGTTTACGAACACATGGCTACACTCGTCCAGCAACTTACGCAGCAGTCAGTGGGGGCTTCAGGTTACGGTTCAATTGGAGCCGTCGTTGGGGCCACGTATCCAGAGCAACTCGCCAAACTGCGATCCCAGATGTCGAACACCTGGATCTTGATTCCTGGCTACGGGGCTCAAGGAGGTACTGCCAGTGACGTTGCCCACGGTTTTGATACGCAGGGCCTCGGCGCGATCGTCAACAGCTCACGCGGCATCATCTTTGCCTACCAAACCCCACGCTACGCAGGCTTGGCATGGCAAGATGCAATCGCTGCCGCAGCCCGAGATATGGCCGCGGAACTAAGAGCGAATTAATGCACCAACCAGCTGTGTTTGCTGAATTCTGAGTTTGTTGGGTGCGTCGCATCCGCCAGATGAGACCTTGCAGAAACCGCAAACTAGTGCTGCGCCCACATTAGATTTATGGGTTGATCGCACTCGAGTGCTATTAACCGCACGGCGTTAGCCGCGGTTTTCGCATTACGGAAACCGGTGCTAACGCACATCGGTTCACCATAACTCGGGCCCTCGCTAACGCTTCGGGTTGCGAAACCAACATACTCGCAACATCAAAGCTAACGCTTGATGTTAATGAGGATTCCCCCGAAAATAGTTGTCGCAATCTTGTAAAGAACAAGCTTGCACAGGTCTACCTGGTCGCATCCGGCAGAAGGCACCCCACCCAAACGCACCCAAGTACCAATCTGCCGCATTTACTTCAGTTCCCGTTTCCCTTGATAAACGCAAGCAACTCAAGAATCTCATCGAGCGTAAACTGATCCATCAAAGCTGCCGGCATGATCGACTTGGATGACTGCACCATCTCATCGATCTCTTTTCGCTGAAGCACGGTTGGTTTAGGTTGATCGGGATTGCTCAAGAGCGCGATCGTCTGTTCATCTTCAGCGACGATGACTCCCGAATAAACTTGACCGTCAAGCGTCAGCACGGAATGGGATGCATACTTCGGATCAATCTTGTGGGATGGATCAATGATCTCGCGCAGCACGGATTGAACATCGTCTTTGTGTCGCTTGAATACCTCGCCAAGTTCCGGTCCAACGCGCCCACCCTTTCCACCGAGCACATGGCATTGTGCACACGTGGCTTCAGAGAAGATGCGCGCTCCAATCTCTTGGTTTCTGCCCTGCAATCCGCTTTCCAGCCTGCCATCGAAATCGCCCAGTTTCCAATTTTTGACAAATGAACGATTGTTTCCAATGGGATCTTTGGGTTGCGTTGGATTCTTCATGTAGGCATCAACATCCGCCACGACCACCATCACGCCATACATCCGCATCCAATGATTAGGGTAGGTGCAAACAAACGGGTACTCGCCGGGGGTCTCGGGCGCGGTGAAGGTCAAGCGTTCCTGTTTGTTCGCTTGAATCATCTTGGTCGCGAAAAGAACCTGAGGTGCAGCGGGAACGTATTGCTTGCCGTCGGTCAATGCGTCCGGAGCCATCGTTGCCGCTTGCAGAGCGACTTCCTTGAGCGTGCCGGGTTGGACAATGACCAAGTTATGCGGCATCAAGTCTTCATTCTGTAAAATCAGCTGAATCGGCTTACCCGCGGCTGCCACAAAGTGCTTCACGTCGTAACGCATCTCCTCAGAAACTGTTTTGATCCGGACGACACGCACTGCGATGTCTTGCATCCGTTGACGCAACGCCTTCGATTCTTGTTCAGGGAGCCGCGGCAGTAAGCGATCGACCAACTGCGCCGCATCGACGAAACTGTCTGAAGTGCGTTGGGCCGCAGGCGTTGCTTCGGCCCGAACGAGCAAACGATCAACTACCTGCTGCGCCAGCGTTGACTCGATTTTTGTGGAGTCGAACTTCAGCAAGCTTTGGACAACAGCCTCTACCAGCCCCGCTTCGTTGATCAGCGCGGCAAGAATTGAAAAGTTATCATTCGGTTCGCCTCCGACGCTTGGCAAGCTACGAATCGCTTGGCTTCGAACCTCTTCGGGAACGCCTGACTTGAGCGACTCGAGAACCAACGGACGCAGCGCCAAGCGGCTCTCGTCAGATGGAACCAGCGCAACTGCGGCAAGCAATCCAACGCGAGCAGCTTCACCGCTGTTAGCAAGCTGCCGAGCCACGTCGGCTTTGCCAGAGTGGATCAGGCTGGCCATGGCTGCTTGGCATACAAGTTGATTCTTGCTGGACGCGGCCTTAGAAAGCACTGCCATGGGTAACTCGTCAGGCTTTTGACGTAGCAGGAGTTCCGTCAAATCCCGTGCGACACGATGTTGTTCTCGATCCGCACCATTCAATTTCTCCAGCTGTTCAACGACCGCTTCCGCTATCGACTTGCCACTGATTTTCGCAAGCCCTTGCACGGCAGTTTCACGCTGTTCGGCGCTCATTCCTGGCCGCGCAGCAATCGCCGCAAATACTGGAACGTATTTGGGGTGGTCGGTGGCCACTTCGATCATCAACAGCTGAGCGTTGCTAAGTCGCTTGAGTTGGTACTCAACGATCTTGGCGCTCTTGTCGAGAAAGACCTTTGGAGGCTCGATTTTCTTGGTGGTCGTACCATGTTCGGCATGTTCTTGCCCAAAGACAATCCCCGTAACGATCATCGCCGAAAGGCTCACCGACAAAGCAACGGCCAGGGTTGGTCGCCACGCCAAACACAAGGTTGGGGATATCGCTCTCAATCTCACCACTCTCCACAAAAGAACAATTCGTAGCTTGGGACCATCTGTCCCGAGCGATCTTTGCATTCATATTAAGTCACTAAGGCCTTCGATATTCGGTAGCGGAAGCCGTCAAGGCTTTCGATGGTTGATGCAATGCCCACGAAATGCTTGACGCATTCCGCTACAAGATTACTCGAAATGCTTGACGCATTCCCGCTACCCAGCAATCTAATCTGGATGAAGAACCTAGTCTTTCATCAAATTCCGAATGAAAAAGTCGGTCATCATCTGCTGCATGTGCGCCTTCTGCTGCGGATCTGCGATGCCGTGACGATTCTTTGGATAGACCATGAGATCGAACTGTTTACCGGCATTCTGCAAAGCATCTGCAAGCTGAAGTGTGTTACTCAGGTGAACGTTGTCGTCGCGTTCGCCATGGATCAACAGCAAGCGTCCGCTGAGGTTCGCCGCCGCTTCGACTACGGAGCTGGTCTTATAGCCTTCGTAGTTGTCTTTGGGCAAGTCCATGTAGCGCTCGGTATAAACGGCATCATAGTTGCGCCAGTCCGTAACAGGTGCGCCAGCAATGCCCGCGCGAAATAGTTTGCTGTGAGTAAGAGCGTAGGAAGTAAAGTAACCGCCGTAGCTCCAGCCCCATAGTCCAATGCGTTCTCCGTCAGCCCAAGGCTGCGCAGCAACCCACTTTACGGCATCTTCGAGGTCATTCAATTCGACGCGACCGAGATCCTTACGAATCGACCAAGTGTCCTTAATGCCACGTCCGCGCGAAGATCGATTGTCGCATAGCACCACTGCAAAACCTTTTTGGCATAGCATCTGATGCCACCAGTAACTGCCGCCGGCCCAGGCGTTCTTTACCGTAGGTGCTTGTGGGCCGCCGTAAACATGAAACACGACAGGCAATTTCTTCGCGGCGTTCTGCATATCCACACCGCTTGGCAACATAATCAGGGCTTGAAGTTCCAGTCCATCTCTGGCTTTGATCGTAGTGGCGATTGGGGCCTGTATGTTCAAAGTTCGATAACGGTCCGAAGTTGGTGCTTCGAGAACTCTCAACGGCTGCCCATCGATTGTATGGACACTGGCCACTGGCGGAGTTGTCAGGTTGCTGAAGACATCAATGAAGTACTTGCCGGCTGCATCAACCGTAACCCGATGTGTGCCTGGCGAGGAAGTCAACTGATGGTAACTTGCTCGCAACAAGTCAACGGCGATCAACTGAGTCTCGGTAGGATGCGAGATGTTGCCCATTACAAAAGCAGTCGACTTGTCGCTTGAAACGCTAAGCAGACTCTCGACGTCCCAATCGCCACTGGTCAGCGGCGTGCGTTTGCCGGTGGTGGACGAAACTCGGTAGAGATGGCGTCTGCCGTTCGGAAGATCGCTGAGCCACAGGAAGTCGCCATTCCCAATAAACTCGGGCGTGCCAAGAACTTCGATCCAGCCTTCCGTCGACTCGGTAAACAGCGTCGTTGCCTTACCTGAATCGCGATCAACTCGCACAATAGATTGCTTGTTCTGCACGCGATTGAAAACTTGCAACCAGAGTTCGTTGCTCGGAGACCAAGTGACTCGCGCAATCAAGCGATCGGTTTCATCAAACCCCGACAAATCGACGGGTTGCAAAGCGCCCGAAGCGACGTCGACGATCCACATCTTCGCAATCGGCAATGGGTCGCCGGCTTTAGGGTACCGCGTATCCTCCAGCTGCTGCCGAAAACTGATGCTATCGGAGACTTGGTAGTGGAGGACAGGAGTTTGATCGAGTTGCAAAAAGGCGATATGGCGACTATCGGGACTCCACCAATAAGCTTTGAAGTTACCGCGTCCGTAGAGTTCTTCTTGATAGACCCAGTCGAGTTTACCGTTGAGCAATTCTTCGGTGCCATCTTTCGTCAACTGCTTAAGTTCTGTTGATTCCGTAGCAACCACCCACAGGTTGCTATCACGAAGGAAAGCGACATGCTTACCATCGGGACTTAGTTCTGCAAATTCTTCA
This sequence comes from Pirellulaceae bacterium, assembly GCA_033761895.1. Taxonomy (GTDB): domain Bacteria; phylum Planctomycetota; class Planctomycetia; order Pirellulales; family Pirellulaceae; genus Aureliella. The sequence continues at coordinate 5,736 of JANRMD010000075.1, read as the reverse complement.
TCCTCGGTTTCGGAGTGGGTCAGTTGCCTTGTCGCACCGCTTTTGGCATCGAAGTAATACAGATCGCGTCGATGCGGTACGAGGGCGTGCTGACGATCGGCGGAGAACGCTTTCAGTGTGGCGGCAGATCGAGCATTCTCGACATTAAACGCGGCTAACGTGCCAAGTTTCTGCGCCATGGTGCGAAGTTCCTCGATCGGACGCATCGCGCCCGTGGCTGCATCGACTGCAAAAGTCGCATCATCGCGCCGCACGGCGTATTCGGAAGTGTCCCCGATCCAGGTCGCTCCCCGCACAGGGCCGCCACTGTAATCGACAATCTTCCCAGGTGCGTAAAGATGTTCGAGTGTAAGCGCTTCGCTGGCTGGAATCTGATCCAGCGTGGTCAAGGATTCAGCGGCAAGCGCCTGAACAACTCGCTGCACCGGAAAAGGCTGCCCCACTTCGACGTCCGGGTCAAAAAAATTCCACACGGTCAAACTGTCGTCCGCTTCCGGCTCGAGCATGTGCGCGGCCAGTAGTCCCAGCGGTTGGGTGGTCTCGACGATAAACGTCCCTGCCGGCAAACTAGCTTCGCCAGCCACCACTTTCGCATCCACGTCCAGCATGGAATGTCCTTGGAAGGCTCGGGCTTGCTTAACGCTAAAGACGTCATAACGTTCGACTTGGACTTTAGCTTCATCCTTCAATCGTTTAATTTGAATATTGTGCTTGGCGAGGTGACTGATTGCCCACGCATATTGCTCACCGATGGCATAAGCGTGAGGCAGGGTCGCGTTGTTCACCGCTTCAGCGCGATTCCAGAGTTGGACGGTGTAGTCCTTGGGCGTTAGGTTGGAAGTTGAATCTGGTCCGTAAGGTCCCTTGGGAGGGGCTCCGCTGGCCTGCTGATACCCTCGTACCGTAAGTGCCGAGCCGGTGGGGGCCAGTTTCGCGTCAAGCGCAAGCAACTGACTTACGTGCGGTACCATGGCTGAGCTATCGATCAAGCTTCGCACCTCAGCCTCTTGCTCGGTCAAGCTAAACAGTAACTCTCGAACAAATGCGTACGAGGCCTCCACCCGGCGTTGGTAACTGGCGTAAGAATAAGATTCAACCAAGATTCCGATGCGTCCGCGGAGCCCCATATACTCAATGCTGTATCGCGGCTCGTGACCATAAGTTTCCCAACGACGATGCTCTGCGTCAAAGTTACCATAATAAAACGAATCAAATCCGGCAACTTCCATGCGTTCGGTTACGGTGGGTATCAGTTTCCCGCGCAGCCAACGATCGATGTTCTGTGAAGCTGATGGGTTATGGGGAATATCATAAGTCATTGGATATCGATGCAACGATCCATTTGTGGTATGGAGGTCCACAAACACATCGACGTCGTAGCTATTGAAAGCAGCGACCAAGGAACTGACTTCGGGCGTTTCGAGCTTGATAAAGTCGCGGTTGAGGTCCAGCCCCTGAGCGTTCTCGCGAAGTCCCATACCCGATTCAGGACCCGCTTGGCCAGGACGATGCAGCAAGCCACGCCGTTCATTTCCATCGGCATTGAAGTTTGGGACAAAAATCAATCGCAGACATTGCCACCACTTATCCTGTTTACCACTGGCAAAATCGCGAGCAAGGGCCAGCATGGCTTCTTTGCCGTCGCACTCGCCTGAGTGAATTCCGCCGATCATGAGTACGGTCAGCGGCTTGGTCTCGCTCTTAACTTGCGGTTCGACCACAAGCGCCCACAGCGGGCGCCCCTCCACCGTTCGTCCGATCGTGGTCAGCTCCGAACCTTTCCACACGCTGGTTAGCCGCCTCAGATAGGCTTCAACTTCAGCTCCATTGGCCGTGGCTGTGTACTTGCTGGCTTCGGCCACTGTTGGGAGATCGAGAGTCGCTGCTGGGGTGGCCGGTTGCTCGCTGGCTGCTTTGATTTCGGCGGGTTTGGTGTCGACTGCATTATCCGAGGGACTGCTTTCCTGAGCGTGCAGATAAACAAAACCATTCGACAAGCTCAGCCATACTAGGCTTTGCAGAACCAGGACGCGCACAGTGGCCCTTAGATGCATACTCAAACTCGCTTACAAAGTGAAACAGGTTAATACAGGACATCAAGTTGGGGTAGCGGAAGCGGTCAAGGCCCGTCAAGGCTTTCGAGGGCCGCCACAGTACTTTCGAAATGCTTGACGCATTCCGCTACCCAAAATTTAAACTATATCGAAGCACTGACGCGGCCAAATACCTACTGGCTTTCAAAGTATCGAATCGTCTCATCCAGCGTGTACTCGAGATCGGGGTCCATCGGCTTGTCAAGCACTTCAAGAACCGCTTCTTGCATATCTTTGGCTGGCAAGTAACTGGCCGCACGGACCGCTTCTAAGCGAACTCGCGATGCGTCATCCTTCAATCGCTCTTTCAGCAAAGGAACCACATCGCGAACCGAATCGCGCCAATAGCAGAGCACCCGCGTCGCAGCAGCGCGAACCCGCATGTCACTGCAGGTGAGTAGTTCCTTGAGCAAGTCTTCCTTAATGGTGTTGTGAGTTTGATACATCCACAAACCTTCCAAGCGATGGTGCAGGGTATCCGCATCGGTCCCGTTAATGTTCTTCAGCCATTTTTCGAGTGCTTGAGTCACGTCGGCGGATTCACGCTCGGCGAGTTCCCGGCGAACGGCGTAGCGGATACGGTCTTCGGGCGTTTTCAACAAGTCAAGCAGTTTCTCGATCGTTTCACCAGCAATTTTGGGCGGTTTCTGAAACTCGCGGCCCGTTGCTACCACGCGCCAAATACGGCCGTGGGTGTGGTCACGATTCGGTTCGCGCAGATTGTGTTGCAAGTGACCAATCAGGGCGTTGTGCCAATCGACGATGTACAACGCGCCATCGGGTCCAAATTGCAAATCAACAGGGCGGAAGTTTCCATCTTCGCAATAGACCAGCGGTGTGATCTCAGTGCCTTCAAAGCCTGAGTCGCGATCCTTCATGGTGTGCTGCAGAACAGATCGATCGCCGATAACGTTGTTGATCAAAAAGTTGCCTTGCGCCTCAGGCGGAAAGTGACTGCTGGAAACGATTTCGCAACCGGAACTTGGGCGTGTCCGCTTTTGGATGAAATGTCTTGGCTCTTTGTCGATCTTCGATCCCGGGTTGTCTTGGCTCTTGGCTTGACCGCCACCGGGATGTTTGTCGGGATAGGTGATTTTGCCGCTGATCATGGCGGCCCAATAGTTGAAACCAGGTGAAGCATCGCAAATGAAGTTCTGCCCCCACTTATCGAACACATGCCCCCATGGATTGGCAAAAGCGATCGATGCATGCACGTCAATACGTTCGGTACGCGGATCGTAACGCCACACGCCGGCTTCGGCCAACCGCACTGGCCCGTAAGGACTTTCAATTTGAGAGTACTTAAAAGTACCTTCTTGGAAATACAAAGCGCCGTCTGGTCCCCATTCGAAAGCAGCAATCCCATGATGACTGTCGGCGGTGTCAAAGCCGAACAGCTTGCGAGTGCGAACGTCCGCTTTGTCGTCGCCATCACGGTCCTCAAGGAACAGAATATCTGGTTGCTCAGCCACCCACACTCCGCCTCGACCGATTTCAAAACCTGTGGGCTGATGCAGCCCGTCAGCAAATGTCTTGCATTCATCCATGCGACCATCACCATCCTTGTCTTCCAGGATGAGGATTTTGTCGTTGAGTTTCGACTTGGGTTGCCATTGCGGGTAACTGGGCATTGTTGATACCCACAAGCGACCTCGATTGTCGAAGTTCATCGCGACGGGCTTAGCCAAGTCCGGGAACATCTCCTCGGATGCAACCAGTTGTATTTCGTAACCGGGAGCCATCTTGAACAGCTTTTGCTGCTCTGCAGCATTGAGATAATTTAGCGATCCGAGCTTGCCGGCCTTGGCGTTCTTGTCATCCGGTTCGCCGACGTTCGTCTTAGGTTGAATAAATGGCAGTGTGTTACTGTCGTCAATCGGGGCCGTCGGCTTTTCGCCGCGCGCTAAAGCCCAAATGCGTTGATCGCGATTAGCGCACATTTGGTCAAGGATCTCACGTTCACGTTCCATGACTTCGCGATTGCGATACGTTCCGTCGGAGCCAGCTTCGCCGCGTTTGCCATAGATCGAATACCCATTGACGGCTCGATAGCGATGCCACCAATGAAAGTTCTTGTCGTTCACCTGCTCCAGTAGAGCCGGATTGATTTCCAGTTCGTCTTCCGCGGCAGCTTGGGCACCCAACAAGGCTTTGACAAATGCCGGAGCGAGGGCTTTGTAGCCTTCGTCGTTCAAGTGGACGCCATTAAGTGTCAAGCGTTTGTCACTGTTCGCGAAAATTTTCTTGGAAGGGTTGAACAGATCGACGTAAGTGACTCCCGCTTTATCCGCGACTAACTTCAGTGCGGAAGCGTAAGCCTCGAGTTGCTTGTTTTCTTTTTCCCCGTTTGGCAAATTCGGATCGCCAGTGTCTTCAAATGCGATTGGCGAAACAAGACAAATCCTCGGTGCTGCCTTACCGTTGTAGTTCTTCTGGCTGGTTTCCTCGACGAGTTTGGTCATTTGGGACACAAACTCGGCTCTGCCCGCTTCACCCTTGAAGGACTCGTTTAGTCCGAAGAAAAATAGAATCACGCTGGCCTTGGAGTGCTTAAGGTGATCGTCCGGCGAGCCGAAATTCATCGAACGCAGCCGCAATTCGGGTTCGTCGGCCGGGAAGCACAAGTTGCGGACAGTCAGGTCCAGTTCTGGAAGCTGCTGATAGAGCAGGGTTTCCCAATAGTTATAGTGCTGCAGACGCTCACCCAAGGCGTTGCCGACCAAGCAAATGTGGTCCCCTTTCTCCAGTTTCAGATCGCCGGCAATAACGGAGCGAGAAAGGTAAACGAGCAGTAGAACTGCGAAAAAAGACCAATTCCGCATGTTTTGTCTCCAGGAGAACCGAATAGGGTGTGTAGCTTGGGGTGGATTACAATCTAGTCTTAGAACGTGCCCTTTGCATCCGTAGAAAAGAAATAGTGAACAAAGCGGCTCGGGAATTTGATTCGACTTTTCCAAACACCCTTTACAGCATATAAAATAGAAGTGCAGCGTAGGGCGAGTCGAATGCCCATAGCTGGCCTCACTTGGTGGGGCGGAAACGCTGCTGCACTTAGCCGCAATTCGCCTCGCCGCGCCACCTTCACACTAGGGATGGCACTGCGGGATACTGGTACTAGTTTTTTACAAGTTTTTACAAGGAAAACACTCCATGGCAGTTATTCTTACCGAAAGCGCCGCCTCTCAAGTCAAGAAGTTTCGCGAAGAACAACAACTCGGTGATGATATGTTCCTTCGCATTGGTGTCGCAGGTGGTGGTTGCAGCGGTTTCAACTACACACTCGGTTTCGATGACAAGTTCGACGAAGCTGCTGACAGCAAGTACGAACATCACGGCGTAGCCGTGGTCGTCGACAAGAAGAGCTCGCTGTATCTCGATGGCACCACCGTGGATTGGTTCCACAGCCTCGAAAAGCAAGGCTTTACATTCAACAACCCCAACGCAGTCAAGAGCTGCGGCTGCGGAAGTTCTTTCTCCGCCTAATCTCCCATAGCGCAGATCGTGGATTTCACGTGGCGGACGTTCGCAGCGTCCGCCAACGTTCTGGCGGTCCACCTCGATTGGCAGAGTTGCCTTAGGCGATAGGGCTCGAGTTTTCCAGGATCGCCGCTGTTTCGAATCCTAAACGATTCGCTTCGCTCCC
>JANRMD010000074.1:0-3209 GCA_033761895.1 Pirellulaceae bacterium | reverse complement strand
AAGGCTCGCGGTTTGGGGATTGGGCTCCATTGCTACCGCTTGCGTCTGGCTTGCATGGCAGTTTCGGTATAGAGCCGTCCATCATTTGCCTGTGGATGGTCAATCGATATCGAGGCTGCCGAAAGTCGCTTTGTTCGGACTAGTTGCATCGATCGTATGCGGAATAGGCTATTACTTTTCCGCACCACACCTAGGTGCAGTCTTTTTGGGTCCGATGGCCAGATGGTATTTAGCGGCAGCCATTCTCGGCATGATTGCTCAGCTCACAGGTTGGTTTCAGTTGCTTCGACAAATACCAAGTACCAACGGAATTTCATTGAAACCACTTCTGCTTACTACCGCTGGTTTGGTTGCCACTGTTTTGGGAATGAGTGTGTGCCGAGAAGCCATTCGGCTCTCATCACTTGGAGCGACTCGCTTGCAAGAGCTAATTCCCCAGCATGCTGAAGCCATGAAGGTGGAGGGATTCTGGGTGTTTCTACTCTTCGCAGTGATCAACATCGGACTCATTTCTTGGTGTTTCTGGCTGGTCAAGAAAAACTACATTCAGAACGGCAATGCCGAGGATGCTGAAGTGGAATGATCGCACACTTTCCCTTTGGGTGCCAAGCTGCACTTACGCGGCTGAAACCGGCTGACTTCGTTCTTCGTTTGTAACCTTTCTTCGTTTGGAGGATCAAATACGTTAGTTCGTAATGACCATTCAACAAAAATGGTGCCAAAATGTGTCGATTCAAGTGGTTCACAGTTGAAGCCAAACGTCCTGCTTTGGCAGCCAATGGAATGATCATTGTTTTCGCGTTCCTGTCCGCTTTGACGCCTCAGTTTGCTTGGGCGCAAGGGAATGGGCGGGGCAATGGGAGAGGAAATGGCAATTCCTTCCAGCAGTATGGAAAGGGTTCGCAAGCTTCCGAAAATCAAGGCAGTCGCCAGTCGGGTGCCCGTGGATACAATTCCATCGGAGGCACACTAACGCCAGCCCAAGTTGGTCAGTTGGTCCGTATGCGTGAAGAAGAGAAATTGGCGCACGATGTCTATGTGACGCTCGCTCAGTCTTCTGGCTTGCAAATCTTCAACAATATTGCGAACGCCGAGTCACAACACATGCGAGCAGTTGAACAACTTGCTTCGCGTTATTCATCAGTCGCAGCTGTAAACCTACCCGTTGGGAGCTTTTCAGATCCGCAGTTCCAAGCACTCTATAACTCGTTAGTCGTAGCAGGCAGCAAATCACCGATTGCGGCTGCAACGGTTGGCGCAAAGATCGAGGAAATGGATATCAAGGATCTTCAGACACTATTGTCACAGAACCCTCCACAAGACGTTTCAAAGGTTCTTGAGCATCTACAAAGAGCGTCCGGACAACACCTTCGCGCGTTTACTATGGAACTTAAGCGGCTAGGCGGTACGTACATGCCCGAATTCCTAAGTCCACAGGAGTACAACAGTATCCTCAATTCGGACAACGAACGAGGACAGGGAATGGGGCAAGGAAGTGAGAAAGGTATGCACCGAGGCGGTGGCCAAGCAAATTCGAACGATCACCAAATGGCTCCTCCGTCGCAAAAAGGCAATGGTAAACGAGGTGCAGGACGTAAATAGAAGTGCCCTAACTTCTCAATAGTCTTTCCAGTTAAACCCACTAAAGGAAAAGATCATGGCATGTGACATAGACGGCTCAGGATGCAAAGTTTGCCCAGGGATGTGGATCGCTGGCCTTTTGTTTCTGGTGATGATGATACAGAGCGTTTTCTTCCGAACGCCTACGCCCTCGACGATTCCAGCCACAGAATCTGCAAGCCAACCCATGGAAGCGACAGAGATATCGAATACGCCACAGTAGCATTGGTGGTGCGAAACCGTAAAACCGAATCAAGCCAACGTTCAGAAAAGGACATAGTCAAATGAGTAACGCAAATCAGGTTTCACTCGCGACGTTTGAAAGCGAATTACTAGAATCTTCGATGCCCGTAGTGGTCGACTTTTATGCTGACTGGTGCGCACCATGCCGAATGCTCAGCCCGATGCTGGATCGAATTTCCAAGAAGTTTGATCGCCAGGCAAAGATCGTAAAGGTCAACATCGATCAAGAGCCTGCACTTGCACGGCAGTTCAATGTTTCATCAATACCAACGTTGACGTTCGTCATCCGAGGCGAAGTGGTCGGACAGTCCGCTGGACTTCCATCCGAATCTGAGCTGAGTTCAGTCGTCGAGCAATTGATATCGATGAACTAAACTTGCCGACGCAAAAAGTGGAGCCCTCCCTTTGAATTGAATCGGGTTAATGATTCGATTGGGGCTCTGAGACTCGTATGACGCCATCTTCCATCTCGTAGATGGTGTCGAATACGTCCAGTGTGCGATGGTCGTGGGTAACGACGATGACGCCAGCGCCATGTTGTCTGGCGACATCGCGAAAGAGTTCCATGACTTGCCGACCGCGGTGGCTGTCGAGCGCAGCGGTCGGTTCATCCGCCAGCAAGACGCTAGGATGATTCGCTAATGCCCGGGCGACAGCAACACGCTGCTGCTGGCCGCCGGATAGCATCGAGACTTCGTGATTAGCCCGGTCACCTACCCCGAGTGAATCCAGCAGTCCTTGGGCTCGCTTACCAGCTGCTCGATGCGATAACCCATTGAGCTCCATTGCGATCTGCACGTTCTCGCGAGCGTTCAAGAAATCGATCAAATTGGACTTCTGGAATACGAAGCCGATATGCTTTCGTCGGAAGGCTCTTACATCCGTTTGCGCATCCGGACCGTCTAAGACCAATTCACCACCGATCCATATCTGGCCGCTGGTGGGCGGATTGATGAGACCAATTGCCGTCAAAAACGTTGATTTTCCCGAGCCGCTGGGACCAAGTAACGCGACTACTTCGCCTTGTCGAACCGAAACCGAAGCGTCCTTCATCGCGACCACCTCAGTGTTCCCTTCGCCATACACTTTGCGAAGTTCTCGAGTCTCGATCGCCAACTTCGCCAATGATGGTTCGAGGGCTTGTGTGCGTTCTGAAATATCGATGTTCATGATGTGCTCCTGCGTTAACTCATCAATACTTCGTTGGGCTCGACTTTGAGAGCTTTCCAGATGCCCATCAAGCTCGAGAGTATCGAGATGATGAAGACGACAACCGCTAACTGAATCAAATCTTCATTCGTGAGCACGACACGTCTTGGGAATTTCGGAAACAACTGCATCCCAGC
>JANRMD010000073.1:0-12102 GCA_033761895.1 Pirellulaceae bacterium | reverse complement strand
GGTGACCGCAAAGGTTGGATCGAAAGACGACTTAAGGAACTTGCGGAAATCTTCGCTGTTTCCGTCGGGGGCTTTGCCGTGATGGATAACCACCTGCACGTGCTGCTGAGGCTCGATTCGCACATCGCCGAGCAGTGGACGGCTGAAGAAGTCGTCGATCGCTGGTTCAGGCTCTTCCCGCCACGAGGCACAGATCGCAAGCCACTGCCGCCCGATAAATTGAAGGCATTGGTGGCCGAACGCTTGAAGCATGCCGAGTGGATCGCTTCGACACGCGGCCGTTTGGGATCGCTGAGCTGGTTTATGAAGTGCCTCAAAGAACCGCTGTCGAGGATGGTCAATAAGGCTGAAAAATGCACGGGTGCGTTCTTCGAAGGGCGGTTCAAATCGATCGCAATTCTCGACGAAGAAGCCCTGCTGTCCGTGTGCGCCTACATCGATTTGAACCCGGTGGCCGCAGGAATCGCCGCTGTTCCTGAGGAAAGCGACCATACCTCAGTGAAAGCCCGCGTCGACCACGTTAAGAAGCAAGGCCGAGTCAAGGATCTGCAAGTCGCTCTGGCTGGCAGCGTGGCTGGTTCGCGAGCTTCGAAGGAGTTGGAAGAAGCGCTGTGGCTGATTCCGATCGAGGATCGCCGTCAGTTGGATTCGCAACGTGAAGGGATGCTCAGCGGATTTACGCTCGGCAATTACCTGATGTTGGTTGAGTATACCGGCCGGTTGCTGCGAGAAGGCAAAGCGTCCATTTCAGCGGAATTGGCTGACATTTTCGAGCGACTTGGCAGTTCAGCCGCACTTTGGCAAGCTCGTTTGCAGAAGCTCAGCGGCGGCCGAAGTCTTGGTCGTTTTCTGGCGACCAGTCGCGAGCGCTTGCGCGAAGTTGCGCAGAAACTCGGCGTTCATCACTTGGCCAATCTCGACGGCTGCCCGGCCTAGAGCAGCAGCTGTCAGCGGATAATGCCGGGCACCGCGCTTAATCGCAATTCGTACTCACGCAGATACATGCAATTCTCTGCGACTCTTTGATGCTGCGCCTCAACCAATTCCCGATGGACTTTTCTTGAATGGGGCTAATGACCGCGGAAACTTAATGCGTCGATTAGTGACAACTTAGTGGGAATAGGTAATGCGAGTCGTTTGCGTTGTCGAATAAGACAGAGGCCGCCATGGACGACCTCCTACATTGCCTGTCCTTTTGCAGGTAATCATTGCCTGTCCTAACGCGTCCGCTGGGTAGAATGCGATGACTTGCTGAAGGCTATTCGGCGGTATCCAGGTAGGGATCTTGACCGATTTCTCGCTGCATTTTGGTACGTTCTCGTTCGTGATGCAGCAACATCATGCGGTCGCGGAAGTGTTTGCGTTCGACGCGGCGTTGTGCACGGCGGAAAAGACCAGCCAGTGAGTGGAATGGGCCGGGCTGTGCTTTGCCAACCGCTGTCAACTGATCCGCTTTCTTCATGCCTAATCCGCTTCGCAGAATGTCATCATCGAGCGAGAGGTACTGTCGGTAGGATCCTGGATCGCCCTGACGACCGCAGCGACCAATCAACTGGCGATCGATACGTGCCGCATCGTGCAATTCAGTGCAGATGACGTGCATACCGCCCACTTCCTTCACATCCGGTTCCAGCTTTACGTCGGTTCCGCGCCCGGCCATGTTGGTTGCCACCGTGACGCGCCCGTGCTTACCCGCTTCCGAAACGATTTCAGCTTCGCGTTCCACTTCGTTGGCATTGAGGACTTGATGGCGAATACCAGCTTCATTCAGTAGGCGCGACAGAATCATCGACTTGTCGATCGAACGCGTTCCGATCAGCACTGGACGCCCTTGATCGTGATACACGCGAGTCTCTTCCACGATCGCTTCGAACTTCTGGAGCATAGTTCCAAACACTTGGTCAGGCAATCGAACTCGTTTCGGCGGTCGATTGGTGGGAACAAGCACCACGGGAGTCTTGTAGATCTTGCACAGCTCTGGGGCACTCGTCGAAGCCGTACCAGTCATACCGCCGATGTGTCGATAGCGATGGAAAAGGTCCTGGACGGTGATTCGAGCCGCTTGGCCGGTCGGGACTGAGATTTCAATCTTCTCTTTGGCTTCGATGGCTTGATGGATGCCGTCACGCCACTTTCGGCCTTCAGCGAGGCGACCGGTGAACTCGTCGACGATGACAATCTCGCCGTCGCGTATGACATATTGACGATCGAGATGGAAATCACGATGGACCTTAATGCCACGCTCGATGAAGTCATAAAGGTCCACTAACGCAACTTGCCGCATAATTTCGTCGCGGGGCAAGCTACGTACTAGAGCGCGACCACGGCCGGTCAATTCGATCTTGCGAGAATCCTCTTCGATCGTGAAATGTTCTTCTAGTTCAAACTTCGGCGAGTTTTCAGCCGCCCATGCAAACGTCGCGATCACGGTTTCGCGAGATTCATCTCCCAGGGAGCCGATGATTAGCGGTGTACGGGCTTCATCGATCAAAATACTGTCCGCTTCGTCCACAAGCGCAAAGTGCATGGTCCGTTGTACAGGTTCGTCGCCACGACTAGTCCAACGTTCCGCGCTACCGTCGCCAAGAAAGTCGCTTTGCATTCTGCCTTGAGCGCGCAGCAATAATCGGTCACGCAGAAAGTCGAATCCAAACTCCTTGGCCGTTCCGTAAGTGATATCGGAAGCATAAGCCTTCCGCCGATCATCGGGACTGCTGTCAGTTAGCACAACACCCACGGACACGCCTAATAGATTGTAGATCGGTCGCATCCATTCGGCGTCGCGATGCGCCAAATAGTCGTTGACGGTTGCCAAGTGAGCCCCGTGTCCAGCCAGCGCGTGCAAGTAGAGAGGCAGTGTCGCGGTCAACGTCTTGCCTTCACCGGTTTGCATTTCCGCGATGCAACCATCGAACAGAGCTGCTCCGCCAAGGATCTGCACATCGAAGTGACGCATGTTGAGCGCCCTGCGACCAGCTTCGCGCACAAGTGCAAAGGCTTCGGGCAAAATCTTCACCAGTGGCTCGCCGCTCATAGCGCGATACCGCAGAGAGAGGCTCTCTTTGCGAATCTGTTCGGTAGCTAGAGCCCGCATGCGTGGTTCTTGAGCGGCAACCGCATGCATAGCGCTGGTCCACCTGCGAATACGAACCGCCCCCGCGCCCGGGATTCTCCACCCAGCTGCAATTCGCGGCGAGCCCGGTAAGCTCACCTTTCCAACCGGCACACTCTCTTCTCGACTGGGCTGAAGAGGCACCGGCAATTCGGGGTCTGGGTTCGAGTTGGCGATGGTGCGGGCATCACTCATAGGGCGGCTTCCGATTGCTATCACTTGCGGCTGCGATCTGTCGGGACACCCCTCCATTCTATGCGCAATAGCCGTTTTTCACATGTTCCAAAACGAAATTTGCGACTTGTGACCTTGGGTAAGATGCGTTGTGTATGCTGGTTAGTCCTTTTTTGTTCGAAGTAACGCTAAATCCGACCGATCTACAACTAACGAATCTGACGCTTGGTCCGTCTAGCGAGAACAAAAGAAAATGAAAATCACAAAACTGTTACTGGTCATGGCTTTGGCGGGTTCAAGCTTGAATCAAGCGTCCGCTCAAAACTCCTCAACTATGTCGGCAGCTCGTCACGTCGGTGACGGTGTCCGCAGCGTGGGCGATTCCAATCGCTACGTTGAAATGTCGGAAGACACACGCCCAAGGGCATTCAAGCCTAAAGCAAGCTTGGTTTCCAACAGCCAAATGCTGGATATGGAAATGCTCGCACCATCCGTCTCGGGTGATTGCGGTTGCGGCTCCGGCAGATGTGACACCGGCTGTGATTCGGCTCTGATTTCAGGCTGCGGCAACAAGTCGACCGAATACTGGCTGAACATGGAATCGCTGTTGTGGTTCGGTCAACGCCGAAATTCACCGCCGCTGATTACTACTGCCAATCAAGGTGTGTTGCCGGTGGTCGGCGGTCAAGGAGTCACCACTGAAGTTGGTGGGCCTGATGGAACGCCAACTGGTTTGTTGACTGGCTATAGCCTGTCGGGCGGAAGGTACTTGGACGCCTGCCAAAAAATCGCTGTGGGTGGTCGCGTGTTCGGGATCTTCCAGAACAGCCAAACAAGAACCATCACGTCGGATGGAACAACCTCAGTTGGTATTCCGTTCTACAACACCACGATTAATGCTGAAGATGCTTACCTAGTAGCGTTCAATACGGGTGTAGTTCCAGTGTCCTCCGGTACGGTGTCTGCCCGCATGGATCTGAACATGATCGGTGCGGAAGCATCGGGCTACTTCCTGTTGGGACGATCGAATGACCACCGCGTCGACTTGGTTAGCGGTTACACCTACAACAAGTTAAAAGATTCGACAACTGTGGGCTCGATCACAACGGATCAATTCACCGGTAACTTGATTCCAGATGGAACCACGTTCACCACCAGCGACTTGTTTGAAGCCGAAAACAATTTCCATGGTGCTCACATCGGTATGCTCAGCTCGGTGGTTCACAAGCGAATAACGCTGTCGACCCTAGCTAAGGTAAGTTTCGGTAGCATGAACCAAACCGCATCGGTTCGCGGCTTCACCATTCAAGACTTCAATGGTACTGCTTCCTTCCCAGGCGGTGTGTTGACTCAGCAAAGTAACATTGTCGAGTTTTCCCGCAACACCTTCGCGTTCCTTCCAGAAATGCGAGTCAAGATGGGTTACTCGTTGAGCGAATGCATCCAGCTGAATGTAGGCTACAGCTTCATGTACTGGTCGTCGGTCGCTCTTTCGGGAAATCAAATCGATCACTCAGTTGATTTCTCGCAAGCCCTCGGTGGTGCCGCGTCAACTCGCCCTGCTTTCAGCTTCGTCGACAGCGGATACTGGATGCACGGAATCGATCTAGGCCTATCGATGACCTACTAGCAACTTGAGGTCAACGATCTCGGACCAAGCCCAGATCAATTGAATAAACGATGAAACCGAAACAGGACTCGAAGTCACCCACGACTTTGAGTCCTGTTCGCGTTTACTAGCGATGCCGTTTGTTGCTTTGAAACGATCCGGATGACGTTTGGCTCGATTTTTTCATAACCCGAAGCGTTAGCGAGGGACCCTTCTGCATCGTCTTGTTGACACTGTAACTCGTTCCCTCGCTAACGCTCCGGTTGCGAAAGCCCGAAAATCGCAACATCAAAACTAACGCATCGGGAAACTTTTTAGCCGCCAGCCAGGAAGCGATCACTGGGAAGTCGCCTTTTCAAGAGTCCAAGTCCAGCGTTTATTCGCGATCGCATTGGGCGAGCCATCCGCAGTGGACGGCGGCTCAGCGGGAGTCGAGGAAGCTTGATTGGGATCAAAGCCCCAAAGCAGTGCTTGCTTGTCTTCAACTTTGTATCCAAAAGGTTTGCCGCCAAGTGGCAGCAATCCAGCCGGATTCAGTTTCAATTCACCGAGTTCCAGCGACTTGAGATCCTCTAAACTTGCAGGCATTCTGCCGTTGCGTTTTTCGTAAAGCCGAATACCAATTGCAATTGCCGCTGCGCGGCGTTGCATCGCGTCACGAATGTAGGCTCCTCCCATGGAGGATACTGCTGGAGTGGTCAGGGTGGTAACCACCGAATCGAATTTCTGAAACAGATTTCCCTCAAAATTGCGTCGAAAGTCCTGCTCGACCTTTGCCAATCCCGCGCGAAATCCGTCAAGATCAGTATCCGGAACTTCCATGACTTGATCTATCAAATCGAGGAAGTGAAGTGAATCGGTATTCCGACCAGGCAGCCAACGCAGGTTTGGATTGATTAACTCAGGGTGCTCAAACAAAGGTAGGATCATCGCTCGCTCACCTTGCATGGCAAGTTTCCATTGTGGGCTGATGTTGATGCCGTCCAACATACGAGGCAGCAAGGCCATGAGGTCCCTTTCGCTCAAGACATCCTGTTCGAGCGCGGATCGCAACAAACCGACCCCCATGCCTTCGATGGAAACACATACCAACTGGGATACGAGAAGTGGTTCACCAGAAACCGTACGTGAACATCCGAGCAAGGCTTCGATGTTCGTTCTCGTTTTCGCAGAGTTTCGATCGAACACTGCGACTTGGCCATTCAGTAACAACAGTCTGGCTGCCGTGCGCATGTTTTGCGTTTGTGGCAACAGGGTGTTGAGTGAATCGAACTCTTTAAGGAACCGAACGGGCTTCGTACCGGGCTCGAGTTGCTTCAGCGATAGGCGCGAGACTCTACTAAACAGATCCTTCCATTTAGTCAAAAAGTCGCGGGTTACTTTTTCATTCGACCAGGTTTGGCCTGCTGCGGGGACAATCAGTTCATCCGTTGCCTTGGGATCAAAAATCGGCACACCATCGGTCGATTTGGAAAACGCTTCGCTGGTCAATTCGCCTAGCGCTGCTAACCAATCCTTAGTGTCTTCTTTGCTGGTAAGGCTATTGGTAAAGCTGAGCATGGTTTCGTTGTCGACCGGCAAACCCTGTGCAACGATCTTCTGCAGTCGATCGTCGAGCTTGCGTTTCGCAGCGCGTTCACGACCAGCAATCACCAAGAACCCCACGAGCGCCAGCAACAAGGGAATTCCGAAGAAAAAACCAAGTCCATAAAATAAGCAACCGCGGCTCGCAATTGGTCTCATCGGGGCGCTCTGTAGCTGGTTAGGTTAGATTCCGCTCGGTTGTGTCAATCAGTAGACTTTCGGAGCGGTTTGTTCTTTAGGGACACTTTTGTAACAGCTCCAGAAAGCTCTGGCAGGCTATTTTGTCGCGGGCAAGACATTCAACCAAATGGGTTTGGACGTGGGGTTATCTTTCGACTGACTTCGAAGGTGGATCTGTCGCCGCTGAGGTGGCAACCACTTCGCAGCTTTAATGAAGAATTCGCGATCGTTGACGTCATCGGGCAGTAGCAGACCGTTCAAGCCGATGTTGTCGACGATGGCTCCGTGTGGCAGATTGCGACCTGAATCGTCACCACCGAAGCTGACAGGACCTTTTACTCCAGCGCGATCGATGACAACTCTGGCGGTGATCGTCTGGCCGGGACGAATGTTAAGCTCATCGAGTTCACGCGAGCCATCGACAGCATCGACCAGCTTCACCTTCAACTCAGGTGCAGTGATTAGTTCAATCTCAATCTTGTCTTTGAGCTCGTGCTCAATCAGCTGACCTTGATTCGAACTGCGCGCCACTAGAGTTAACTCGAACTTCCTCGCGGAAGGTTTATCGGCGGATTTTTCGCTCTCGGGAACGGCATCCAACAATGACTGGGTAGCTGCGGTGGCATAGATGGCACCCTGAGCGCTCAATTGACCCGCTTCGATCACGAGCGGGTTGGTTGCGACAAAACCTTCAGGTAAGCCTTTCAATTCAACGGCAATTTCACTTTCAAGATCATCCAGTCGCGTCGCGGTGATTTGCCACTCACGGCCACTCCCGACGGGCATTTTCATCTTGTTGCTAGCGACTTTGATTTCAAAATCAGGGCGAGGAGTATGAATATCAAGCTTGTACTTGTAATTCGCACCGCCAAAACCGCGAGCGTCGCGGACCTTTAGAAAATAATCTCCCGTGCGTGGGGCGACGAACGACAATCGCGAGTCCTTACCCCAACGTCGCAAACCATCGTCATCGTTCTCGTAATAGATTGGAAAGACAGGCAGGCCATTAGGCAACGCCTCTTCTTCGTCAACCAATTCACGAACGATGTATGCTGGTGCTCCGAGTGCATGAGATGTCGGAGTGGTTCCAAAGTATGTGTAGCGAGACCCCGTGCCTGGATAAACCTTGAAACCAGAATCCGGGCCGCGCGGATACAACCACAGCTTAACGACCTCTCCATCTGAGTATAGAAACTCATTCAGTTCCATATCCTCCCAGTTGTGCACGCGGAAGTCGTCGCTGGTGTTGCTGTCTTTGCCGCGGAAAGTGAAATAAGATTCACGAGTGGCTTGCAAGCGAGTCTGCAACACTCCCTGGCCGTTTTCGTCCAGGATTTCAATGCGGCTGTCGAGTGGCGAAGCACTGCGGCTGGCATTCACTTCGAAGATCCAGGCTTGCCCAGCGGTCGCTGAGAAACGATAGAGATCAACATCAGCCACTCCACTGGCGTTCATATCGATTATGCCATCAATAGTCGCCGGAAAATCGACTTTGGGTGCCTTGGCGAAATCGTCATTGGGTTCTGTTTCACCGATCGCATTGGGCTTGGTTTCAGAAAGTGCAGTAGGGGCTGGGGCTGCCAGCGGCTTGGCTTTGAGTGGTAACGCGTTACGCGTGGCGGAAGCAATGCGCTCAGTTACCGTCTCGGGGCTGACAGTGACAACTTCACCGCTCATGGTGAAAACGTCGATCGCGCCCGCTTTGGCAAAAATGCCGCCAGGAATATCCGGTGTAGTCGCCAGTTGTCCCAAGGGGCGCAGTTGATCTGTATCCCAGAGCTTAACGGTGCGATCGACCGAAGTTGAGATTAAGCGATCGCCTCCTAAAAAGGCAATTTGCAGTACATCATCTTCGTGCGCGAAACGAGCGACCAGCAACGGATTGATTGCGGGCTCTTTGCGAGAAACAACTTGCCATTTACGAATCTGCCGATCGACCCCAGCCGCAAAAATGTGATTGCCGTTGGGAGCGAATCGCACACTGAGCACTTCCCCTTGGGGTTGGCCGAGTGTGTCGAGTCGTTCGCCGCTGATCGACCACAGCTTTACGGTCTGATCGGCACTAGCGGTGGCGATCAACGAACTCGTCGCATCAAAATCCAGATCATAAATGGCTCCGTTATGGCCTGACAATGTTCGAGCTGGTTTGCCGGTGGCGCGTTCCCAGACGATAACTGACTTGTCGTAGCTGCCGGAAGCAATCCACTTGCCATCAGCGCTCGCACTCGCGCAGTAAGCCGCATCTGCGTGGCCTTGCAAGCGTTGTTGAACTTGCCCATTCTCAATGTCCAGCAACAATACCTCGCCGGCAACACCGGTCACTCCCGTAGCGACAACCAAGGATTTCCCATCGGGGCTTAGCCGCAGTTGATTCACTTTGCCTGGCAACTGATCGAAGGCCCAAACCATTTGGCCTGAGTTACTGCGAACTTCGACCACGCCAAACTTTCCGATGGCGACGCGGTCTGTACCAGCGGTGCTCACGGCAGATATCTTGGCACCGGCACTTGGATCTTGGGTTAACTTGGGAGCGACCAAGCGTGACATCAATTCGCTCGGCTTGGTCTCGCCCTTGGCGCCTTGGGCAATCCACTCGCGGATCAATGCAATTTGCTCAGGCTTGAGTTGTGGTTCCTCTTTGGGCGGCATCTTGGGCTCGGCGGCACCCGAAATAACTTTGAACAGTTGACTGTCCTCAGGCTTGGCCGCTATCACGACCGCGCCCTTGGGCGTACCGGCACGTAGGGCGTTTAGCGAGAGCAATGACAAATCGCCTTCCTTGTCCGTATCGTTATGGCAGCCTGCACAATAGGTTTTCAATAGCGGCGCAATCTGACGCTCGTAGTCAACGTCCTCCGCAACAATGAGGGACACTGGCAGAGAAAAAACAGCGAGCAGGGCGCAAGCTGCGTTTCGCAAGGTTACGGCATACATAGGCGAGGCCTGAATAACGCGGGAGCAGGGAGAGGAAGGTAGAGTTCAAGTCTGGAAACCTCGCTCCATTGTACATCCCAGCCAGAGGGGTTGGGAGCGTGTTTCATTGATTCAATAAAGCTAACTATGACCGCTAATCCGCGCCCAGATCTTGGACAAATCTTGCATGCGGCAGAACTTTGCTGCGGTCTACGCCGAGTTGTTCCGAGACGATCAACTGCAGTGCGTTCCAAACGTCCGTAGGGTTTCGCGTAGCATATCGGCCCGCAAGTTTGTTGTAGTTGGTGGCGACTAGGTGCGTCACGAGGTCTCGAATCGTCGTGCAGGTTGCGGCTGGATATATGGCAAAAGGCTCCGTCAAGAACGCAACCGTGGCCGAACAAAGTGCACCAAGCCCCAAGGCAACCAGCACCGCAACCAGCGGATTGGCTGTAGCAAAAACCGCCAAGGCGGTAATGAAGATCACCGCGACCAAGATGAAATTGAGCAGAACTAGCCAAGCAGGTCTACCGAGCCGAGGGAAACGCAGGTCCATCTGCGAACTAAGTGTTTTCCACGTAGAGCGACGCCCGGTCAGTGGTATTACTTGATCCAGTTTGGTCGTGGGCCGGATTTTTCCACTCACTAATCCTAGCCCGCGCACCTGCCGACTCAGATCATAAAAGGCGGCCGCAGATAAGCACCTACTCGACTCCGAAGGTGCTTGGCAAGTTTTTTCGAGTATGAAGTCGTAGACGTCACCCACCGTGACCATGTGGCTCGCACGATCATCAGGGATTGTGATATCGAAAGCCTCTTCGATTTCCATCACAAGTTCGACAGTATCAAGTCCCATTTCAAGCCTCTGCGCACGATTGCAAAAGATCGCAAACAATCAACCTTAGCAGCTTACATTAGATTAGAGCACGAAAATGATCCGCAACTGCCTGCGAGAAAGCCGGGTCGTTGATGTTATGCGGTAGCCTTATCAACTGATGCTGCGCGGTGCACTCGAATTCGGCCGCGAAGGTGTCGAAGAGCAGTTTGTCGACGTCCGGATTCCAGAAAGGTGCACCTGGTGCGTCGAGCTTTGAGACACCACCTTCAGGCACAAGTACGCGGACGGGCCCGAGGGCTCGATTCAATTTACCAGCGATGAACTTGGCCGCAGCCTCGTTTTCGCTAGCAGTTGTTCTCATCAGCGTTATTTGCGCGTTGTGCTGATGAAACTGACGATTAGCATATCGCTCCGGCACAGTCGCGCGTGGACCAAAGTTAACCATATCCATGGCACCGAAACTTAGCACCAATGGAACAGCATGCTTTGCATACACATCAAAGCGATCAGCGGTCGCGGGAAAAATACCGCCAGCCAAATAGTCGGCAACTTCGGTGGTCGTCAAATCCAGCACACCGACAATGCGTCCTGACTCAACCAGTCGCTCCATCGCGCGACCACCCGTACCAACCGCATGAAAGATGAGGCATTCCCAACCATCGCGTTCTAGTTCTTGCTTTACTGCCATAACGCACTGAGTGGTCACACCAAACATGGTCAAGCCCAGCAGTGGTCTTGCACTCGTGATGGCACTGCGTCGTTCAACCATGCCTACGATTGCATGGGCCGCATTTTGCAAGATGTCCATCGATACCGCATTCAGGCCTGCCACATCAACAACTGATGGAAACAGTACCAAGTCGCTACAGTCGATGTAAGCGCTCGTATTGCCACTCGCCACGGTGCTGACGATCAACTTGGGCAGGCCGATTGGCAATCGCCTCAGTGCGGCAGAAATCAAAGAAGTTCCGCCGCTGCCCCCCAGGCCAATCACGCCCGCAACGCGGCCGGCGGCGTACTCCGCCACCAGGAACTCGCCCAAGCAAGCACTCATTTGCCCAACCGCTTCACCGCGATCTGCACTCAACTCAGTCGCACTCAGGTTGCCAGCAGCCAAGATCTTCTGGCGATTAATGTCGGCATTTACGGCGGCCTGGCTACTTGCGGAAACATCGATCGTCCAAGCCGTTTGTCCGGCCGCGCGAATCTTTTCCAGTACCCAGCGGGCTTCTTCGCCCTTGGTGTCCATTGTCGCAATCACATAGATACCGGCTGACATTCTGTTTCACAATCTTCTTTAGAAGTTGACTAAGCCCAGACCGAAACTAGTGGAGCGTGTAGCTTTCATTAAGTGTGGCACGCCCTGAGGCTCTGCGGCTCTGCGAAGGGCGTGGTTTCAGCGTAATTCGACACGCCCTTCGCAGAGCCTCAGGGCGTGCCACCCCAAGCCTCAGGGCGTGCCACCCAAGCACCCTGAATCTGAGTCTAGTTCATTTGGGGATTGGAAAACGATAAGTGGAAAAAGTCAAGCGAAAACCGGAAAGTGTTCGGGCAGTATCTTACAATGGCTTAGCCGACAGGCATCGAACATCCTGGCTGTTGTTGATCGCGAAAGCACATTGGTATGAACATGGACCTCAGTTCCCTTGACCGTCGACGCTTTATCCGCAGTTCTGGAATTGC
This sequence comes from Pirellulaceae bacterium, assembly GCA_033761895.1. Classification (GTDB taxonomy): domain Bacteria; phylum Planctomycetota; class Planctomycetia; order Pirellulales; family Pirellulaceae; genus Aureliella. The sequence goes on along the minus strand of JANRMD010000073.1, from coordinate 9 downwards.
ACTGGCGTT
>JANRMD010000072.1:0-16397 GCA_033761895.1 Pirellulaceae bacterium | reverse complement strand
ATCCACTCGCGTCGGAACGAGAAATCGACCCCCGTTTGCTCATTGACGCCTGCCAGGAAGGCTTTGCGTACGCATCTTTGGATTGTGTGAACTATACAAATCTCGCTTGCATTGAACTGCTCTTCACGATTGGGTCTGACCATAGTTCGTCCTCCTATTCGGTTGTGTAGTTCTAAATGTACCGGCGGATCGGGCGGAGTCAATAGGTGGCTGGCACCATCTAAGTTTTTTAGGTGGCTGGCACCATTTGAGTTTCTGAGTCTTGCTCAGGTCGAGGGCAGATCAGTTAAGCTAGGATCTCTTGAGCTACTTTTCCGGCGACGTCCGTTAAACGGAAATCACGACCGGCGTAACGGAACGTTAGTCGCTCGTGATCAAGCCCAAGTATGTGCAGAATGGTCGCATGCAAGTCGTTGACGTGCATTTTGTTTTCGACGGCATAGTATCCGTAGTCGTCGGTGGCACCATAAGCATAGCCTGCCTTCACGCCACCGCCCGCCATCCACATCGTAAAGCCATGCGGATTATGGTCGCGTCCGTCCGTCCCCTGCGAGGTAGGTGTGCGTCCAAACTCGCCTCCCCAAAGCACCAAAGTATCTTTCAGCAATCCGCGATCCTTTAGATCTTGCAAAAAGCCGGCGATAGGTTTATCCACTTCGGACGCATTTTTTGTGTGACCTTGGTACAGATTGCCATGCTGGTCCCACTGCACTTCGCTATCGCTGTGCGTGACTTGCACAAAACGGACTCCATTTTCGAGAAACCGGCGAGCCATCAGGCACTGACGTCCAAAATTCTCGGTCACTGGGTCATCGATGCCATACTGACGCCGAGTCGCTTCGCTTTCGCTCGACAGGTCTTGAATGGCTGGCATCGTCGACTGCATCCGAAACGCCAGTTCAAAAGAGTTCAAGCGACCTTCAAGTGCCTGGTCCCGCCCAACTGTGTCCAAATGTGCCTGATTCATCGAGCGGAGCAATTCAAGCTGGTCACGCTGCTGCTCGAGACTCAAGCGGCTGTTGCGAACGTGCTTGAGACTTGCCGCCGCCGCAGGTTGGCTCGCATTGCCGATTGGTGTTCCCTGGCAATGCGAGGGGAGAAAGGCTGCCCCCCAGTTATTCACGCCACCATGGGCGAGAGTTGGACAAATCGTGATGAAGGCAGGTAAGTTCTCGTTTTCTGTACCAAGACCATAGGTGACCCACGACCCGAGACTGGGGCGGACAAATTGGTCGCTGCCAGTGTGCAGTTTCAAGAGGGCGCCGCCATGCGCCGGGTTTGTTCCATGGACCGATCGCAAAATGCACAGATCATCAACATGCTTCGCGACATGCGGAAACAACTCGCTTACCGGAAGACCGCTCTCGCCGTACTTATGAAACTTCCAAGGAGACTTCAGCAGACTTCCTTGCTTTGCAAAAGTAACATCTGGCAGAGCAAAGGGTGGTTCCTTACCGTGATCACGATCCAGAAGCGGCTTAGGATCAAAAGTGTCAACGTGCGACGGACCACCTTTCATGAACAAGAACACGATGCGTTTGGCCCGCGCCGGAATCCTCGCCAGTTGGCTGGTATCGGTCACCGACGAGCGATCGTCGCTCAAGCCGGTGCGTTCCAACAGTGCAGCCAACGCGAGGCCGCCGAAGCCAATCGCAGAGTTCTTGAGCAACTGCCGACGGTGTCTAAGTTCTGAAGGTCCGTTCATTTTCCACCTAACCTAAATCGCTAATCGCTCACCGAATGTAAATGAATTCGTTGCTCGCTATCAAGCTGTGGCATAACATGGCCCAAGCCGCACGCTCTGCCTCGTCGGCCTTGGCATTCTGGTCGATCTGAGAACTTGCCGCCACTTTCCACTTATCCACAAATCCCAAAGCCCGCACTGTCTCAGCACTACTAGGCTTTCGACCAAGCGCCGTTACGTAAGCCAACTCAACTCTGCGTTCCGCCGCGTTCGAATGCCGCATTACCTCTGTGGCAAACTCGCGAGCCGAATCCAAAACTAGGTCATCATTCATCATCAACAGAGCCTGGGGCGCAACAACAGTTGCATTTCGATTGCCTGTTGGCATGGTTGGGTCTGGAAAATCAAATTGTTCAAACAGGGTGTACAAATTGTTCCGGATAACAGGAAGATAAGCAGCTCGGCGCAGACTCTCGTATCGAGTGTGATCGACCGAAGTATGATTGAATACGAACTGGCGATTGCGAAGTGGGACTGTCTTACCACCAATTGAATCATCGAGACGACCAGCCACAGCGAGAACAGAGTCGCGAATCTGCTCGGCATCGAGTCGCTGCATGCGGAACTTCCACAGCATGGTGTTTTCTGGATCTACCGCCGCACATGCAGCTTCATCGGTATGGGCGGATTGCATTCGATAAACAGAGGACATCAACATCGTTCGCTGCAATTCCTTGATCGACCACCCAGTTTCCATGAATTGCCTAGCCAGATAATCCAGCAACTCGGGATGCGATGGGCGATCACCCAACTGCCCAAAATTTTCGGTCGAAGCAACCAAGCCACGCCCAAAATGCCAACGCCAAAGTCGATTGACGAAAACTCGAGCCATCAACGGGTTTTGCGTGCTCGCCATCCATTGAGCTAACTCCAGCCGACCGCTTTGGTTTCTAGCAAAGATAGGTGGCACATTGGTGACTTGCATCACTAAAGGGAAGCTTCGTACTACTTCGTCACCCAAGTTGCGATGACTGCCGCGAATGTGGATCGGAATACTTGTTTGCACTTTTCCGTCCGTAACTCCCATGGCTGACGTTTCATCCGGTGAATTACTTTCGACGATACGAGCTTCGTCCATCAGCCTGTAGTACTCAGCCAACGTGGGTTCATCGAATGCAAACTCCGGTTGAGGCGGTATTGCCAAGAATCCTGAGCCATCATTGAGGGCTTGTCGGGCTTGCTCCAGTCTCGTGTCTTCCAGTGTCTTGACATCAGGCTTCGCTTTTTGAGCTTCTGCTAGCGCCTGCTCCACTTCGGCGAACAACTTCACATAGTGTTCACGAATCGCCTCAACGTGGCTGAGCGGTGCATCTGGGCTCTCATCCGCAGCGCATGCCGCACTCGGTATTTCCTTGGCAACAGTTCCCTTCGCAGCGTTCAACAAATGCCAAGTAACGAATACAGGATCATCCCGGTGGTATTCCAAATGCAAGCGGCAATGGTGCAAGATGCGTGGATGCAATCCTAGCGGCGCAGCAACCGCAGCGACTTCTTTCAGTGTGGCAGACGGTGAGAACTCCGCAGCAGCGGCTAGATAGTCGGCCGCTTTGGCTTTCGCAGCGTCGCGAATCTTGGCAACTGCTTCACCCTTGAATTTGTTGGCGACGGCATTCTTAGCCGCAATTTCCGCCTCAACTGCCTTCAGTTTCTCGAGCTCCTCGGCACTTGCAAACGAGTGCTCGTTCCAATGCTTGATCGCGCCAGTATTTGTCGGGCCAAATGTTTGCGTGCTTTTAAAAATGGCTGCGAGCGCGTAATAGTCAACCTGCTTGATCGGATCGAACTTATGATCATGGCACCTTGCACAGCCTAGCGTCAGCCCCAAGAATGCCTTCCCAGTCGCATCGATTTGTTCATCGATCGTGTCCATCACCAGTTTTTCGCGATCGGGTTCAGCCAGTACTTTCGCGCCCAGCACCAAATAGCCAGTTGCCGTCAAGGTCTCGCGATTCGCTCCCGCAATCAGGTCACCTGCCAACTGTTCGACCAAGAAGCGATCAAAAGGCTTGTTGGAGTTAAAAGCATCGACGACATAGTCTCGGTAGCGCCATGCGTTGCCCAAAGCCAAGTTTTCGTCCAAGCCATTCGAATCCGCATATCGGGCGACGTCCAACCAATGACGTCCCCAGCGCACACCGTGCTGCGGAGAGGCCAACAAGCGATCAACCAAACGCGAATACGCGTCGGGGGTTGTGTCAGACACAAACGCTTCAACCTCCTCTTCGGTTGGCGGCAAGCCGATTAAGTCATAAGTTACGCGACGAATGAGCGTTCGCTGATCCGCCACTTCCGCAGGACGTAGTCCACTCGATTCCAGTTTCGCCAACACAAAGTTATCAATAGGTGTGCTACCCCACTCGGCGAGAGCAACTTTGGGAAGCGTAGGTGCGGTCACCGGTTGCATTGACCAGAATTTCCGCCCGTCATCAATACTCATCCCAGTCGGCCGGGGCGCCGCAGTAGGTACAGTGTCGCGCGGGTCTGGAGCACCTAACTCAACCCACTTCACAAGCATGCTGATTTCGGAATCGCTCAAGCGACCACTAGGGGGCATCTGCAAATCACGATTCTCATAGCGAATCGCTTCAATCAGTCGGCTTTGCGAAGGTTGACCAGCCACAATTACAGGCCCCGATTCGCCGCCCGCAGTCACGCCAACTCGCGAATCCAATCGCAATCCTCCACTTACCTCCAGAGCCGAGTGGCACTCGTAACATCGCTCGACAAGCAGCGGTCGAACGTTTTTCTCAAAAAACTCAAGCTGCTCACCGGTAAGCTCCACGGTTTGTTCCGTCGCTGGCTGTGCAAGGCAAGATTCGCTTGCGAAAAACACGCAAGCGCATAGCCCAACGGCAATGCAGGAGACGTACGACTGAAGCGGGTTAGACGATGGCTTCTTTAGCATCATGATGACTCAAGGCGGGAAGGGGAGTTCATCGCCGCCATCGTGGCGGCATGCGTTTGGGTGAGTGCACGCTCCATCATAACCGAAACACCCCCAGCAATCATCCGCCAGCAATCATTCCTCGAACGCAGCCTGCCAAGATAGACGGCGTGTCCAAAATTTCGCTGAGCCTAGCAGTGAAGCCGTTCGGCGTATCGCAGCTACGTGGGGGCCTATCCGGTGCAAGCTAATCTTGAGCACGCAACGCTACATGGTTTTCTACATCGCTGCTACAACGGCTTGCTCGGGCAAGCAGCTCAGGTTGCATCAAGTAGCAAGCAATCAACAGGACACTCAGGCGGTAAGACACTTGCACCAACCACCCAAGTGGGTAGAGACTAAACAAACTGTACGACTTACGCCGATAATCCGTAACAGATCTTGATAGTTGACTAAAAAGGTCATATAAGTAACATATGACCGAGTACGAGCGGAATTTGAGCGAGGAAGGTACTTTCATGGCGATTCCAGCAAAAAATCTCAAGCCCAATTCGGGGATGCCACAGCTAAAGGTGATTCGGCTAGATGACAACGACGGCGGGCGAAAGGCGGATGAACGAACCGTGATTGAACCCACTGAAGAACTCCTGGCCGAGTTGGCTCGGACCTCCGCTGAACTTGAGTCAGCGACCCCGCAAGAGATCCTGCAGTGGGCAGTGCTGCGATTCGCTCCTAGATTCACCATGGCCACAGCCTTTGGTCCGGAAGGCATGTGCATCATTCACATGCTCGCTCAATTCGCTCCAGAAACTCCTGTCTTCAATCTCGATACTGGCTACCAATTCGCCGAAACACTTGAACTGAGAGAGCGCGTTAAGTCGCGCTATGGTATTGAGGTTGAGATGAAACGGCCGAAACAGACAGTGGCTGAGTACGAAGCTGCTAATGGTGGTCCAGTCTACAACCGTGATCCGAATCGTTGCTGCTTCGATCGTAAGATTTCGGTTTTGCAAGAGGCGGCTGTGGGCTTTGATGCATGGGCCAGCGCTATACGTCGCGATCAAACACCAGACAGAGCTGTCGCGCCGATTGTTGGTTGGGACAAGAAATTCGGTCTAGTCAAAGTTAGCCCACTTGCGAACTGGACGAAGAAAGAGGTTTGGTCATTAATCACCAAGGAAGACATACCTTACAACCCCTTGCATGATGAGGGCTACATCAGCATCGGGTGCCAACCTTGCACGCGTCGTGTTGGACTTGGCGAAGATGAACGCGCAGGTCGCTGGAGCGGTTTTGCTAAAACCGAATGCGGTCTCCACAACAGCTGAGCGAACGCAACACGTAACAGCTGAGCTCAGGTAACCAGCTACTTAACTTAACCTCTCAAGAAGTCGGCCTCAAGAAACCCATGCAGATTCCGGTTAAAGCGCATTACGCTGCTATCGCCATGCTTGCCCTCGCCGCTCGTTACCGGGATGGCGAGTTGGTATCGGCGCGAACTGTCTCCGCAGAGCATGATGTGCCGAATCAGTTCTTGGTTCAAATCCTTCAGCAGCTTCGGTCAGCTGGACTGGTTTGTAGTTCGCGCGGTTCCAGCGGCGGATTCAAGCTGCAACGTTCGCCCGAATCGATTACCTTAGCCGAGATAGTTGATGCAGTCTGCTCGCCACAGCAATTATCTACAACGAGCGAAGTTGGCGAATCGGACCTCAATCGAGTGATGTCCCAGGTCTGGGATGATGTCATCCAACAGCAACGCAATCAGCTTGAGCAGCGTTCACTGCAATCTCTACTTGACCAAGCCAACGCTCTCTCCGCCGAGTCGATGTTTTACATCTGAGCAACATTCACAACGGCTTGCCGCCGAATTTCATTCTTGTTCCAGGTTCTCGAATCGATTTTCTTAGTCGAATTTCGTGTTCGAATTTCTTAGTCGAGTTTTCCTGCTGCATCTGAGCGCGCTCATGGCAGAGGGCAGGATAGCTTCAGAGCAACTCCTCCAAGTCACATAACGGTGTACAATGTGCATTCGTGTTCATTCGAAGTGAAGTTATCAAGGAATTTTGAAGATGCCCTATCGAGCACCGTTGTCGGCGGCTTGGCTGTTTGGATTTGCAACATTAGTCTGCCTGGGTTGTGACTCAAGCCAACCTTCGCCAAAGACGCAAACTGAAAGTCCGGATGTTTCGAAAGCGGCCTCAGCCACTGAGCAATCAACCAGCGCGACGCCTGAGACATCAACTGCCAATCAGCAATCAACCAGTCAGCAATCAACCACCGCCTTGGATGCCGCCGGCGCGAAGCTAACCCGCGATACAAAAGGCGAAGTGATTGCAGCGGATTTACGGGGCTGCAAGCTGGAGGACTCGCTGCTGGCTGAAATCGCACAGCTAACCACATTGCAGCAGTTGGATCTGCGTGAATGTGTACTTTCGAATTCGCAGTTAACAACTGCCGTCAAACCTCTTTCCAAACTTAGGGCTCTACGATTGAGTGGTAAAGGTGGAGCGACGACGGTGGATGACGAGGGGCTTGCAGTGCTAGCTGGGTGCCCGGAGCTACGAGTTTTAGCGGCCGATGAGTTGTGGTTCAGCGAAGAGGGCTTGAAGAAACTAAGCGGCTGCAAAAACCTCTCTGAGTTGTACATTGCACAGACTTTGATCGAAGACGCCGCCATGCCCACTGTCGCCAGCTTTAAGCAGCTGAAGAAATTGCGACTGGCAAAGACCCAAGTTAGCGCTGCTGGCCTGAAAGCTCTGGCTGGTTTGAAGCTCGAGGATCTTGACCTCAGCGAATGCAGCCAGATCAATGACGGAGCTATGGAAGCCGTGGCTGCCTTCACGACGCTCAAGCGATTGAATTTGTGGCGTGATCCAATTACGGACGCGGGATGCAGCAAACTCGCTGGGTTAACGCAACTGACTTGGTATAACCTCGACAACACTCGGTTGACCGACGCTGGTTTGGATCACTTGGCGGGCATGACGGAGCTGACGTTTTTGCATCTTGGTTCGACCGGTGTCTCCGATGCAGGCCTGCCCAAGCTGCTGGGGCTGAAGAAGCTTAAGGATCTCAAGGTGACGCGCACTTCCGCAACAGAAGCCGGTGCAAAGCTCTTGACCGACAAGATCCCCGGCTTGGAAGTCCAGGTAAAGTATCGTGAAGAACCAGCTCAGTGACTATGTGAGTTCACACTAGTTCAAGGGCGGACGTCAATGGGCGGAAAGCATATGCAACTACATCGAATACTCTTGGCCATCGCGACTTTCGTCGGCACAGGCTGTCCAGCCACCGGCCAAGAAACGCCGGCAGGTTGGCAATTGGTTTGGCAAGATGAATTCAATGGCGATTCGCTTGACTACAGCAAATGGGAATGCGAAATCAACGCGTTCGGCGGAGGCAACAATGAGCTACAGCTCTATACGGATCGCAAAGACAACGTTCGCGTCGCCAATGGCTCGTTAATCCTGGAAGCGCATAAAGCCAGAACTGACATACAAGGCACAGTACGCGATTATTCATCCGGCCGAATCCGCAGTAAGCACCGCGGAGATTGGAAGTATGGACGTTTCGAATTCCGGGCCAAATTGCCAACCGGCCAAGGAGTCTGGCCAGCGATCTGGATGCTACCAACGGACGAAAAATACGGCACATGGGCTTCAAGCGGCGAGATCGATATCGTCGAATTCAAAGGCCAAGAACCGAACCGTATTTGGGGCACTTTGCATTACGGCGGGACATGGCCCAACAACAAACACACCAGTGGGATCTTCACCGCGCCCAACACCGACTTCTCCAAAGATTTCCACTTGTACGCGCTTGAGTGGGAAGAGGGTGAGATTCGATGGTACGTCGATCAAGAACTTGTGCAGACTCAGAAGGAATGGTCATCAGCGGGCGGCAAGTTCCCAGCACCGTTCGACCAACGCTTCTATCTTGTTTTGAACGTAGCTATCGGTGGCGGTTTCGTTGGCCCCGTTGGCGACAAGACTCAGTTTCCGCAACAAATGTTGGTCGACTACGCTCGCGTGTACCAACGCGCAAAGAAGTAACGCTGTACTATTCGATATCGCACAAGACCAACGGCATATCGTCCTGAGGATCTTGTACCCGCATTGCCTTGCGACCCGCGAAGATATCGTATAACGGTTTACCGACCAGTTCTCCACGCCAACCGGCGAGGAGAGCAAGCGGTTCGTCTTCATCATCCGATTCAGGTGTCGTCGTTGGGTCTAACCAAAACGACGCTAAGCGACCGACATCATCCGATGTTCCAACTATGGCGGGCGCTATTCCATGGACACGGCAAAGATAAGACATCGCTGCAGTAAGAAATTGCTGCAGGAGCGCGGGTGGTCGGGGCCGCTTCATCGAACTGCTCCACGGTGACACGGGAACAGGCCCCGCTAGACCAGCTTCGATGGCTTCAGCGATCTCAGGGATGAACTTCTGAAAACCTGGAAAATGCAGACCGCGAATCGGGCTGATCTTCTTTGGATCTGCTGTCCCCCTGCGGGCAAGTTCAACAATCAAGTCATCGCGAAGAACTCTTCGAGCCGGCATGTTCCGCTGCTCAGCCCGCCGTTCACGCCACAACCATAGTTCGCGCACAATACTCAGTTGTCGACCATGCATCGATTGCACACCACCAATTCGCGGCCAACCTTCGCGCAATTGAGCGGCGATGAGATTGCGTTGTCGGCGCGCGACTTCGTCAGTTAACCACTGTTCACGACCCGCTGAGATCAATTGATGCTTGAGCGCATCGTACAACTGAGGCAAATGCAAAACATCGAGCGCAGCATAGTCCAGCTGCGCGTTGGAAAGCGGTCGCTTGCGCCAATCAGTTCGCGTCTCACCTTTCGATAGACTTTCGCCAAGCAAACGTTGCAACAACTTGCCGTACGATGCAGGGAATTCGCCCCCCAACAAACCGAGAGCCAGCTGTACGTCGAAGAGCTTGGGGAAGGTATGGCCGGTCGCTCGGTAGGCAAACAAAATCTCTTCGCGTCCGGCATGAACCACAATGGTCCGATGCGGATCGACCAACAACACCCACAGCGGTTGTAGGTCTGACATCGATTTCGGATCGACAATGTATACGTGCTCGCGCGTCGAAATCTGCAGCAGACACAAATCGGGCTTGTAGCAATCCTCAGCTACGAACTCGGTATCAAAACCGACCAAATCCGACCGCTGGATTGCCTCAAGCAGCGCTGGTAGCTGCGAATCGTTCTCGACTAACGTATAATTCAACCTCTTCGCCCTGTTCTGAAGGTTTGTGTTGCGAACTGCCCATTAAACTGCGCGAGCCGCCGAATGCCAAGCAAGGTCTTTGCTTTCCTTGCCAGATGGTTGGATTTTGCGGCACAAAAGTTCAGGAAGTGACCGTTTTTCCGCGAAAGACACATGCCTGCCCCTGATCATACCGCTCGATCTACAAATCCTCCGTCGCCAATTTCATGCCCAGAAGCTGGCCAGTCAGGGGAACTTGTGGGCCGTGTCAAGCTGCTCATAAGTATCCGTAATACTGCCGAGGCTGCGGAAGTTCGCCAAGCGGGAGTGGATTGGATTGACCTCAAAGAACCTCACTCAGGTTCGCTGGGCCAACCTAGCTTGACGGAGGCAATGGCCGTCGCCAAGTTACTGAGCGACCACCCGCAGCGCAGTGTAGCCCTTGGCGAACTGGTCGAGTTGGATGAGCGCGTCGCATTGGACTTTGCACAGCTTTTCCCAATCCTTAAGGTCGGCCTCAGCCGTGTCGATCGATCGAACGGTGAGCTTAGTCCAACTTGGCAAGCACGTTTTCGCTCCCTTGCAACGCGGATGCGCGAATACCAGGCGGAGTTGATTCCGGTTGCCTACGCCGACTGGTCGATTTGTGGTGCCCCAAGTTTGCAAGCCCTGCTCGCATTAGCACAGCAAGTCCGTTCGAGCCACATGTTGATCGATACGTTTATCAAAGACGGGCGCGGGCTGCTCGATTGGCTTAGCCTGGAAGATTTGAGTGAGATCATTCTTGCAGCCCGTGAGTTTCATTGTGGCATCGTTTTAGCCGGTAGCCTTAAGATCTCCAACATTCCGGACTTGCTGAAACTTCAGCCAACCGCTCTCGCAGTCCGGGGGGCGGTTTGTCATTCCGTTGATGGCACTCCTCAGCCGCAAACGACACCAGTCGTCCAGGCTCGCACTACCCCCATCGACCCTCGCAAGCTTGCCCTGTGGCGAAGTAGCATCTAACTCCCCGCGCTCGTCCGCGCCGCTCTTGGTGCAAGCACCAGCCAGCCTGGCACCTTTTGAAATAGGGGTCTGCGTTTGGGGGATTGCTAGCGATTTTGCTCGAGCTGCTGGAGGACTTGCTCGAGACGTCGCTGCGTTTGGAGCAATTGCTGTTGAGTTTGTTCGAGTTCTGCTCGCAACTGGACAACTTCGTCCTGCAGTGCATTACCGGTCCTGTTTGCCGCGTTGGGAGCACCAACCGCAGGACGCGAGGAAGTGCGGGGGCGCTCGTTTAGTACCGCATTGCTTGGGTCACCAGAGAGCACCAAGCTAACCGTTGATGGCTGTGTACCACGGTAGACGAGCAATTCAGCCGGTTGGCCAATCTGTGCGACGGACATCCAACGCACCAAGTCATCGCCACTATTGATGGGGGCACCATTGATTTCAACGATGGCGTCGCCAGGTTGTATGCCGGCGCGCTGCGCTGGGGAACCTTGCGCGACGTTGGTTACGGCTGCACCGCTGTAGACGGCCAAGCCAAATTGGGAACGAAAGGCTGGAGTTAAATCGCTTGCAAGGACTCCCAAGAATGCTGGGCCGCTGACTGGGCCATCAATCGGTCCCGTCGTCGCTCCCAAGCGACTGGCCAGCGCTGCGTTTTGCAAGACCGCTACCAATTCAAGATTTCGACCGCCACGTTTGACCAAGAATTTCGTGGGCTTACCCGGCACAACTCTGCGCAGGCGTTCAGCCATGCCCTCAATGTCGGCGATCGCATGACCATCGATGGCTTGCAATAAATCGCCTACTTTGAAGCCCGCTTTCCAGGCCGGAGATTTCTCGCTCAAGCCTGAAACGCGCACACCAATCCCGCCACCAACTAGCTCCTCTACTTCCAGACCGAGATAAACGCCAGCCGGTTCAGCCGTTGGCGGCTCAGCGGAGTTACCTTCGCTGGAGGCGAGCTCTAGATCTGCAGCATCTTGAGGTGACGGAACCAGGGGCCTGTTCTCCAGAATGGAAGGCATCTTGGTGGAATTCTGATTGCTGGAAGCGCCAGGGTTTGTGCCCGCAGGACTGGGGTTAGCTGGCTTAACAGTTTTGGGGCGATTCGGCGCAGGCAACTCTTCGGGTGCGGCCGTTGGATCCGCGGGAGTTTTCGAATCGGTTGCTGGAGCGTTCAGTTTGTCACGAACAACCGACTCTAGTTTGTCCAGAAACGATTGGCTGAAACCTGTGCTAGCGCTGCAAGAAGAAGCTAGGCCCACGATCGCGCATGCAAGCCATCGACGTCCCGTAACATTTGCCATTTCACGTCCCCTCAGTCCACCGTACATTGAAGTTTCAATTATGATCTCTATTGTAACTGAATCCATGTTTCGGCATCATAGCAATGTGCTGAATGGCAGCGGCTTAGCAACAGCAAAGCTCAAATTTGTTCGCGGGTTGCCGCCATATAGGCTCGTCGAATCGCGTGCACATCGCAACAAAGAAGTTTTTCATGCGTGAGACAGTTAGTAACAATAGCAGCATTGAGTGCTACCCAGTGCCGCTTGAGAGTGTATGGCAGGTACTAAGGTGGATTCATTTCGATCTGTCCGAAGCCGATTTCGTGGCTTTGTTGGCTGATATCCAACCTCGGTTGGCGGCGAATCCAGAGTTGATGCCGCTGGAGCTTGTCAGCGATGGGGCTCGACTAGCGGCAGCCTACTTTCTTCGATTGTCTGGAAATGTTGCTACGCTCGGTGGCATGCGAGCGAGGCGTGAGCACGAGCCTCAAGCCGGCGTGTTGATGCAAGAATTCCAGCGTCGCATGAACCAACTCGGAGTGGCTCAAGTTCAAGTGCTGCTGGACGTGAACAATGTGTCTTCCAGAATAGTGATGCTTAACTCGCCTTTTCGCCAAGCAACCACAGTGCGACATCTTTGGTTCAATCTGCTTAGCCTAAATGGCAAGTCCGACACGTCAATCTCGAGTTACTCATGCATACCAGCCAGTCGGTTTACCAAACGCGAAATTGATACGCTCGTCGAAGCGACTTTTGTGGGAACGCTGGATTGTCCCGATTTGGACGGGCTGCGGAGCCCATCGGAAGTGGTGAGTGGATTCCTGGAATCGAAACCTTGGGACGACAACCTGCCTTGGTGGGTGCTGTGCTCCGGAGCCAAGCCTATTGGATGCGCGTTAGTTAACAGGCATCCACAGGGCATTTTCGAACTGGCTTATGTTGGATTAAGTCCGTCGTGGCGAGGCCGGGGGCTGGGTCGTGAATTAGTGAGTTTTGCACTCCACAACTGTCGCTCTCTGGGAGGCAGTTACTTTACGACCGCCGTGGACACCAAGAATTGGCCTGCCTGTAGAATCTACGATTCGCTAGGCTTCGCGGAAATTCGAGAGCTGGCTGTTTGGCTGCCCAAAGTCGAAAAGAGCCAGCGAAATGTGGCTGCCTAGACGGGACTAGCGCGGAAGCCTTCCACGACTGCGCTGGAGGCTTTCGAGAGTGCCGCAACGAAGCGAAAGCGCTCCCTAAACGAAAGCACTCAAGCTTAGTTCGCGTTCACGCGCAGCGAGCTGTGTTGAAGCGCGGTCGCGAGCCGTCCCAAGCTACAAAAATTTGAACGATAAACCGTTGGGCTTGCGCCCTCATGCTAAAACTGACTTAACCTGCGATGCTTAGCAACTTAGATGCTCCCGAACAAAGTGCTGATCCCGCGCCAACAATATGCACTTTGTGTGGCCTAACTTGTGACTTAAGTTTGTCGATTGACAGTCGTTGCGATCGACGCCAACGTTGGCTGCAAGCGGCGACTCGTCAAAATCGTCACATGGCGAACGAGGCGGAGCGACTTTCTCAAGTCAAACTGAATTCGAATACCTTGATATGGCTGGACGCGTGCGATGTCCAAACAACGCGAGCCGCCATTCAGCTCGCTCAGCACCTTGGTGCCACGATTCATGTCGGCCAATCTACAGGTGCGCACGCAACCAAGAAAGTGATTGCCAGCGACGGCTGGCTAGGAACGACGCTCAGTGAAGTTGCGGCTCGCGCAGACTTAATTCTGACTTTAGGTGACGGAATTCGCGGCGAAGCACCGCTGTTAGCTGAACGCTTTTTTCAATCCCAGACGCGCTCCGTGCAACCGCACTGGGTTCACATCTCGCAACATGCGACTGTTGTTGAGGAGCCTTCAGCCGTCGCGCCGCACGAGGTAATTCACTGGCCTCGTCAGCAGTGGTTCGATTCACTGTCGCAGCTGGCATTGCATTTGAACTCTTCAGTTCCAGTCGCAAATGCGGCTAGTCCGGCGATGGCGCAGTTGTCTACGCGATTGCTTGACGCGACTCAAGCAGTTTGGTTATGGGATGTTGATGAGTTGCACTTTCAGACGGATGAGTTAATTGTACGTCGCATGTTGAGCATCGCCAAAACGCTCAGCGAGCGGATGCGATGCAATCTCCTGCCAATGGACTTGAATGTAGGGCGAGTTACAGCAGAGGAAGTGCTATTGTGGTTGACGGGCTGTCCAACGACTGCCATGTGGGATGGCTCGCGCTGGTACCGATCTCCACAGTACGCTGATTACACGCTTGAACAGTGGTCCAGCGCTTTCGCGTCGATCGTCTTGGTTCGCAGCTTGGCTAGTGATCGGTCGTTGCCCAATTTGCCAGCGAATATCATCATTCAAACCTCGCCCGCAAGTCAGCAACATGAGTTCCAAGTGGCCGCCGTGGGGCAAGATTGCTCTGGGCATTTGTTTCGCGGCGATCGCGGGGTAGTGCTTTATGCAGAAGCCACAACATCCAGTGAACTGCCAACGGCGGCTGAGTTGCTGACGCAGTTGATGGAGAATACCGTTGATAACTGAATACCTAAACTGCCGCGTCATCGATCCAACTCAGCGGCAAACTTCTGCCAACAACAGCTTGAGTAGTGTGTGGGTGGATGGCAATCGAATCGTGCCAGCTAGTTCAGTCGCTGCGGATCGAACTGAAGATCTTCAAGGCGCCATTGTGATGGCGGGCGGTATCGATCTGCACACGCACATCGGTGGCGGTAAAGTCAATTTGGCGCGGATGCTGATGGCGGACCAGACGCAGCGAGGCCCGAGGGCGACAGCGGGAGCTGATGATCCAAGCGGTTGTGTGTGGCCTACTGTTCTCAACGGGCAATTGTATGCGCAGATGGGATATACGGCGTGCTTTGAACCAGCCATGATGCTCAGTCAGGCGCGGCATACGCATTTGGAACTTGCCGATACGCCTATCTTGGATACCGGTGCTTACGTGGTGCTCGGCAATGAAGATTGGTTGCTGCAGGCGCTTGGTAAAGGCCTGGAAGATCTAAGCCTGAGGTGTTTGGTGGCCTGGTCCATCAGGGCTTCGCAAGCCTTGGCGGTAAAAGTTGTTAATCCAGGAGGCATCAACGCGTTCAAATTCAACGAACGTGCGTTGGCGTTAGATCAACCGCACTCGGTTTATGGTGTGACGCCGCGCGATGTCATACGGCGGATGACTGCGGCTGTTGATGATCTCGGTTTGGCTCACCCATTGCATGTTCATGCCAGTAATCTGGGTGTGCCCGGTAACGTGGCCTCCACCATCGCGACGCTCGACGCGGCCGAAGGGAGGCGTATTCATCTCACGCATGCACAGTTCAATTGCTATTCGGGCCCGTTCAGTGATGCTGACGTAGGTTACGCAATGGGTAGTGGAGCAGACATGCTCAGTCGCTATGTCAACGAACACAAGAACGTAACACTGGACGTGGGTCAAGTTGTTTTTGGTCAAACGGTCACCATCTCTGCAGATGAGGCAGCTCAGTTTCGCAATCGCGTCCATGCCCGCCCCAAAAACTGGATTATCAGCGACGTTGAATGCCAAGCGGGCTGTGGTGTTGTGCCCATGCTGTACAGCGATAAAAACTATGTGCACAGTTTGCAATGGACGATTGGGCTGGAATTGCTGCTGCTGATTGATGATCCATGGCGAGTCTTTTTGACGACCGATCATCCTAACGGTGGTCCGTTCACCAGTTATCCGCACTTGATTCGCTTGTTGATGGATCGCACCTTCCGACAGTCGATGTTGGAGACAATTCACCCCAAAGCGGCCGAGCGTTCGCTGCTGCGAGAGCTCGAGCGAGAGTACACGCTCGAAGAGATCGCCATCATCACGCGCGCCGCGCCCGCCAAAATCCTCGGGCTGAACGATAGCGGTTCATTGCGTCCAGGCATGCGAGCTGATTTGGTTGCCTATGCCAAGCAAAGCGACTGGGAAGCGACTTTCAGGCGAGCTGCATTGGTGCTGAAGAACGGACGCGAAGTTGTTCGCGATGGTCAAGTAACGAATACCGCCGTCGAGAAGCGAACGTTTACAGCTACGCCCGACTTCGCTCCACGCGACGTTGAACCATGGAGCGCAGCGATCGAACAATGGTTGCACGTACCCAGTCGAGCACTGGTGATTTCCAAAGAAGAGATGGAGAGGTTGAAGGCTTAAGGCTAAGTTGATTAGCCGCAGGGCGCTAGCCACTAGTGCTCTGTCCA
>JANRMD010000071.1:0-23347 GCA_033761895.1 Pirellulaceae bacterium | reverse complement strand
GGCTTCATCGGTCGAAAGTCGGATGGCGAGCCAGGGTGGGAAACCATCTGGCGAGGCTACCAACAGATGCGACAGACGCTCGAAGGAATGAAGCTAGCTGAGGGAAATTAGACAAGCCAAATGTGTACAATGGCAAGGCTAACGCCCATCGGTTAATCCCGCAGATTTACTCTGCGGATCGTTCGGTTTCTCACTAACTTGAGACGCGGTGACGAATGGCGACGAGGGCTGAGGTTGTTAGCAGCCTACGCTTCGCCGAGTCGCAACATCCCGGCCAGCTGGTCAACGAAAAGCTTGACGCGTTCCGATACGGCATCACAGAAATGCTTGAGGGCTTGTCGATCATTGGGTAGCGGAAGCCGTCAAGGCTTTCGGGGCCGCCGCAATGCGCCCGAAATGCTTGAAGGGTTAGCGGCGGCTACCAGAGCAAAAACCGGGGCTAACGCCCATCGGTTAATCCCGCAGATTTACTCTGAGGATCGTTCGGTTTCTCACTAACTTGAGACGCGGTGACGAATGGCGACGAGGGCTGAGGTTATTAGCAGCCTACGCTTCGCCGAGTCGCAACATCCCGGCCAGCTGGTCACCGAAATGCTTGACGCATTCCGCTACGGGATGAGCCGAAATGCTGGACGCATTCGGCGACGAGTGCTGCTCGAAATGCTTAGGCATTACCCCAAAAACGAATTTGGTTGCTTCGCTTAAGGGGCGGAACCGTCCCGCGTTCGCGGGGAAAAAACTGCTTTGTCTGATATTTTCGTTGATTACAGGCGGCAAGCAGCCAAGAGCGGCTCCATGGGTTCCTGCTCAGCCAAATTGTCCATACAATCTGGCATCTGCCTCGGCGAAGATTCTTGTGTCAGTTGACCTCCGTTTATTGGTGAATGAGTTATGAAAGTTCTGATTATTGGCAACGGCGGTCGCGAACACGCTTTGGCTTGGAAGATCAAGCAGAGCCCACGTGTAAGCGATGTCTTCGTGGCACCAGGAAACGCAGGCACGGCTCGGGACGCCATCAACGTGCCGATTTCGGCTGAGGATATCGCTGGCCTGATCAAGTTTGCCAAAGCTGAAAAGATCGGCTTGACGGTCGTCGGTCCTGAGGCTCCTTTGGCCCTTGGCGTCGTGGATGCTTTTGAGTCTGAAAAGCTGCGGATTTTTGGCCCATCGCAAGCTGCTTCGCAACTGGAATCGAGCAAAGCCTTTTGCAAGAACCTTCTTCGACAAGCGGATGTGCCAACCGCCGACTTTCAAGTCTTCCGCGATCCAGACGATGCGATGCGTTTCATCAAGGGGCGTTTTCCGGGCGAACGCGATCGCTGTCCAGTGGTGGTCAAAGCCGATGGACTGGCTGCTGGTAAGGGTGTCATCGTTTGCAAACGTCGTGACGATGCGCTGGAGGCCATCGACCGTATCTCACGTCGTCGCGAGTTCGGCAAAGCTGGATCGCAGATGATCATCGAAGAAAGACTGGAAGGCCCCGAAGCCAGTGTGCTTGCGATCACCGACGGACGGACCATTCTTCCACTACCGCCTGCTCAAGACCACAAGCCGGCCTTTGATGGAGACACTGGCCCCAACACCGGCGGTATGGGGGCTTATTGCCCAACGCCTATTGTCGACGATGCTTTGATGGCGTGGATTGAAGAGCACGTGCTAGTTCCTACCGTGCATACGATGAAGCGCAATCGCAAGCCATTCCGCGGCGTGTTGTATGCCGGGTTGATGATCACGCCGCAGTCTGGCCCCAAAGTGCTCGAGTACAATTGCCGCTTCGGGGATCCTGAATGCCAGCCACTGATCATGCGCTTGAAGAGCGACTTGATGGACATTCTTGAAGCCGTCGTTGATCAGCAGCTTGATCAAATCGATGCACCTGAGTGGGACACTCGGCCTGCCATCTGTGTCGTTATGGCCAGTCAAGGCTATCCAGGCGACTACGAAAAAGGGAGACCTATCACCGGCATTGATGCCGCCGATGCGTTGCCCGATGTCAAGGTCTTTCACGCTGGTACACGGCTTGAGAACGACACCGTGCTTACCGATGGTGGTCGAGTTCTTGGTGTCACCGCGTTGGGCGATACCATTTCGGTCGCCAAACTGAACGCTTACACGGCTGTTCAAAAGATCCGCTGGGCCGGTGGTTGGTGCCGCAAAGACATCAGCGATAAAGCTCTTCAGTACATCGCTCAGCAGAGTGCTGAGCTGAGCTAATGATCTGGTAGCGGAAGCCGTCAAGGCTTTCGTGGACTTGTCGATTATTGCATAGCGGAAGCCGTCAAGGCTTTCAAGAAGCCAATACAGCACTCTCGAAAGGCTTCAAGCATTTCGGTGGCCCTGGTAGCCGCCGCTGCCAAGCGGTGGTTGGTCACCACGCATCGTGTCCACCGTCTGGCGACGGTGGCTACTATAGGTGATGAACGATTGCCCCTTCGGTCACCCGCGGCTGGCGCAGTCCTCTCGAAATGCTTGACGCATTCCGCTACCAACTCTGCGGCGCCGAGAAAACTTGGACAAATGCTTCTTTTTCGGAAATTTTCTTAGTTTCCATCTAATAAACTGGCTTCGTGAGGGTCAAGCCTACCAGTAACCGACCAAATCGGCTGGATGTGGAGAGCCAAGCGTGAAGAGGCCATGTTGAAACCGACTCCGGAAGTGAATCTGACGGAATTGCCCGATTCGGGCTCGCTGACGCTGCGAACGTTGTTCGACAGCGAAGAGTCGAATTTGCTGCGTTTCGCTTTTTCGCTGACCGGCCGCCGAGCTGTGGCGGAAGAAATTGTCCAGGAAGTCTTCCTGCAGTTGCACGCCAAATGGTCTGAGGTCCACGAACCTCGCGCTTGGCTGTTTCGCAGTGTCCGCAATCGCGCGTTTCATTATCTGCGCAAGAGCCGTCGCGAGACGCTAGGCAGCGATGACGAGTGCGCACCGATCGCGGACAGTTCGAATGAAACCCCCGATGAGTTGATTGCGAGGATGGAGACGGTGGCGGAGTTGAGAGAACTGGTCAGTCAATTACCGGAGAAAGACCAGCGGCTGGTGCGGTTGAAGTACTTTGAGGATTTGAAGTACCGAGACATCAGCCAACGTACGGGACTGACGATCAGCAATGTCGGATTTAGGTTGCATCAAATTTTGAGAAAGCTGGCTGCCGGTCTACTGCCTCGGGGAGACGAATCATGAGCGATGCATATAACGGTTCAATCGATACAGAGCTTCAAGTTCGCTTGATGAATCTCGTTATGGGCGAAGCGTCCGACTTCGAGCGCGATCAGCTTCAGTTGTTGATGGAGCAGCGGGCTGAGGTGGCTGCGTACTATCAGCATCTTGAACGCCTGCACGGTTTACTGTGCGAAGTCGGAGCGGGCGATCCAACGATCAATATGGATCCAGCATGTCCATCGGAAGATTGGCAGTTGCCGGCTGATCGTCGTGCCCAAGTATTGGCAGTGTTAGATAGCCAGAGTTCCAGTCAGCCTGACAAAGTGGCTTTGGCCAATGAAAGCAAGCCCAAGCGTTGGCGGATGTCGGCTGCTCAGATTGCAGTGATCGCTTTGTCAGCCTGTGTGTTGATGGGATTGATGTTGCCCGCAGTCCAGTCCGCTCGGGAATCGGCTAGACGCGTTGCACTTCTTGGTCGACGTGTACAACAAAAAGGCATTGCCACTCAGAACTATGACCTCTTTCTGCCTAGCATGACTGGTGGAACATCGAGCGCTTTCGAGCCAACCGAAAGTAGTCCCAATACGAATACGACATTTGAGCGAAGGCCTGACAACGGAATGATCGCTGGCGGAGGTGGCCGCAGCGGCCGCGGTTTTGCAAGAGATGTAGAGCCTAACTCTCCGTCATTACCCAGTGCGGATAGTTTGGCTGCTGGAAATGATAAGCCATCGAATAGTGAAGACTTCATAGCTGAGAAACCACTCGGCGTTTTCGGCGCAACGGCTGAAAATGAGCCTGCACTTGTTAACTCGAGGCAGGATGTTGGTGACTCTGCCGGAGCCGAAGCATTTGGCAGAATGGACGTCGATGCGATCCGCAGTTTAACCGACAACTCTCCAGGGAAGCCGGGTGATCATGGAATGGGTAACGGTAGTCCAGGTGAACCGGCAAAAGCCGATGGTAACGCTGCCGTCGCAAACACAAATTCAGGCGAATCACTTTCAATTGTGGTGGCTGGTCAGACGCTGCCAAGCCCGTATTACCTCTACGATGATGTGCAGTATTTCCCTGAGGGGAGCGAGAATAAACTCGCAAACGAGACTGCCGCAGCGAAGAAGGCCAGAGCTGAATCTGGAAAGGGTGTTGCAGACAACATGCGATGGAGCGACGGTGGTGTAGCGACCAGCCTTAGCGACACGGTTGAGGCGCCTCGGCCAGTCGAACAGCCCAACACCGTGAATGTTCCCAGTCGAGATTTTGGAATCGTCGAAGAAACGAAGACTGGCAGAATTCTACTGGGTGGAATCATTCATACGAATGAATCTGTTGACGGGAAAGGGAGCGAAGGGAAGGCCGCTGAAGCAAATGGTCCAGCGGTCGATAACGGACGTCTCAACAGCAACACGTGGGATCGGGGTGATCCTTCGGCCTGGATGATGACGGTCACTCCCCCTGTCGTCGTGCAGCAAGAGGAAGACGAAGGCAGGTATACCGATGACGTCAAAGGCTACCGCCAAGTTCCAGAGCCTGTCGCTGCACAAAACGCGACGCAAAGTGCCGGAGCTTCGCAAGGCAAAAATCGTGGCGAAATAGATCAACAAGTGGCTTCATTGGTTGAGACTTACAATGACCTGATGGACAAAAAGAGCTATGCAGAAGCCGAAATATTGGCCAAACAAGTTAACTTGCTCGAGCCAGATTCGCCGACTTCGCGTCTGCTTAGCGCCAATGCAAGTAACGCTCGCAGGAATATGGAGAACGCTGCTGAAAACGAGCGTAAGGAAGAGGGCTTTATTGCTGCACTTAATTCAGTCGACTATGCTGCGACACCCATCGATGAGTCGGCAATACATTACCCAAACACCAACACTTGGGAAGCACTTAGCAATCGCAGGAAAGAACACTCTGTTGATGCGGGGAAACACCTGCGGGAATCCGAAACCACAGGCTTCGATACGCTGCAGAGTTTAGTTGAGAAGAGCATCGATCCAGAGTCTTGGATTGAAGCGGGCGGAACTAATACACCCAACGCGTACCCATCGACGCTATCCGCCGCTACGAGTGCGCCTGCGGATAGATACGCAGAAGCGTCGAAGGATGTATCGCCCGAAGTTTTAGGCGATGGATCCAGCTTTATGAAATGGGTAACTCCCAAAGATCAACCTGCCGACGAGGATGGCGATAGCTTGCTCGGTAATGGTCAAGTTGATTTCAAAGAGCTTTCCGATTCATCGGAGAAAGACTCAAAGAAATTCTCGGTGGGCGGTAAACCAGCTTCCGAAGGTGTGGCGAAAAACTACATCAACCCTAGGGAAGGTCAGGTCATTGATTTGCGTGAGCTTGAAAACTCCGAAAGACGACTGAAGGCATCGGAGGTCATCGAAAAGCTTAAGGAACCAATTCCAGCGGACGCAGAAGTTCCGAAGATTGAAGTACGTCGACCCAATGAGGAAGAGTTGCGAGAATTCGAGGGTGAAATGAAGCTTGGTAAGGAAGTAACCCCCAATGGGGCATCCGTACCTGGATTGAGACAATCTATATCTAGCAGAGAACGGCCAAGGAAAGATGGCCAGAGCCAAAGCGCAAAGAGTGACGCCAAGACTATTAATGCCGAAGCAAACGCTTCCAAGCTTGAAAGAACCCTTGAGGAGACAAGTAAGGAGCTATCGCTAGCTCAAGCTGCCCGAACTAACGCAATAGCTCCTAGTCCAGAAGCTGCCTCTGCGGTGCGTGGAAGTGTGACTTTGGGAGGCACGCAGGCTCCTCAGAAGCAAGCGACAGCGATCGCTGAACAATCGGCTAACTCCGAACCGTTCTCGACCTTCTCGCTTCATGTCAGCGACGTGGCTTTCAAACTCGCTCAGACTGCACTCAGCCAAGGACAATGGCCAGATGCAGCCAAGATCCGGATCGAAGAGTTTGTGAATGCACTCGACTACCACGATCCACTGCCAACCGGCGATCAAAAGGTGGCTTGCCGTGTCGAACAAGCGATCCATCCGTTCATGATGCAACGCAACCTGCTGCGAGTCTCGATGCGGACCGCTGCCACAGGCCGCTCACAGAACACTCCACTGCGTTTGACTTTGTTGCTCGATAACTCGGGCTCCATGGAGCGCCCTGATCGACGTCAAGCGGTCCTGCGAGCCTTCCAGGCACTAATTCAACAATTGAGCGACAAAGATCAGATCACGTTGATCAGCTTCGCCAGCACACCGCGATTGCTTGCCGACAAAGTTGCGGGCAATCAAGGCGAAACGCTGCTGCAACTGGTCGAGAACCTGCCTAGCGAAGGCGGAACAAACATCGAAGCCGCGCTGATGCTGGCCCGTGAAAAAGCGACTGAACAACAAGTCGCAGGTGCTCAGAATCGCATCGTGCTACTGACCGATGGAGCCGTTAACTTAGGCAACGCAGATCCAGAAAGCCTCGCGAAGTTGGTGACTGGAATGCGTGATGCCGGAATCGCGTTCGATGCCGCTGGGATCAGTGCCCAGGATTTGAACGACGAAGTGCTGGAAGCGTTAACGCGCCAAGGTGACGGTCGTTACTACTTGCTCGATTCCGCCGAGTCCATCGGTGAAAAATTTGCCGCTCAGATTGCCGGAGCGCTCCGTCCATCAGCTCAGAATGTCAAAGTGCAAGTCGAATTCAATCCGCAGCGTGTCGGGCGATACAAGTTGCTTGGTTTTGAAAAGCACCGCTTGAACAAAGAAGATTTCCGCAACGACAAAGTCGACGCGGCTGAGATGGCTGCGGCCGAAGCCGGTGTGGCCGTGTATCAGTATGAAATTAAGCCGAATGGCACTGGCGATGTGGGCAGTGTATCGGTCCGCTTCCGCGATGTGTCGACGGGCAAGATGATCGAAAACCGTTGGCCTATCCCCTATGAATCGAGCTCACCTAGATTAGAGCAAGCTGAGCCATCGATGCAGTTGGCCGCGAGTGCCGCGCTGTTGGCTGCGAAATTGAGCGGGGGACCGTTGGGGGATAGTGTTGATTTAACACTATTGCAGAAGATGCTCGCCAAATTGCCAGAGCAATGCACCAGTCAACCCAGAGTCCAGCAGTTACGCACGATGATCGAACAAGCCATCGCGATTGCCAAGTAGCCTAGGCTTCCAGCCTGGGGTTTGCATCTGCTTACGCTCCATAACTCAAGCCATAACTTGGTCCAGAAGGTGACGTGCCCCCTCATCCCCAACCCTTCTCCCCCGGAGTACCGGGGGAGAAGGGAGCCAGAAGCGTAAAGGGGCGCAAGAAGCGTAAAGGGGCGCAAGAAGCTTGAAGGGGCGCTAGAAGCTTGTAGGGACGCCAGAAGCGTAAAGGCGCGCAGATTGATTCTGCGTCTCCCCTCTCCCCTGTACTCAGGGGAGAGGGGCGGGGGTGAGGGGATGCGAGCGCAAGTGCAGACATTAACCAATTAAAAGTCCTAAAAAATGCCTTTGACCCGAAATACCAAAATTGTTGTCAGTGAATCGCAAGGGAATCAAACCATGAACATTAAAGCTCACTTCCTCGTTTGGTTCTTCGCGGGTCTATGCGCATCTTGCCTCGGCCAGGCACCCGACACTCCTCAACCCACGGATGAATCCCACACGATCATCCTCAGCCCAGGACGCTCCAAACCGCTCGCGTTCCTGTACGCAGCCAGCGCTCGCGCGAACGTAACCGTCAATGCCAAGAGCATTGAGCAAACCATCCAATTGCAAGTGCGCATCGTTCAAGGAGAGACCTCAAAAGGTGAATCGATCAGCCTTGGATTGGGCGGAGCAGGCGATGTAGTTGATGTCCAAGGGGATGCGATCGCGTCATGGGCGGTGCGTACCGTCGATAAACTGCGTTACCTCGATTTGCAACTGAAGCCAATTGTTGAGGGAGCTCAAGCGGCTGACAAAACTGCAACGATCCGCATTCGCAGCGAACACAATCAACTACCAAACAAAGTTGAACTCGCGCACTTAATGCCGGGCAAAGCGCTAGGTTTCGATTCGCAAGTCGAGATTCAGTATGTGGATGGTGTCACTGGAAAGATTGTGGCTGCTGAGGGGTTCGCGCCGCTGGTTTCCGGTAAAGCGATCGATCGATTGCAAACCGCAACCGGTGGACGCTTGGAATTGCAGCTCGATCGAGACAGTGCCTTACCACCGGCCGCAGAGTTGCGGGACGCGACGCTGGTCGGTGATCTGCATGCGAGCGGCAAATCTGTGAGCTTTCAACTTCGTGGGACGGCTAATGTCACGGTGGCTGGCACGCGTCTGCGAGCCTTGTCGGGTAACGCAGCGATCAGTCAACTGCCGGCAAGCGACGATTATCGATTGGAGTTGGTGAATGCTGCATCAGGACCCGTCTATGAAATTGTGTTTCCAAAGGTGGGCAGTTTTCCCATCGCGATCGACTTCGTGGCAGCGCTGAAAACGGATGCAGCCCATTGGCAGGTACTGGACTTTACCGTTGCGGCCAGTGCGGTGGTGCCGATCCGCTTGCGTGGTCTGGATGTGGAGATCGATTTCGCACGCGACCAGCAACTAATCGTGCCGCTGCTGACAGAAAAAGACTGGCAAGGATTTTTGCCTGCGACGGGACATGTGCTGCTGCGATGGCAGAGCGCCCGCAATACAACTGAGGGCAAGTCATTCTTTACCACCAGTTCAACGATCGAGGCCAGCGTTGGTCCTGGTCTGCTGCGACAGGATCACCGCATCACCTATCAGTTACTACAAGGCCAATTGAAATCACTGGCAATTAAGTTGGTTGGCCCAGGCGAGATCTTGAGTGTAGAAGGTGACAAGATTGTGGCTTGGAAAGTGGTCGGTGAAGGGAACGATCGGACACTTGAGATTGCGCTCAATCAACCCTTAACGGCCAGCAGTCAAGTGCTTGTACGCAGCCAAACCCCGCTGGGAACGTTTCCCGTGCGTATCGATGGGCTGAGCGTTCAACCGCAGGGGGCGATTCGCAATTCCGGGCACTTGCGAATCTCTAACTCCGGTTCCGTTAGTGTGGAGCCAACGGCGCTACGAGGCCTTACGCAGTTGGCTCCCGAACAATTTCCGGGCGAGGCGCTGCAAGCCCGACAGCTATTCGTCTATCGCTTTCCTTCTGCGGACTTTGGATTCACGATCGCTGCTGATCGTGTGCAGCCTGAGTTGAGTGTTACCCAGCTGCTACTTTATCAACTGTCCGAAACCGATCGCGTGATCTCGGCCGACATTGAACTGGATATACGGGAAGCGGCCATTCGCGAGTGGAATCTGAGCCTGCCGCCGGATTATTCGATCGTCTCTGTGGTCGGTGCCAGCGTTGCCGACTACATGGCCGCTTCGGACGTTGTCGATGGTGTTCGCAATTTGAAAGTCTTGTTCAATCAAGATGTGCAAGGTCGTCAGCTGGTCGGTCTGCGGCTGGAGAAGAACGAAGTCGCAGCGACGGGCTCGTGGAGCTTGCCGCACATCGAGTTTCCGGAAGCTAAGGCGGTTCGTGGCGATATCGGTGTGGTAGTCGCACCCGGCTACCGCGCAACTGTGGGTTCGATTGAGTTGCTGGTTGAGAAGCCGCTGTCGTACTTCCCTCGGCCAGTCGCCAATCTGCAACAAGCGTTTCGCATTCGTGAGCCGGGTTGGAAAGCGACGATGCAAATTGAGCAGTTAGAACGAAGCATTCAGTCCGATGTCTTTCACTTGTATTCGCTCAGCCAAGGGACCGTTTATGGCAGTGCGTTGATCAATTACTCAGTGACAGGTGCCCCAGTATCGGAATGGCAACTGACCGTGCCTGCAACCTTGGCCAACGTGACCGTGGATGGACAAGAGATTCGTACTTGGCGGCGTGACGGTGATACGCTGATTGTTTCATTGCAACAACCGATCTTGGGTGCTTACACTTTGCTGGTGACGTTTGAAGAGAAACCAAATGTTGCTGATGGTTCGTTTCAAGCGGGATTGGTGACACCGCTGGGTGTGCAGGGGGATCGCGGGTTTATTGAAGTCGTCAGTCCGGTGCAAGTGGAGATGCAATCGCTGCTGGTCTCAAGTCAATTGCTGGTGCTCGATCCGCTGGAATTGCCCGCTGAGTTTCGCTTGCTCAGCACCGCACCAGCACTGGGGACTTGGCAATACACTCAGCGACCGTTCGATTTGCGATTGAAGGTCAACTGGTTCGATCCAGGCACAACCGCAGCACAAGTGGTTGAGTTTTCGGAAGCCAATAGCCGCGTGTCGCAAGACGGAGAATTGGTGACGGATTTGTTGTACTACGTCAAGTCGCGCGGCCAGAGGACTTTGAAACTGCAGTTGCCAGGCGAACCAGTGAAGCTGTGGGCGGTCGCGGTCAATGGTCGGCCGGTGACAGCTCGAAAGGCAGGCGATGCGACATTGATTCCGCTGCCCAGTGGGGCGGATCCGAACGCACCCATCGAAGTTAGCTTGCGGCTTGGCAAACCCGCTCAGGACAAACGGCAAGCTTCGCTGCAGTTGCCCACCGTGTTCGCACCGGTATTGAAGACGCAATGGAACCTAAAGCCTGACGAGAATCATGTGCTCGTTCCAATGGGCGGTTCGGTTGAGCCGACGATGCCCGTGGTATGGCCGAATGGTTTCGATTGGTTGGCTGGTCAAGGATTGCTTCCTTTGGTCGGATTGGCCGTGCTTGCCATCGTGGTCGTTACCATCAACTCTATACCGGTCCGTTTAATGGCCATGGCACTTGCAATCATCGTTGCGGTTGCCGCGAGCATGTTTGCGTTCCAGCACATTGAGCCTGCTGTGCCGCTGCAACTGAATCTACCTGTGTTGGCTTCCGGTGAAGTTGTGGGTTTGGAGGTTGGCAATACTCCTCAATGGCGAGCTTTCATTTCGTGGCCGGGTGTGGCACTTGTGATGGCTGGCACCGTGTTACTGGTGATCGTTGGTCAACTGAAAACAGCCACAAGGTTTTGGTTCATGCCGTGGATCGCATGTGGATTGGTGGCTTGCGGACTGTTGATGCAAAACAATGGAGCGACCTGGTTCTTCGGCGCGTTGGCTCTAGCCATTCTGTTGCTACAGTTCATTCCGTTAGCAATTCGGTGGCAGAAGGACAACAAGCGGAAAGCAGAGGAGCGAGCCAAATCGCAAGCTGACCAAACAGCCCCGGATGGCAACGCAGGGGCGATTGTCACAACATCGATTCTGATGTTGGTACTCAGTTCATTCAGTCTGTGCACACCGGCGCGTGCGTTGGCATGCGAGCTAACGGAAGTGGCAGGTGCCGCAGAGCATTCAACGATCCAGTCAGCCAGTTCGCTGATTCAGAAGTGGACGTTGACTAGCCGCGATAAACGACTCACCGCTTCGGCCGAGATCGTTTTGTCAGGTCGCCCCGGAGATCGTTTCGTGTTGCTCCGCGCTCCGGCTGTCCTAACCGAGTTCAACGGTGCCGGGTTACGGCTAAGCAAAATCGAGTTGCCGAACCAAGGGTTGGCTTATGTGGTTACCATCCCGGCTGAGGACAAACAGCCCGAAGGACAAGCGGCTGATGAAACTCCATCGGCTAAACAATACAAGGCGAGTTTCCAATTCCAGTTGGAAGCCATACAAGTGGCTGAGGGAATACCTGTGCTGACGGGCAGTGCCGCGTTGCAGCAAATCGATCTGACGCATGATGAAGCGAACTGGGAAGTGGTCTGCGATTCGGCGGCAAGAATTGAAACGGTTGCTGCGGATGCACAATCGGGTCAGGGATCAGCTCGGGCGAGATTGTTGCTCGGGCCGGGATCGGCAACGATTCGACTGCGTCCACAAGGTCGCGATTTGACCGCCGAGCAAACTCAGTTCTTCGTTGAAGGTGCGGGGCTGTACACGCCTGGCCCTGGCGTGATTGATGGAAAGCATCGCTTGAAGATCCGTACATCGCAGGGTCGAGTTCAGCAGTTGAGCGTTGTAATTCCTGCGGGCTTAACGGTCAGTTCGGTTGAGGGGCCGGTCAGTTCATGGCAGTTTGATGCTGACCAAAGCCGCTTGCGATTGCAGATCGACGCTGCGACACCGCCCGAGTTCACCGTCACGGTGGAAACGCAGCGCAGTCTCGATGCCTTGCCCACAGTAGTTGAGCTAACACCCGTCCGAGTTGAAGGGGCGGGTGGTGAAGTTGGCTTGATCGCGCTCGCCTTTGGTACCGAAGCGCAACCTGAGAATGTGCAAGCCGATGGGCTGTCGCTGGTCAATCTTGGTGACTTTGATGCGAGTCTGTTGACCAATCCCCAAGCGACCTTGCATCGTGTTTATCGTTATGGTTCGCAAGCAGGGAAGTTGTCTGTTCAAGTGTCCCCCGTTGCTCCCGAAGTCCGCGTGGCTAGCAAGCAAGTTGTGTCCTTTGGCGACGAACGTGTTGTGTTAAGTGTCAACTTTGTGACTGAGATTACACGCACGGGGTTATTTCAATTGAGTTTCCCGTTGCCGGCTGGGCTGGAGGTCGAATCGCTGACCGGTGAAGCCCTGCATCACTGGTCAGAGCTCAGCGAGAACGGCAAACGGCAGATCGTATTGCACTTGAAAGGCAAGACCTTAGGGGTGCAAAAGTTCTCGCTGACCTTGGCGGGTGCGGTGACCAGTGAAGTGACTGAGTGGCCTGTCCCGCGTTTTGAGTTGAACGAATCAATGCGGCAGTCGGGTGATCTGGTCGTCCAGCCGATCACCGGTATTCGATTGCGCACCGTGACCCGACAGAATGTCTCCGAAGCGGATCCGCGTTCCTTGGGCGCTCAGGGGCAAGGCGCACTTGCCTTTCGTTTGCTTCAACGCGATTGGAGTCTCCAATTGGGCATCGAAAAACTTGCGCCATGGGTTACTGGCCAAGTCCTGCATGACGTTACGCTGCGCGAGGGCCAGACTCGCTCCACCTTGTTAGCTGACTTTACGGTTCAAAACGCAGCGATTCGTACGTTGTTGGTAAAGTTGCCGACGATGGGCGCGGACGAACTGAAGACGGTACGAGCCAACGGTGAGACGGTCAGCGATTTTGTGCGTTCGACGCAGGACGAGAGTGTGTGGGAATTGCGATTCAAACGCCGAGTGATCGGGCCGGTCCAGTTCCAGATCGAATTTGAACGACGTGGTGAACGAGCGGGTGATCGCGAGTCGTTGAACGTGGTTGAATTCCCAGACGCAAGGCAAGTTGGTTACTACTTCGCAGTTCGCGCAGGTGGTCGGTTGGAAATCGAGTCAGGTACGTTGACTCAAGGGTGGCAACGCAGTGACTGGAGCACGGTTCCTCAAACCTTGCGTGAAGCGGGGAATCGAAACGCGCCAGCGTTGACCTTGAGAGCCATGGCACCGACCACGCCCTTAAGTCTCCGCGTTATCCGCCATTCGTTGGCAGATGCACTTAAGCTGCGAGTCGCTTCGGGCACGTTGACAACGGTGCTCTCGCCAACCGGTGACCAGTTGACTTCGGTCGATGTCAACATGGAAGTGATCCAGCGCAGCAGCTTGAGTGTTCAGTTGCCAGAAGGTAGCGAACTGTTCAGCATCTTTGTCAACGGCGAAAGTGTTCACTCGATTCGTCAGAAGGTCAGCAATAACACTTGGCAGTTCTACATCCTGCCCGGTATTGATGATCGTACGGCTCAAGTGCGTTTCGTCTATTCGTTGACCGGCGATAGTTTGCGGAAGCTGACACTGGTTAGTCCGCAGTTGAATGTGCCACTAGAGAATATTCAGTGGAACGTGATTGCACCCAGCGGTTTTCAACTGATCGATAACGATGGAAACTTAGAGTTGGTTGGGCAAGCGAGCAAAGCCAACTACGATCGCCAGTCCTACCTATCGGCAATCCAAGGCAAGCAGAAGGATCAGGCACAACAAGCCGCGAAGTTGCTTGAGCAGGCCAATCAGTTGTTGCAGACTGGCCAACAGTCGAAGGCTCAGTGGGCGTTTAACAATGTGGCGAATCGTTATGCGCTCGATGCGGCTTCGAACGAAGATGCCCGTGTACAACTTGAGAATTTGCAAACGCAGCAGGCGATTGTGGGTTTGAACACGCGCCGACAACGCTTGTTCTTGGACAGCAATCGGGGCAGTGCTGCGGTGGCTGACAATGAGCAGATGCGACAGGCTGCAGCTACGAATCCTATCTTGCAGCAAGAACAGTTGAACTATCGCCCGCAAGAACTGAGTCAGTTGTTGGCGGGCAATAGCAAGGAGGATAATGCGATCTTGCAACAGATCGCGGGGCGTTTGGTTCAACATCAACGCACGACCGAGCCCGCACCGCAAGCGATTGTGATCAGCTTGCCCGAGGACGGCAACATCTACAGTTTTCGTCGCAGTGTGCAAGTTGCCGAGAATGCACCGCTTGAATTGCAGCTTCAGTTCCATTCGCAATACAAGTTGCAAGTTTGGCAATGGACGATGCTGGTTGGTTTGGTTGGGTTACTGATGGTGGGCTTGGCTTGGCGAGTTCGTTCCTAGTGCTGCATCACAATTTGATTTTGGGATTGAGTGTCGCACAATTGTCTCAATTGTGGCAGCAATGATTGGGACAGCTACGATTGGGACAATCGTGCGACAATAAAACAGTGCTCTGTCCACACTGATTTTTGGGTTGGGGTGCTTGGGTTTTGTGTGCCACTGGCTGTGCCGGCTGTGCCAGTGCAAACGAAGGAGACAATTCGAAGCAAAAGGTGGTCGATCGAATACATGAGTCCTAAACGGAAATCTGTCGAAGTGGTAGGGTTCGAATTAGCAGATGCTTTCAAGTGGACTGCGACTTAA
This sequence comes from Pirellulaceae bacterium, assembly GCA_033761895.1. Lineage (GTDB taxonomy): Bacteria > Planctomycetota > Planctomycetia > Pirellulales > Pirellulaceae > Aureliella. The sequence goes on along the minus strand of JANRMD010000071.1, from coordinate 8,432 downwards.
CCATGGCGATTTACCGATCACCCAACTTGATCGTCACTTAGATCGTACAACTTCGGCGGCTCTCGTGTTACGCTGTTCGCATTCGTGGGTCTATTTTTGGTGAACAATAGCTCCTCCGTTTGCACTGGCACAGCCAGTGGCACACCAGGCGCCAATAAAATGCGTACTATCCCAACATGCTCAAATGGCGAAATAATCGCTTGACTTTCCCATTTCGTTGTTTTTTCACCCTCAAAAGAAGCAGGAGTGCTTATTCTGCTTTCGCTGCTGCGGCATGATCGCGAAAATACTTCAACCATTTGGCGATAATGGCTCCGCGGATGTCACCGGCTTGTTCATTCTGCTCAATGGTTTTGCCCCAATAGAAACTCACAAAACCATTGGTGTTGGACTTCTCGATGAACTCAGCCGCTTCTTCTAAGGAGCACGACAAAGGGAAGAACTCTTCGACGACGATCGGTTTGCCAACTTTGTAGACGTTGAGAGCATCAAGTGCCTTTTGGACTTCACCGGACTTGGGATAAAAATGCACGCTGACGAAATCCAACGGACCGCTCACGCTGGGTGCGTAGAAGATTGGCTTTGCACCCGGAAAAACGTGAGCCCATGGAATTACGCCGACGGTAATCAGGTGTTTCGAATCGACTTCGCGAATGGCGTCCGACATCATCTTGACCCAAGCTGCTGCAACTTGTTCGCGGGTGCGTCCTTTGAGGTCAAGGGTAAGCCGCTGCACGAAGTGCTTGCCGCCTAATTCGCCGGTCAGCCACTCCGTCTCAGGTTTGTCGCCGGGCAGAATGGGTTCATTCATAAGGTCATAGCAGAATATCGCGGGACTGGCTTTACAGGTGTCAGCGATCGCGCGCCAGAACTTCGCTTGAACTTGCCACCGAGCGGCTTCGTCGAGCGGATCGTACCACGAGGGTAAGTCAGCTTTGTGATAACATCCCAGTCCGGTGATATCCAAGTAGATGTGCAACCGTTCGGCGAGCTTCACCAACTCGGCGAGCTTTTTCAGCGAAGCTTGGTTGGGAGTATCTGCGGTCGACATGAACTTCGCGACTTGCAGATGCACACGCACGACATTGGCACCGAGAGCGACGATCTCGGCAAAGTCCTCTTCGACTCGAGGCCAATCGCTGTCCCAATAATCTTCAATCAACAGGCCTGCGTCATCATGGTCGTAGTTCACTCCCCAAACACGAAAGACTTTCCCAGTGGAGTCTTCAAAATGAGTTTTATCTTGACTGACCTGGATGAGGGGAAGCGAGGACTGCGCGGCGGTCGGGTTGGCAAAACTCACAAGTGTGAAGCCAATCGATAGGACTACGAAAATCTCTCGCATCATCATTGGCTCGCAATCAGTAAGTTTTTTGGAAAGTTGACTATTCCCATTCGATCGTAGCGGGCGGTTTACTACTGATATCGTAGCAGACACGATTCACGCCGCGTACTTCGTTGATGATCCGAGTGCTCATCCGAGCCAACAGGTCGTAAGGGAGTCGGCTCCAGTCGGCGGTCATGAAATCGTCGGTGTTCACGGATCGAATGGCCACAGCGTTCTCGTAGGTGCGTGCATCGCCCATAACGCCGACGCTTTGCACGGGCAACAAAACGACGAAGGTCTGCGAAGTTTCGCGATAGAGGCCAGCCGCTTTGATTTCGTTGACGACGATCTGATCGGCTTCACGCAACACGTCGAGTTTTTCTTTGGTGACTTCTCCGAGACAACGCACTGCCAGGCCAGGACCTGGGAAGGGGTGCCTCCAAACCAAGTGTTCAGGAAGTCCGAGTTCCAAACCGAGCTTACGGACTTCATCTTTGAACAGATCTCGCAGCGGTTCGACCAATTCAAAACCGAGTTGCTCGGGTAAGCCACCGACATTGTGATGCAGCTTGATGGTTGCCGCTGGACCGTCGGCGGCTGCACCGCTTTCGATCACATCGGGATAGAGCGTTCCTTGTGCGAGATATTTTGCCCCGGAAATCTTCACCGCTTCTTCTTTAAAGCAATCGACAAACATATAGCCGATGCGACGGCGTTTTTCTTGTGGCTCGGTGATTCCGGCCAATGCGGCGAGAAAACGCTCTTCAGCCTGCACCACATGCAAATCGGCTTTGAAGTGATCGGAGAATTCGGAGAGTACAGCCGCTTGTTCATCTTTGCGCAGCAACCCGTTATCGACCAGGATGCAACTGAGCTGTGGACCGATGGCTTTGTAGAGTAACGCTGCGGTGACGGCACTATCGACTCCGCCGGAAAGGCCGCAGATGACGCGATCGGAACCGATGCGTTCACGTAGGGACTTGATGGTGCGTTCGGCAAAATCGGATAGGTGCCAACGGCCTTCGCACTTGCAAACGTTGTACAGAAAATTCCGAAGAATAGTTCCGCCAAGCGGCGTGTGCGTGACTTCGGGGTGGAACTGCAAGCCGAAGACTGGCAATCGCTTGTGGGCAACGGCAGCGAATGGGCAAGTGTCGGTAGCGGCCAACGGTTCAAAATCGGCGGAGACTTCGTTGACTTGATCCCCGTGGCTCATCCAGACATCGATTTTTTCGGGCAAGCCAGCCAGCAAGTGTTCCGCTTTGCCGATCTTCAGCGAAGCGCGTCCGAATTCGCGGGTGTGGCAGTGGCCAACTCGGCCGCCCAACGAATCGCAGGCTAGCTGCATGCCGTAGCAAATCCCTAGAACTGGAATTCCAAGTTCAAAGATGGCGGGATCGCAGCGCGGAGCGCCCTCTTCGTAGACGCTCGACGGACCGCCGGAAAGAATGATTCCCTGCGGTTTCTTGGCTCGGATCGTGTCTGCGGACAAATTATGCCGCACAATTTCACAGTAAACGTTTTGTTCGCGGACTCGCCGCGCGATGAGCTGTGCGTACTGGGAACCGAAGTCCAGTACCAGAATCTTTTCGTCCGCTAACTCACCAACTCCACCGCTGATCACGGGAGCATTGCCAGTCATAAATCGACATCCCCTATCGACCGCACCGCAGTCGTCCTTGGCCCGAAGGGTGCTTCGAAGCCAGAAATTCAAACCGCGAAGTATATCTCTCAATGTGTTCGCCAACCAGCAGGCCGCTGAAAAACTAACCCGAAGCGTTGGTTTTGATGTTGCGAGTTTTGCGGCTTTCACAACCCGAAGCGTTAGCGAGGGAACGAGTTACGGGGTCGGCATGACGGTACAGTAAGTTCCCTCGCTAACGCTTCGGGTTATGAAAAACCAAGCAAAACGTCGTCCGGATCGCTAGGGAATGCGAAAAGCCCCTCCTGACGCTTCGGGTTAGCCAAAACTATTCTGCAATTCGACTTTTTTCAGCAGCCTGCTAGTGGCCGAAATGCGCAGCCAGCACATTTGGGGATTGGATTGCATGTTCGAGTGCGGTAAAGTTGCATCAGCGAGGTAATTCTCGGGTAATTCTCTGTGCTTCCATTGGCAGACATCGGATCTTCGAACATGGTCCAAAGCTTAACCTTTATCGATTGTTCATCCTGCGGAAAACGCATTCGGAGCAACGCGCTAAAGTGTCACCACTGCCAACAGGAAAACGTGCCCGACTCGGGCGGCGGTTCATCAGCCACGATGAAAAAGTCTGAAAGCAAGTCGCAGTACTACAACGCCGACTCGCACATGGCCTTAGAAAGCGGTGGGTATGACCAAGATGCGGACGACTTTGACTACGAAAACTACTTAGCCGAGGAGTTTCCAGACCACACCAAACAGAATCGCAAGCCGCCAGTCAAGCGTTGGGTTTGGATCACTGCTTGGGTACTGGTGTTTGCTACTTTGCTACCCTATCTGTACTACGCAGTGCTGCTAACGCGTTAAGTGTCGCACAATTGTCTCAATTGTTGCAGCTAAGATTGGAGCTGGTAGCCGCCGCTGCCAAACGGTGGTCAGTCACGCCGCATCGTGTCCACCGTCTGGCGACGGTGGCTACGTTGCCATTCAACGAGTGTCCCAATCGAAGAGCAGCATTTACTCGAAATGCTTGACGCATTCCGCTACCATGCACGTCAGGCGTCGCACACGCTGTCGGTTCACTAAACTCGAGGATGTGTTTTCGGATGAAGTATTCGCTGAAGTATTTGTTGTGCACATGCATCTTTGTGGCATTATGTTGGTCAGGGACATTTTCGATGGCACAGGTCACTGGTTCGCAGGTCACTGGTTCGCAGGGGGCGGAGTTGCAGCGAAACGGTCATCTGGTCATCATCGGTGGTGGACTTCGGCCGAGCAACGTTCATGTTTTTGAGAAGATCATTGAATATGCTGGCGGAGTCGGGGACGCGAGGTTTGTGGTTCTACCCACCGCTAGCCTACTGACGCAGGACGCAGAGGATTTCTGCAAGTACCTGACGCGCTACGGCGTTCACTCAGATCGATCCGAAGTTCTTAACGTTAATGTCAAGAATGCGGCCACCGCTACCCATGATGAAGCCATTCTGCAAAAAATTCGCCGCGCAACCGGAGTTTATCTGGCCGGCGGTGATCAACGTAGGTTGGTGAAATTGCTGACCAAGGAAGACGGCAGCGATACTCCCTTACTCGCAGAGATTCGAAACGTTTACGAACGAGGTGGCGTGATTGCAGGCTCTAGCGCGGGGGCGTCGGCGCAGAGTGCAACGATGCTGGCGGTGTCGGGTTTGCATGACAAGTTAATCGACGAGGGACTCGATACGCTCGACTATGGCATCACCTCGCATAGCGACCAGCGCGGCCTGCTGTTAACACGTGGGTTTGGGTTCTTCAAAGCTGGAATTATCGATCAGCACTTCACGCAGTATCGTGGGCGCTTGGGCAGATTGACCAGGGCGACTGCGGACAGTGGCGTGTCGCTTGGTTTTGGTATCGACGAGAACACCGCTTTACTGATCTCGCGGAATGGCCCGATTCAAGTGGCTGGAATGGGTACTGTCATCGTCATCAAACCCTCGTCGCGCGGGCAAGATGGACCGCTGGGGTACAAGATCAGTAATGTGACTCTTTCGATGTTGTCTGATGGCGATACCTTTGATCCGGTGACTGGGGAATACACCATCGCAAAAGAGAAGCCGCTACTGGTGACGGAGAAGCTTGAGTACGAAGGCAATTTCTTGCTGAACGATCTTGGTGGAGGAGGTGCCGTTACCTTTGCGATGGTTTCGGGATTGGCTGAGAACACGCGCACGGTGCAAACAGGAGTTTCGGTAAAGTATCACGGCGAGAGTATGCACGGCTATCGATTTGTGATTCGTAAGCGTCCGACCACCAAAGCCTATGGCGGCGAAATGAATGACCAGTGGACCTACAGTTTGCTGGATGTGCAGTTGGATGTCTCGCCGATTGCTGGTGGATTAAAACCAGCTGAGACACAGGTGCCACGCGATTTGCCCTCCGATGAAACCCAAGCTGCGCTGACCGCTGTCGCGTTCCGTGGATTGCTGACCGCGAACAGCGATCGCAAGTTTCGGCCCGATGCAGCAATAACTCGGCTTGAGTTTGCGAGTGCGCTGGCCCGCAGTGTGCATCTACCTTCACCCATGCCATCGTCGATCTCTATTCATGACCTTGAACCCAATACACTGGAACATGAAGAAGTTTTGGAGGTTGTAAATGCACGGATGATGCAAGTTGACACGACAGGGAATTTTCATCCCGACAAACCGCTGGCCTCTATGGATGCGGCAGCGGGGTTACGCAAGCTAATTGAGTATGGAGCGCCGCTGGAAGATGGAAAAATCGACGCGGTGTTGGCCAAGCTAGATGCTGCAAAAGACCGAAAAGTCCCTCGTGCTACCATCGGCGTTTTGTTGCATTCGATTCTCAAGTTGCCAGAGTAAGCATTGAAATTACAGAGCATCTCATTTCGGGTCTGCAAAACCTGCTGTGGCGATGTAGCGAATGGGTGAACTTACATCGCTGTGTTCCAGTATCAAGGCTTCTGTATGTGGGAGCGACTGCACCAGTTGAACTCCGGCAGTGGGGCCGAGCACACAAACGGCGGTAGCACACGCGTCTGCATCAGCTGCCGACGGTGCAATGATCGTTGCGGCGATCGGCCCAAGTACACTTTGGCCTGTGCGAGGATCGAGGATATGACTATGTCGTACACCATCGATCAGTGTGAATTGCCACAGGTCACCTGAAGTAGCAATTGACGTATTCGCAAGGATCAAACGTCTTAGTATAGGTTGTCCTTTTTCCAGTGGCGCGATCTCGATGCGCCAACCGCTGCGTTCAGGGGGCGAGTCGCCGCACCGCATATTGCCGCTGATATTCACCAGGCATTGTTTCAAGCCCGCTTGCTCAAACATCTTGAAGATCTCGTCGACTACGTAGCCTTTGCCGATCGCGCCAAAGTCCAAACGTACACCGTCACGGGTGAAGCGAACGGACTGGTTGGTAGGATTCAACTGAACATGGCGCCAGCCACTGTGCTGCAAGGCCGTTTGTCGCAGCTCTTCGGTTAGCGGTTGTTTTGTCCGACGCAAGGCTCGCCACTGTCGCGTCAAGCTCCCAAGGCTGGCATCGAATGCACCTGCCGAGAGCTTGTTCCAGCGATCGGATGCGGCCAACATGTTCCACAGGTCCGGGGACACGGAGACAAACGACTCACCCACAGCCCGCTCGGTCAACATCGAAGTTTCGCTGTCGGGATTGTAATCTGTTAGGGTGGCTTCGATCTCGCTGGTCCGTCGCTCGACAGCCTTCACTGTTCGGCCCACCAAGTCGGCGTTGTCGGAAAAGACTTTAATTTCGACGAGCGTGCCAAGGGCGGGAAAACTCGCTTCGTAGCCCTCAATACCACTACCTGTAGTGGTTTGGGGTGGAGAGTCAGCACCAGATTGCGCGCGTAGATAGCTGGACAAAGTCAAATTGACGGATACGGACAGTGCAAGAGCCGCTAAATGGCACACGAACGCGAAGATCGAATTGTTTTTCCGGCGCGACATTTCGTTCCATTTTGCGAGTTAGAACTCTGTGTTAGGATTCCTTAGGGTAGCGTCTTATTCCGTACCGATTCGATTATAATGTGCTGTCGGACCTTGCAAGTGATTTTCGTTTCCATTCCTGTGTTTAGGTGTTTCATGCTGAGTTTGAGGAAATGCTCCGTTTTTCTGCCGAGCGTTTTGGGTTTGAGCCTTGTTTTGAGTACTGGTGTTAGTCTGGTCGTTTCGGCGGATGACAAATTGCCACCGGTTGAGGTTAAGGATAGCCAAGCGACGACCCAAGCCGAGATGAAGCCATACGTTGAGATCATTGAGCAAACGGATGCGACCATCGATATGCTGCCGATACCGGGTGGCAAGTTCATGATGGGCAGTCCCGAAAGCGAGCCGAATCGCAAAGCGGATGAAGGTCCACAGCATGAGGTCGAGATTTCACCGTTTTGGATGAGCAAGACAGAGATTTCCTGGAACTCGTACGACGTTTGGGCTTCGGACCTGGATGTTTATCGTCGTGGCGTTTTGAATTTGAAGTTGTCGCCGCGCGACGCATTGGCGGATGTCTATCAGCTCAGCCAGCCCACCAAGCCATATACCGACATGACCTTTGGTATGGGCAAACGGGGTTTCCCAGCGATCTGCATGACTCAGCATTCCGCGCGAACGTTCTGCAAGTGGCTGAGCGCGAAAACGGGACGTTATTATCGTTTGCCGACGGAAGCCGAGTGGGAATACGCTTGCCGGGCTGGAACAACAACTGCCTATTCGTTCGGCGATGACCCTGCGCTACTCGAAGAGTACGGATGGTTCAAGTCGAACACCGAAGATGGCTATAAGAAGGTTGGCAAGAAGAAGCCCAATCCGTGGGGACTGCATGATATGCACGGCAACGTCGCGGAATGGGTGCTGGATCAATACGATGAGGCTGGCTACGGCGAAATCAGCAAAGAAACCAAAGATCCGCTGGCTGTTCCCAAGACACTTTATCCGCGTACCGTACGTGGCGGCGGTTGGGACAAAACGGCTGCCGAGTGTCGTAGTGCGGCTCGTGAAGGTTCCACCGAAGACTGGATCGCTCAGGACCCGCAATCGCCTGTAAGTATTTGGTATCTTACAGACGCTTTACATGTTGGCTTCCGCGTGGTTCGACCACTGCGCGAGCCAACCGATGAAGAAAAGGAAAATCACTGGGAGAAATCGGAACCTGTTCAAGTTGAACGCGTTGGCGGAAAACAAGAATAGGCAACCGAATCTTGCCAGTATATTTCGAGCGACGCGATTGCATCGCAAGCAGTAAACTAACAACCCTACCTGTTTTACCCACCGGAGAAGATCGATGATTGAGATCCCCAATTCCTCGCGCCGCGATTTTGTAAAGACGTCCGGCGTCCTAGCCACTGCGGCGACTGCGCTCGCCAGCCGCCCGATGCATGTACATGCGGCTGAGAACAATACCATTCAAGTAGCTCTGGTCGGTTGCGGTGGACGCGGTACTGGC
>JANRMD010000070.1:0-19639 GCA_033761895.1 Pirellulaceae bacterium | reverse complement strand
TGCTTGAGTCCCAATGCCGAGCCTTTCTAGGTCCCCGAGGCATTCAACAGTACAGCCTGACACTCTCGGAACCCTCGCTTTCTAATTTGCGCAAAGGGGAACTGCTAACGGTCAGCATCAGTGTGCCTGCTAATGCAAACTCCCTGGGTACTTCATGGTTCTATCGCCAGCGGAACTTCGTTGAAAGCGTATCGATTCTGGTGGAGCAATGATGGTCGCGCAGAAGGTCGCTCGTTATCGACGCACAACCAGGCGGCGCGGTAGTGCCTTAATCGTTGTCGCAGCAGTACTGTTGGTGGCGTGCGCGATCGCTTCTTACGCGATCAACGTGGTCTACATGGAATACACGCGGGCAGAGCTTCAGATTTCAACAGATCTTGCAACGCGAGCCGCTTGTCACGCGTTGGTGGATACTGGAAAAAGAAGTGAGGCCTACCTGGCCGCTCAACGCTTGTCGGTCGCCAACAAGGTCGCTGGCCAAGTCGTTGATATTGATATCGGTGATCTTGAGTTCACTGCCGCACAGCGTTTTTCGGCTGCGGAGCAATACATCTACACTCGCGACCAGCAGCCTAACGCGGTCCATTTTCGCGCGGGCTACTTTGAGCGAACGGCGAAGTCGATTCCGATGTTATTCCCCAGTTTTGGAGTCCCGACCTATTTTCGACCGCTGAAGGAAGCATCGGCATCGCAAGCGGATCTAGATATTGCGATCGTTTTAGACTGTTCGGAATCTATGTTGGCTCCTTTGGATAAAGCCACTTCGGGCGAAGGGCTGCTGCGATTGCCGATAATGGTCCCGATTACTGCGAGGTGGCGAACGGCTGAGTCGGGAATCGCTGCTATGCTGAATGAGTTTCGCGAGTCAGCTTTGCAAGAACGAGTTGCTTTGACGACTTTCAATAGTGTTTCACTGTTGAATGTGCCACTCACCGAGAGCTATCTACAAATTGAAGCCGCGACGGCCGTACATGGTCAGGCTTACTTGGGCGGCTTAACCAGTTTATCTGACGGAATCCAAAGTGCGATCATTCAGCTATCCAATGCGCGGTCGGCGCGACCTTGGGCATCGCGAGTTATTCTGTTGCTGTCCGACGGAAAAGAGAACTTTGGCTTAGATGCAATCGGTGCCGCCCAAGCAGCAGCCAAAGCGCAAATGATGCTGTACGCAATTGGGATCTCCAACGAAGCGGACATGGAACGCTTAAACAGGCTTACCCAGGTTGGGCATGGGAAAGCCTATTTTGCCAACAGCGCGACACAAATCCGAGCGATCGTCCAGGACATCGCCAAGCGGCTGCCCGTCCTGCTAACGCGGTAGGGATTTCGATTGTGCAAAAACGTATTCGAAACATGAAACGCCGACACGGGGCTGTTCTGGTTGAACTCGCCTTAGTGATACCTATTGTCTTGCTCCTGGTGGCAGCGTTTCTTGAGCTGTCGCGAGTGGCCATGCTCAAGCACAGTGCGGACTCTGCGGCCTATGAAGGGGCGCGTATTGGGATCATGCCTGGTGCCCAACCTGCTGCAGCAATCCAAGGGGCGAAGGAACTGCTGCTATCCGCGAAGATCAAGAACGCTCAAGTCGCAATTTCACCGACGACCATCGAGGAGGAGACACCGTTTGTAACGGTCAAAGTGAGCATACCCATCTCTACCAACAGCTGGATATCACCGTTCTTCTTCAAAAACGGTGATATCTCCAGTTCGGTTTCGCTGATTACCGAACGCCCGGCCGCAGTGCAGTTGTCGGGGCTGGACGGTAGTAACAGCGGGCTTGGCGTTAGCGCGCTCGGGATTGGCCTCTAACTGACTTTCAGTCACGGCAAGTTTCGGTGGCGCCACTGACTGTGATGCCAGTCTGTTGCGCCAGTCTGTTTTACCGGCGCCCAGAAACTACTTCACTCGCACTAACTTCATGATCCGGCCAGAAACGTTCCAGTCTTGAACGTACAGATTGCCATCTTTATCCCAGTAGGATCCGTGTGTCCCGCTGAATACTCCTTCGATCCATTGCTCCTGAGGAATGTTGTAACTGCCGCCTTTGGCCGGATCTGGATTATGACCAAGCACGGCCATGATGGTGTTGGTCTTATCGAGAATAACCACGCGACCGTGCAGGTCGGGTACGGAAACATAGTCTCCTTGGACGGCTGCGGAAGTTGGCATTCCAAGACCTGTGATAACTTCTTCGATGAACTCACCTTCCAGTGAATAATGCACCAAGCGTCCTTTAGGTTGATGATTGCGGTCGCAGATCAGCAGTCGAGCAGGTGTGTAGCGAGTATCAAGTGTCATCCCGTGGGCCGTGTTGAACTCTTTCTCGCCATTGCCTTTCTTGCCGAAGTGCATCAAGTATTTGCCCGTCTTGTCGAATTTGAAGATGTGATTGCTCGCGTATCCATCGGACAGAAAGATGTCGCCGTTGGGTGCGACCGTGATCGCGGTTGGATTGAACTTATCCAAGTTCAAGCCAGACTCTTTGGGAAAGCCGAGATGCAAAACTATCTCTCCGCTACGCGCGTTGAACTTGATTCCTTCCGCGTTTGCGTTGCGCGCACCGTAGATGAACTCCGTACCACCTTCGTCGCGTATTTCCATATCGTGGATATTCGAATACTCATTGCCCAAGTACGACTGCACTACTTGGCCTTCGGGGGAAAACACAAAGACACCCGCATTGGCACTGGTATAGATGTTGCCGGCTTTGTCGATGACCACCGATCCGTGGGTTGGGCCAATCGCTGACTTACCATCTGGCCGCAATCCCCAACCGGGGACCGTATCAAAAGTCATCAAGCCGCAGCCCATACGAACCGGCTTAGGTTTGTCTTGGGGTTTCTCTTGAGCAATCGCAGGTGCGAAAAGCAGCGCACAGGTTAGTGAGAAAAGTACCGAGAGGTTTTTCACGAGTGGATCTCCTTGGTGTGATAGTCGGTGGGAACGAGGGGCCGAAGCCGAGTTGCGCACAAGTATAAGCACAAATTAGATGCAGAAACTCCATTGAAGCAAAATGCTATTCGGCGGCTATGTAGCCTACGTTTTGGGCCGTGCTTGAGGCACTAGAAACCGACAGGCCCTTGCGGAGGGCGATAAACTAGCTCGCAAGTAGGGCTTGAGGAAATTGACGGAAAATTGCCAAAAAATTTAAGAATTTGCTTTATTTGGCTTTGGCCAATCGGTAGGATTTGACCCTGACTTGAATAACGTAGTTCCCGCAACTCAATCGAGTATTCCACAGATCGCGCCACCGGATCATTTGAATACTTACTTATTTGGAGTGACTAACGTGAAACATGATCTTTCCCAGCGGATCTTCAGTCGTGGCCTAGCATTCGGGATGAGCTTAATCGCTTTCCTGAATTTATCTTCAGCGGCTATCGGGCAGTCCAAGACCTACACGACCAACGCAGATTTCGATTTAGGCATATTCTTCAATGTCAACCATGACATTCCGAATCAACTCCAGTTGAATCCCGTTAACGCCATTGTTCCGCTTCCATTCTTATGGATTGCAAATGCAGGTGACGATACCGAGTCAAAGTTCGACACAACTCAGTTTACGGATTCCAATGGGGTCTCAAGGCCAGGCAAAGAGCTCGCTCGCTATCGAACTTGGTTTGCGCCGCCGGGACCTCACGGCGCTTTTGCGGGTCCGGCGCCATCGAGAACCGCCGTGGACGGCGAGGGAAATGTCTATGTTGCCAACCGCCACTTCGATGGCAGGCCCGCTTCCGTCATGAAGATCTTGTTTACCGGCGGCATCGACCGAAATGGAAACGGGGTGATCGATACCTCGACAGATAGCAACGGTAATGGTGTTATCGATCCTTCGGAGATCATTCCATTGGTGGACACCAATGGCAATGGCTTTCCTGATCAGTCGGAATTGGCTGACGAGCGCGTTGCATGGTTGGTTCGAGTTGGACCCAATAATGGTCTGGGAAGGTCCCTCTCTCTCGCGCCTGATGGAAGCATATGGGTCGGTTTATTTAATTCTCGAGAATACTACAAGCTTGACCCTACAGATGGACATGTTCTTGCAGGGCCTATATCGGTAGGGAGAAACACTCCATATGGCTCAGTTGTCGATGGTTCAGGGCGACTGTGGGGCGCATCGATCAATGACAATTTGTTGGAGTTAGATACAACTACGAATTTGGTAACTAACGTTTACACTCATAGTGGTTGGAGCGATTATGGTATCGCATTAGGCAACGACGGAACCGGATTGAGAGTTTACCAAGCAAGTTTCTCAGGTGCTCGAACTTTTTCAAAATTTGATCCGGTGACGCACTCGTTCTCCTACCCTGCGGCATTCCCCATGGATTGCTACGGAATCAGTACCGACCCTGCAGGTAATATCTTTGTGTCTGGCAGCAACGTTTCTGGCTCAACGCGAGGCTGCACCAAGTTCTCGCCATCGGGAACAGTGATCTGGTCCAAGGCACCGCAACCTGGAGCAACCAGTGGTGATCAACGCGGTGCGATTGTCGATGCAAATGGCGATGTGTGGATCGTAAACCATCCTGACGATCGCATTTCAAAATACAAAGGGTCTGACGGAACTCCTCTTGGAACACTGCCAACTGGGGACGCACCTTATACTTATTCAGATGCCTCGGGCCAACAGTTCCTCGGGCAGACAACTCAAACGGGAAATTGGTCAGTCGTCTTTGACTCAGGTCGGACCGGAGCAACTTGGGGATCTGTGAATTGGCATAGCCTCGAACCAGCCAATACAGCGATCAACGTTCAGGTTCGTGCAGACGATATACTAGCCAGCCTGCCGATCAAGAACTTCAGCTCGAACTTGACAAACGGTGCATCATTCTGTGGCTTACAATCAGGCAGATTCATCGAAGTAAAAGTCACATTCACACGCGCTCCTGGAGTTCTTGAGCCGCCGATTCTTTTTGATCTCAGCGTCGGAACATGCCCGCTATCCGTTACTGGGCTCGCTGCTCGTGCCAAGCCAGGCAAGGTCAACCTTACCTGGCCGGGAACTGCTGGAAGCAGCACCTATAAGATATTCCGAAAGTTGGCTAGCGGAGGAGACTTCGCCCAGATCGGAACCTCGCTAACTGGAATCTACCTAGACACTACCGTGACCAATGGTCAAACCTACCAGTACGCAGTTCAATCGGTGGTCAATCAGATTGCATCCTCAAACTCAAACGTTGCCACCGTTTTAGTCCCCAATCCACTATAAGTTTGTCAGGCCTGAATTAACACGCAGTAAAGAATTAGCACGAGGTATCAATATGAAAAATCTAATCTTAGCACTGGCCTTTATCGCCTGCTCCATGTGCAGTGCAGCCAGTCAAGCTGGAGTCTTGCTGGCGGATTACAAAATCAATGTCGATGGTTTACCACCGTTGCCTGGCATCGTAAATCTTGCCGCTTTCAATACGACCACCGGATTGGGGACGGTAACCGCTACGTTCAATAGCCCCGGGACATATTACTTCGGATTCTTTGTCGATCATGACATTGACTCTGCAATCAATACATTTTTTAACGAATTCGGGTCCGTGAATGGAACGCAGCCTTCAGGTCTAAGCTGGGAGATCGATGAGCCAGGATTTGTGTTTGGTGATATCTATGTCAATTTTGCAAATAGTTTACTGGACAACTCCAACGGTGTCCCGTTAGGCTCGGAAGATGACGTGTCGATGGCATTAGCTTGGAAGCTAACTGTAGGCGTGGATGAACAAGCAATCGTCAAGATGACACTTAGCCAAACGGCACCAACATCCGGTTTTTATCTAACCCAAACCGATCCAGGGTCGAACACTTCAATCTATTTCTCAAGCAGCTTAGATATCGTTCCAACAAATGCTACCGTTCCGGAACCGTCGTCGTGGCTCGTAATTTTGGGATTAGCTGCGGCCTCTCTGAGGATGCGACGTAAGGCAATCAAAGCCTAAGTGATTACAGACCGCCGGCGAAGAAATTCGCCAAAGGGTGCTAGTGGATGATCGAACGGTCGTAGCCTAGGCATCCTGCCTGGGTGTTCAGCTTCTTAGTTCCACGTTTGCTACTACCGAGGTTGCAACCAAGATGAACAAGATCTTATTGCCTGCCATTTTCTGGACCGTGTTTTCCCCATTGATTTGCAAGGCTGTCGACGATCGAACTAAAACGGATCGTGACGCCTTAGTCAACGAGTTGCAACGCAATGGCGTAGAGGTCCAATTTGACGCAGCGAATGAACTGAACACCATCAGGGTCCGGTCCGCCGATTTCCACGCTTGGAAGAAGATTGGCGAAATCTCTGATGTTCAAAGGCTAGATCTTGCAGGTAGTTCAATTGACGATGAAGCGATCGAACAGCTCGCCGGGCTCAAGCAGATACGCGAGTTGTATTTGGACGCGACAGAAATTACTGGTTCGAGCCTCGCTCGGATTGGTAAGCTCACAACATTGGAAACGCTAAGCATCGCGAGCCTTCATGTTGCCGATAAAGATCTAGTAGGAATTCAAGGCCTTAAGTCACTCAAACGACTTAACCTAGGTGGGACGCAAGTCACTGACGCTTCAATTGGCATCTTGCGTCAACTCAATCTAAACTGGCTCAATCTTAATGGTTCAAAGGTGACCTCCAGTGGTGTTGGCAAAATTCAGCATGCGTTGGCTACCGCGGAGATCGAGCACGAATCCATTGTCCGCGCGATTGCTCCGACGCCGGATCTGAATGCCAATCTCAAGTTAACTACCAACAAACCAGCCAATCAGCCTGCGAAGGCGAAACCAATTTCGGCAGATCAGCCACCGGTCGACCATTCAAAAATGAAGGATGGAACTCCTGTTCTTGCACAGATAGTTCGCACGGGAGCTTTTGTTACGTTTCGTAACGATGATCCGCAAATGCCCATCCAGAAAATCAACTTTTTCGGGCGCAAGATTGTTGATAAAAGCCTCAAGCCTCTAACCGAATTGGAAGTTATTGACGAACTAACCATTGAAGACACTCGCGTTACGAACGAAGGGCTGCGCAACGTCGCTAAGCTGACAGCACTCAAGTCACTTAGCATCTCTGGAAGTAATGTTAACGGCACAGCCTTGGGAAACCTCTCAGGGCTTTCAGGCCTTGAGTCACTCGTGGTTGATGACTTACAAATTTCTGACGCTGAGTTGTTACCATTACAAAAGCTGACGAAACTGCAGACCCTCGATCTTGGGGCAACGCAAATTAGCGATGCAGGGCTTGAGAACATCAAGCGTTGGCTTCCAAATCTCAAGAAACTGAAATTGTTGAGCAATCACATTTCGGCTTCGTCAAGCCAACATTTTCGCGAGGCATTGCCAACTGCGGTCATTGATATCCAACCCTATGACGAAACGGCCTTTGCGGCCGCGCGCCCACAGTTCATTGCCGAAAACACTCCCGAGGCGGATGCCATCCTCGAGCGCTGGAAGAAACGCGGCGCTACGATTGATAGTGATCGGGAAAACCCGCTATTGGTTGTGAGTTTTGAAGGTGCTGAGTTTTCCGATGCTGACTTAGCCGACATCGAGCAACTGCCCAATTTGTCAACTTTGACTCTAAAGAATAGGCCCATCACCGATGAAGGACTTTCACACATCAAGTCACTTCCTCGCCTAAGCGCACTCAACTTAAGCGGCACTCGCATTACTGATCGCTCACTGAACTTTCTAACGAAATTCAAGCACCTGAATGTTTTGGTGCTTACTGGAACGAAGATTACGGACGAAGGGCTGAAGTCGATAGGTAAAATCACAAGTCTTCATTCGCTGTGGCTGGATGAGACTGGGGTAACTGATGGAGGACTTGCCTCGCTAAAAGCACTCAACTTAGAAAGACTTGAAGTACCGCAAATTTCAGAACGTGGTATGCCACAAATCTCGCACATGACCAAGCTCACGCGACTCGACATTCCCAATGTTGCTGACGCTGGTCTCGAGTATCTGAAAGACCTTAAAAAACTGGATATTCTCTTATTGGGCTCGAAAGTGACTGACGAAGGCATAATGCACCTTATGCCACTCAAGGACAACCTTACTGTATTGTCACTAAATCGGGCTAAAGTAACTGATGGCGGGCTCGCATTGCTAAAGGATTTCGGTCGACTCGAATTCTTGTTTTTAAACGAGACTTCAATTACGGATGCGGCATTCGCGCAATTGAAGTCAATACCTAAGTTACGACGCGTTGACCTAGAAGGAACTGCGGTCTCTGACGAAGCGGTGGATAGGTACCGAAAATCTCTGCCACCTTTCCGGACGGTGAATCGCTGATGCTGCCGGATTTGTTTCGATTTGGTGTTGTCTGCGGTTGCTTTTTCGGAAATGCATTCGTTCCTTCCCATGCCTGCTTTTCCCAGAACTATGTACCCGCCGGTCCTGGCTATGGCAATGCTCCCCCAACCCAATCGCAAATCGATGCCGACAACCAACGATTCAGCAGAATTAGAGCGGGATTGCCTCCAGAGGATGAAGGCGACCAAACATCGGACGCTACTACCGCGTCCGCACGTGCACCTGCTGTCAATTCAACGAGCAAGCATTCAAGAGGGACAAATTCGAATAGAGGTGTACAGCCATTGCGGAAAGTGGTAGAGCCTGACAGGCGAAATGGGAAAGCCACGAGCAGTGGTAATCCTTCCACTCAAAGGCCTAAAATCAACGATGGCCCAACTCGTAAGAAGTCGTTATCCCTTGCTCCAGATGGTTCGATATCTCTAAACATATCCTTGCCTAATTTGTCAATTGAATCCAATTCTCCGTCGTCTACTTTCGCAAACGTCACTTGGGCCGAAGGATTTCAAGAACTGGCAGCGATTTCTGGTTTGTCGTTCGACCCGAAGAACGCGCCAAGCGGCAACTTCGATATTGCAAGGTTGCAGGGGCTATCACCTGCTGCAGCTATGGATGCTATGAATGGCATGTTATTCGCGAGAGGTTTAAATGTCATACAAAAGGATCATCGGCTCTCGGTGATGAAGCTGTCGGATGTCACGCCAGCGGCGGTTCCACTGGTAAGTCTAGATCAGCTTGAGGCGTGTTTCCCTAACCAATTCGTCCGAGTTGAGTTCCCACTGCGATACGTGCAGGCTGGACCTATCGCTGAGGAACTGGGGTCGCAAAAGAGCCAATTTGGTCACGTCAGCCGACTGGGGCATTCAACTCGGCAAAACTGCGATTCTGACGACAATGGTATTCGAATCGTGGATTCAGCGCAGAGCGTGAAACAAATTTGCACACTGATCGCCAAGGCAGAGCAAGTCGCCGAAGCTGCCGCCGAAGAACGGACATTTGAAGCCGATCCAGAAAACTTGCTGAGCATCCGTTGCCAGCTCTTGCGACTAGCCGAACTTCAGCTGTTATTTCAGTCTCAGCTAACGCCCTCATGGATGTCTGCCTCGCCTAAGACTTTTAATGTTCAAATTTCAGAAGGCTCACAAGACAATACTGTCACCGTAATTGCACTGCCACAGCAGATCGCAGCGATGGACGCCTTTCTAAGATTCGTGACAGATGCCGCAAATCAGCCTACCTATTTCACGGACGAGACCTTGATCACGCGGGAGTATACGCTCCGGTCGGTCGACCCACAAAGGCTTTCCGATTTGCTTGCTGATTCACCTGAATTCACGAGTACCCAAAGACGCAAAGTAGATGAGCAGAATCGCATAATCACCCTGACCGCCTCGTGGAGGCAACATAAGGTTGTGGTCGAACTACTTGGCAAGCTCGAGCCTGGAAAACGCCAGTCTCGTACGATTCAACTTCGTTCGATATCATCGGAAAAAGTCGCCGCAATGATCCGACACGCCTTTGCCAATCGAAAGCGTAGTGCCGACATTAGGTCGGCCACCGAAATTGAAACTCACATTGGAACTCATGTTGTCAATAAAGACGAATTTTCGGTCAAGGTTAAGTTAGAAGAAAATCAACTACAGCTGTTGTGCACCGATGGCGAGCGTCAAGAGATTCACGATTTTCTCGAGAAATTCGGCGTATGGCGAGACGAGTCGCACGGTTGGACGCAAGCTCTGGACGCTGGCCCGTTTCCTCAGCAGCTTGTCATTCCTCTTTCTCGCCTGCAATTGCCTGTTTCTACAAGTATCGATGCGGATGGTCAAATCATTTTACACGCTCAAGATTTTGGAACGCTCGACCGAGCAGTGCAAGAGTTGTCACAATTGATACGCAATCCTCATTGCGACCGAAAGATCCCAATCAAGTACGTTTCCGCCTACTGGTTGCTTTTCAACCTTGAAGGATCACTAGAAACGTCCAAGGCTGAAACTGCAGTTGAGTCTGCAGTCCCGAGCCTTGTATTAAACGTTGATCCAAAGAGTAATGCGCTTTTGGTTCTAAACGCATCTTCGAATCAAATGCAGTCCATCGAATGGCTTGTCGCCGCAAACGATATCCCGAATTAGTTTAACTCGAGGTACTGCCTGAATTCGGAAGGATTCACGATTCTCCTTGTCATGTTCATAAGTCCTGGCTGTTTGCTCTCGTTCCAGTGAATGAACACGGCTCACTTCACGAATCGCAGATCCGATTTTTTTCTGCAGCTCTCGACGTAGGGGCTAAGTCCGTACTTCGTCAAGGGCTTCTCCGAAATCGGTTTCGATGTAAAAGCTGAGCGCTCCATTCGATTGGTGTCACGGGGTTGCTACGGTTGTCACTGGTAATCATGGCAAGCTCGGAGTCGAGGTTGTCGGAACACGGACACTAAGTTTGTATCGCAACACTTTGGAACAGGGCTGCGGTAGCATGCCAGAATTTTTCGCAAAGCCGGTGCGAGAGTCTACTGCTTTTAGGGTGCTCGCAGTAACGATTTGCAAAAGTCAAGCTAAAATGGAATGAATGATGTTCAATGCAGCCGTACTCAACAGGACGATTCCTTGACCGAATCTCGCGCCGATTTGCGATCGTATGTGAGCGCTAAAGCAAATGGCGTGACCTTGCGCAAAGGACTTGTCGGTCCATCACTCACCGCTGAGATTGCGAAGTCGGTTGAATTCAAGTTCTATTCCAGCTCTCGAGGCAACACACGGATTACTCGTGACAACCCGTTCCTAGAGGATGTTGACGCGAAACACCTGGATCAAGACGGAGTCGTTTTGCCTGGCACTGCAGTTACGCCAGACCTAATTGCAATAAGCGCCATTAGTCCACTTTCGCCAGCTGTCGCATCCCGTGAAGCTTCGCTGCTGGCTGCCATTCTTGGCGATGCTGAAGAGCAGCAAGTTCGCGACAGCAGTTCGCGTTTTGATGCTGAACATGATGGCTATGTGGTGGCTTCGGTCATTCGAGAGAATATTCGCAGTCGACCTAAGTACACCGAACCTGGACTCATCGATCGAGTGATCATCTCACTCAAGCGCAGCGATCCAATCGCGGTGGGTGATATTGTAGAAATTGATGGCAGTTCAGTTGCGGTTGTCGATATCGTCGACGACGATCAAATGCCGGTCGATGAACATCAACAAACCGTGGACGCAATCGTTCCAACAGTGAACGCGTCGTTTGTTGACAAGTCGATTCGACTCGTAAATGTCCACCGTCAGTCGCCATCCGTGCGAGACACCGTGGAAGCTCGCAGTATCGGCCCCTATAGCCTGATATCGCTCATGCCATTAAAAGGCCGGGGTGTCCGGGGCCAACAAGTCACCGCGACCGAGATTGCTTGGCTGCTCGAAAATCAATTCCCAGCGATCGCGTTTGAATTAGCGAGCCTCAAATGCGATGACACACTCAACCGCACAAAACTCCGTGAACTAAATGAGGGAAGCCTTACGTTTCCCTTGGAGACCGAATGGGGCGGTTCTGAATCGCTGTTCATGATTACCGAAGAACTGCGCCTCATGGGACTCGCCGTCGACTGCGAAGTTCGCGACAACGGGATCGCGCTGCGCATCGCGCCGGCCACCAGAGATTGGTTTGTAAAAACTGCACCGCGCACAATCCGCAAGCCGGAGACCATCAACTACCGCAGCTATCGGCCCGAAAAGGAAGGACTCTTTTGCGAAAAGACCTTTGGCCCTGAATCCCACGCTCGCAGAGAACGGGCCGCTCGCTTCGAGCTGGCTGCTCCGATTGTGCCTATTGTCTTCCGAATCGGAGAACAACCGATCCTCAGCCAAGTGCTGGGGCTCGACTCAGCAGTCATCGAGTCGATCGTTGGATGGCAAGCCGGTGTCAATCAACAATTGCAAGTTGTACCCTCGGACGATCCAACCTGCATTGCGAAGGGAGCTATGGCAATTCAGAAGTTGCTTGAAGCATGCGATAAGAAACTTCCATTCGACGTGAACAGCTT
The DNA here is from genome assembly GCA_033761895.1 of Pirellulaceae bacterium. GTDB lineage: Bacteria > Planctomycetota > Planctomycetia > Pirellulales > Pirellulaceae > Aureliella. Next base: position 7,338 of record JANRMD010000070.1, on the reverse strand, counting down.
GATTCAACAGGACGTCTATGTCATTCCTCCCGATTATCGTCCACTCATTTTGCTCGATAGCGGAAACTTTGCGACCTCAGATCTAAACGATCTCTATCGTCGTGTCATCAATCGCAGCAACCGACTAAGAAAACTCGTCGAGCTCAATGCACCGCAGGTCATCCTCGACAATGAGATGCAAGAGTTGCAAATGTGCGTCGATCAATTGCAAGCCAATGGTTGGAAATCGAACCCAGTGATGGGTAGCAGCGACGGACCATTGGTCTCTGGCATCGATTTGATACTGCCTAGGATTTGCGGAGAAGATACCAAACGAGTCGATTGGTCTGGTTCGGCTCGGGCCATCGTCGACGATCGCGAGCCCGCGGGGCAATGTACTTTACCGTCACCGATTTTTGATCGCCTACGCTGCCAACCTAACGAACCTATGCTGCTTACCGCAGGCAGTAGTTTTGTGGCCTGTTTGCCAACACGCAGTGAAGAGCTCGCCCTAAGGTTGAATGGCAGTACGGCCAACTTGTTGAATCTAAGCAATGGTGGAATCTGCATTGTGCACAGGCCCATAACAACCGAAGCGGTGGCTGAAGCAAAACGCATGCTGTCCATGACTGAAACACGCAAGGTCGCTGACATCCCAGCCCCTGATTCCAATGCTCAGTTGCAACTGCTGCTGTCGCGAGTTGTATCAGGCGAACCACTTGTGCTCGATACACCCCATCTGTTCTTGCTCGGTGGTGCACCAAGCCTGCGTCGACGCCTGGATGAAGATAGTCCGCTACCTGAAGATGATATTCGAACCACAGAGAAACCCGTGGTTACTCCGCCAAGCCTAGCTGAATTGCGAGAAGTGGCTGAATCTACCGAGCGAGTTTCCTGCGTCTTCAAAGTAGCATCAACGGACGACGAACCACTTCCGCATCAAGGACGTATCGGCGGACGTCCATGGCTACCAGTCAACGTCGAGTGGCCCATGACACAAAACGGAGAACCTGTTCCCTTCTTAGCTCAGCTTCCAGTCACTCCAGCACTCAATGAGTCGCTGCCATTCGCTGTTGACTCAGAAATGCTGTTGACCATTTTCTGGGCTGACGGCTGGTGGGATGCCGAACCCACTTCGGCTCCGTGTGTCCTGTTGCATAGCACCAGTGAATTGCACCAGAGCGAATTGCCGTCAACCCTCCAAGCTCGACCGCTATTTCGACTCGAAACTCAACTTAAAAGGCACCTTCCACATTGGCAGGATATAAATCAGTTACTTCGATGTCACTTTGACAAGGTACCCGACGATCTGTTGGATGAGCTAAAGAAGGCGATCGATCTCAATAATCGCCAGGTGCTCGAAGAATCTCGCATCGGTGGCCATGGTTATTGGATTCAAGATTCCATCGATGATTTCGTAGCCCAAATTGTTGATGAAGAACAACTGGAGTTTGACTTCGGCGACGGCGGAAGTCTTTTCATCTTTGGTCGTTCCCCCAACGAACTCGCTGCCGTGGTACAGTCGCATTGATTACAGTGCAGCCCCTACCAGTCAGCTTAATCATTCCACCAAAGCAAGCGATTCAAGTTTCTGGGAATCAATCAGGTGGCCTTAGAGCGTCATTTTGACTTAAGAATGAGCGCACTGTATTTACTCCGAAGGAGTTGCGCTTTATAGCCCAGGGTTGCGAGCATAGCGAGCTACCCTGGGTTACCTTCGTAACGAAGTATTTTACCCCAAAGGGGTTTCGTCAGGCGTTGGTTTAGATACGCAACCCCGTTGGGGTAAATGCGGCGCTCTGGTAGTTCCCAGGGTAGCTCGCTCCGCGCGCAACCCTGGGCTGAATGACGGAACTCCTTCAGAGTATTGAGATTCATGGTGGATTCCACATTAGGAACTCTCGCAGCGCTTTTCGGCTCCTGTTGCAGCTAAGTTTGCAGCTAATTCTTGGGCTGCTTCATCGGGAGTCAGCCTCACGATTTTTCCATCACGCCAGATGACTACCTCGGTATTTGCCGCACGTGCGCGATCAATAACACGGTAACTAGCCTCAACAAATGCCAATTGAACCTTCTCGGCTAGCGTAGCTGGTTCACTGCTTTGGGCCACCGTGATGCCTCGCAACGCTCATTACGGAAAGAAGAACCAAAGAATCGTCAACACTGAACAGCCAACGCAAGCCAACCCAGGTGCAAAGCCCGCACTGCGAACTTCAGTTGCATCCGAATCGGGCTTCGAAAACATGCGGTTGACGAACGAGAGATAAACCACCGCGCCAATCGCTGCGTTGATGGCCATGATGAAGGCCACGACCTGGAAATCAAAACGATGAGCACCGATAGCTGAGGCGAACACTTGCAACTTCGCCCAAAATCCTGCCGTCGGCGGTAAACCGATTTGGCTTAGCAAAGCAATCGTGGCAGCAATCGCCAAGAACGGACTGCGTTGATAAAGACCATTAAACAATTTTAGACTGTCCGATTGTGTAGCTGCTTGCGGTTGCTCAATCGCAGTCAACACAGCAAACACCGCCAGAGTCATCACGGCGTAAGCCGACAAGTAGTCCGTCAGAATCGCTGCGCCTTGGCCCAGTACAACGACACACGCTAGACCAGCTAGCAAGTATCCGCTGTGAGCCACGCCTGAATACGCCAAAACGCGACGAATCGATGTTTGCCGTAGCGCTGCACAGTTCCCCAGCGTCATCGTCGCCACCGCGGCTACCAAGAGTAACGGCACAATCGCTAGAGCTGCCTGAAAATCAGGCGTTGAGCCAACCAGCAGTTTGTAGATACCAACCACACCAGCCACTTTGGGCAAGAACGACAAACCGCCAACCACTGCTAAACTCGCACCTGCGAAAACGTCGGGCGCATAGAAGTGAAACGGCACAGCAGTCAACCTAAAGAACAAACCGCAAACCGCAATCGCTAATCCGATTCGCGTCAAGCCGAGATTGTTCTCGTTCGAGATAATCGCATCCAATGACGTGCTGCCTGCTGCACCATACAGGTAAGAACAACCGAACAGGAAAATCGCCGAGGCAAAGGCGCTCAACGTAAAGTACTTGAGGGTTGACTCGCGGCCCGAATTCTTGGAACTGACCACGCCGAGCAACACGGTTGTTGGAATACTAATCAACTCCAAACCGAGGAACAGCGATGTCAAATCCGTTGAACCTGCGGTGTACATCAAGCCTGAGAGCATGAACAACACGCAACTGTAGTATTCTGAAACATGCCGAGTCGGAACGTAATCCCAACCAATCAACATGACCAAGCCACCACCCAGCAATGTCAACCAGCATGACGATATAAACAATCGATCGCACTCGAACAAACCCATGGCTGGCGATTCAGATGGCGTCATCGAGTAAACAAAAAACGATGCCAAGATCATGCCGATGATCGACGCACCGCCCAATATGTTTCGGTTGGTTGCCAACTGGCCGAATAACCCGAGCGTTAATACCACCACACCAGCCAACAACAAAACGTTTGCAGGCATGACGACTTCAAGTTGTTTTACTAGCTCTGAAGGGCTCATTCTTCTACTTCCAATTCAAGCGACGCAGTTTGTACAAGCGGCTGCGATTTCAATATTCGTTGAGCGGACTCGGTACCTGCTTGTTTATCGTACACTTTGGCAATCCCTTCAACGTCCGACTTAAACAATCCGATCGCCAAGTTCGGCATCACTCCGATAAACAAACACAGAAGTGCCAACGAGCCAAAGACCGCTTTGTGCTCAATTGGTAAATCAGTCGTGACAGTTGCAACGTTGCTCGATGCACGACTCTTGGTGCGGCCTTTCTCATGTGTACCGAACAGCACGTACTGCAACATCCGGAACGAATACCAAGCACCCAGCACAACTCCAAACACGGCCAAGCCAGTAACCGCTGGGCGCGTGGTCATCATGCCGGACAACGTCAGCAGTTCGCCGACAAAGTTGTTCAGGCCAGGCATACCCGCCGCTGCCGTGATAAAGAACACGGTGAAAAAGCCAAGTCGTGGGAACTGCGTCGACATCCCACCGGCCTCTTCATCCAGCCTTAGACTTGGCCGACGAACCAGCATACAAGCCAACAGCAAGAACATGGCCACGGTTGTAATGCCGTGGTTGAACATCTGCAGCGTCGCGCCGCCAATCCCTTCATCGCTCAGCGAGAACAAACCGATGGTAATAAAGCCCACGTGTGACAGACTGCTGTAAGCAAACATCAGGCTGAGGTCTTTCTGAGCCAACGCTACCAGAGCGCCACCAACAATCGCTATCGCGCCCAACCAACCAAATAAACCAGGCCCGAGTTCGGCACAAGTTTGTGGCGTAAAGGGCAACACCAAACGCACGAATCCAAACAACCCCATCTTCAAAACGACAGCGGCTAAGAATGCAGTCGTCGTCGGATGCGAAGCAGCATAGGTCGACGGTAACCAGGTGTGCAACGGAATGATCGCGGTCTTGATCCCAAGTCCAAGCACGAGCAACGCAAACACCCAAACTTGCAAGTTGGTTTGCTGAGTGGTCAGTTCCAGCGTGGCTGCTTGGGCGGCGAGTGTAGGCATGTGAACGGACCAGCCACCTTCACCACGATAAAGCTCACAGATCCCGAACAGACCAATCACCATCGGGATACTTCCCAATAGTGTGTACAACACAAAGCGTTTCGCTGCTGCAAAGCCATCTGCATTTCCCCAGCCCGCAATCATCGCGAACAGAGGAATCAAAGTGATTTCAAAACCGATGTAGAACAGCAGCAAGTCCATGGAAGCAAAAACAAGTAGCAAGCCGCCCGTGGCGATCAAAATCCACGAAGCGTAATCGCCTCGATCCTTGGTCACGGTGCTTTGCGAGATAACCATGACAACAGCTGCAACAATCAAAGTCAGCAAGACCATGGTGGCACCGATGCCATCCAGACCTAGGCTTAATTGCCATCCTTCGGAGTTTGTCGCCAACGCCGCCGCCAACTTGAATCGCATCCATTCTGGACTGAATTCAATGCGTGGTGCGACGCTCGCTTCGCCAATCGGTGTAGCTTGTGAGACTTGATAGGTGACCATAACGCCCAGCACCAAGCTGATCGCGACGATCAAAAGCGCCAGTAGTTCACGGGCGCGATCTGCCATGCCGCTCGATCGCATACCTAGCAGAACGCTACCGCCTACTAACGGAATTCCAATTAAAGCCAAGATCAACATCGATTCCGATCCTATTTGCCAAACGAGAGCAGCAAGAGATACGCCACCAAGCCAACCGCCATCAACAGCGAATAGCCACCCAACTGCCCACGTTGCATGAAACTAAAGGCCCAACCGGCCTTCTTCGGCAACTCAACAATATTTCGCCAAAGGCCATCGATGCCTTGCAGATCCAACTCACTCAGCCGAGCCGAAATGAACTCGAGCGGCCGAACGAACATGCCTGCCATCATTTCATCCATGTAGAAACGACTCTTGCCAGCCGAGGAGAAACTCTGCCCCACAGCACCTGCCGAACGGAATGTCCAAGCTTGTTTTGCCGACAAACAACCCACTACAACGCCTGCTAGGGCGACGGCTGCACTGGCGATCAACACCCAAGTGTGATGCTCCGCGTGCTCGACGACCGGCAAGTGTGGAATCTCATGCAAGTAACCTTCCAGTATGCCAGTTGGTCCGATGGCGAGTCCTAAGACCACGCTGCCCACTGCAAGCACAGCCAAGGGGACAAGCATCGGGGTCGTCGCTTCGTGGGGATGATCCCCCGCTTCTTTCGGGAAAACTTCCTTGCCCTGGAACGTATGCCAGTAGGCCCGGCTAGTGTAAACCGCTGTCAAACCTGCGGTGATCAAACCGACGACGAAGAAAACTTGGAATGAGAACGCATAAGGAGAGTCCTCAGCTTGAGCACTTATAAGCAGTCCCAGAATTCCGTCTTTACTCCAAAAGCCCGACAACAGCGGAATACCTGCGAGTGCTGCACCACCGATCAAAAACAGTAGATGTGTTTTCGGCAGCACACCTTTCAGTCCACTGAACTTACGCATGTCGATCACATCGCCCATCGCATGCATTACGTTACCAGCTGACAAGAACAGTAGAGCTTTGAAGAACGCGTGGGTCGCAACGTGAAACAGAGCGGCCATTACGGCCAGCGACATCAGATTATTCGAAGCACCACAACTGATGCCCATGAACATGTAGCCGAGTTGGCTGACCGTCGAGTAAGCCAACACTCGCTTCAAATCATCTTGGAACAAAGCAACTGAAGCAGCCAGCAGTGCCGTGATTGCACCCAACCAACCCGCGAACACCAGTACTCCTGGAGCCAACACCAGCAGCGGCGACATGCGGCACATCAAGTAAACGCCAGCCGTCACCATCGTCGCCGCGTGAATCAACGCGCTCACAGGTGTCGGACCTTCCATCGCGTCCGGCAACCAGATGTGCAGTGGGAACTGAGCCGACTTACCGACCGCCCCGAGCAGCAACATGGCAGCCACCATGAACAGCAAATCGGGATGGGCTGCTGCCAAAGCTGGCAACGCATCGAAAATGACTTTGTAATCCAGACGCGAGATAATCCCCGACTCGGCGGTGGTCACTTGACCAATTCCCAACCACAGCAACAAGATGCCAAACAGGAAGCCGGTGTCCGCCAGCCGGTTGATTGTAAAAGCCTTCAACGCAGCTTTGGCCGCGGACGGACGTTCGTACCAGAAACCAATCATCAGATAGCTACACAGACCGACCCCTTCCCAGAACATATAAAGTACCAAGAGGTTGTCAGCCAGCACTAACATCGTCATGCAGAACACGAACGCGCTGAAGATTGCAAAGAAGCGGGCATAAGCTTTATCACCATGCATGTAACCTGCGGAGTAGTATGAGACCAATGTTCCCACTACGGTCACCACACAAATCTGCACCAAACTGGTCGCATCCAACTGCAACGAAATGGGAACTCGCATGTTCGCGAAATCGAGCCAGCTGTAGCCGCCTACGATCAAGCCTGGAGTTACTTCGATGCGCATCAAACACAAAAGGGATGCGCATGCCGACACCGTCAACCCAATCCAGGTGACCAGGTGTGCGGAGCTCGCACGAGGATTCAGATAAGCGATCACGCTACCGATCACGGCCGCCACCAGCGGTCCCAACGGTATCAACCAAGCGATATAGTCCATAGTTATTCTTGTCTTGCTAAGCTTGAGCGCATTGCATTGTCCAACTTAGGGTCATCCGGGTGGCACACCCTGAGTCTTCGAAGGGCGTGGTTCGACGACAGCACTTCACGCCCTTCGAAGACTCAGGGCGTGCCACCCAAATCAGTTTTACCCTAAATCAAAAATTGGTCGCTTCACTACGCTCTTC
>JANRMD010000069.1:0-3075 GCA_033761895.1 Pirellulaceae bacterium | reverse complement strand
AGTTCGACCAAATCTGAAGCCAAAGCCCCTGCGAAGTCAAAGAAGAGTGGTGAGTAAGTCGCGAGAGTGAAAGTAGCGGAAACCGTCAGGGCTTTCGGAGGGGCACCGCTCCACGCCGTTCTACACCGAAGGATTCACGTGTATGCTACCAAGCGACTCGAAATGCTTGAGGGCTTGCTGATCATTGGGTAGCGGAAGCCGTCAAGGCTTTCGGAGAGTCGCGGCAATAATCTCGAAATGCTTGACGCATTCCGCTACGAAATTACTCGAAGTGCTTGACGCATTCCGCCACGACGCCCCGGCTTGATCGAGCGACACGTATCCCATTTTTCAAAGAACCACTCAATGAATCAAGAATTGCTGCACCGACAGTTTCCAAACGGACTCGTGTTGCTCGGTGAGCACATGCCGTGGTTGCGCTCGGCAGCGTTTACGTTCTTGTTACCAGCGGGTACCTGCTATGAACCAAGCGGTTTCGACGGTCTGGCGGGTGTGACTTGCGAGATGAGTCAACGCGGATGCGGGAAGCTCGATAGTCGCGAGTTTCTCGAAGAGCTCGATAGTCTTGGAGTGGATCGTGGTAGCTCCATCACCACCAACCACACCTCATTCAGCTGCGCGATGCCGAGCAAGGCTTTGCCTCGGGTGATTGAACTGTACAGCGATCTCGTGCGTCGGCCGCACTTACCAGAAGATCAATTGAACGACGCACGACAATTGGGCATGCAGGATCTGCGAGCTCTCGAAGACGAACCGGCTCATCGTTGCTTTAGCGAGCTCAAGCGTTTTCGCTTTCCGATTCCTTATGGGCGTATCTCGCAGGGGACACGCGAAGGCTTGGCTGCCATTGAGCCGTCGCACTTAAACGCTTTTTTCCAAAACAACTATCATCCCTCAGGCAGTATCCTGGCGGTTGCTGGGAACTTCGATTGGGATGAACTGTGCAAGTCCGTTGAGCGATCGCTGGGTGATTGGTCGGGCCCGGTCGAGCCTCAGTTGCCACCTTTGCAACCTCGATTCGGCAGCAGTCACACAGACCATGCATCCAATCAAACGCACCTTGCCCTGGCCTATGATTGCGCTCCCTATGAGAGTAAGGATTACTACATGGCGCGGGCATTGGTGGGCATTCTGAGCGACGGCATGAGCTCCAGGCTGTTTACCGAAGTGCGTGAAAAACGCGGCTTGGTTTATTCGGTGTTTGCGACCTGTTTTTCGTTGGCAGCGCAGGGCTGTGTGCTGTGTTATGCAGGGACTACGACGAATCGCGCCGAGGAGACCTTGCATGTGCTCCTTGAAACAATCGACTCCTTAGGCAAAGGGATCAACCAAGACGAACTCGAACGCTTGAAGAACCGCTCGAAGAGTTCGCTGGTCATGGAGCAGGAGTCATCCGCCGGGCGTAGCAGCCAGATTGCAAACGACTGGTTTTCGCTTGGTAGAGTCCCGACTCGCGTTGAACTGTGTGCACAGATCGATAGCCTGACTTGCGACTCGCTACTTGAGTATTTTCACGCTCACCGCCCAAAGAATTTCTCTCTAGTCACTGTCGGATCACAAGCCTTGGAGTTGCCCAGTGGAGCTGCTAACACACAAAACTGATGCTGGTCCAGAGATCATCGCGCTCAGCGATCCGGCGGCATTTACGGTGTCACTAGGCTGGTTTGTAAAAACCGGCTCGCGCGACGAGAAGTACGAAGTTGCGGGCGTTAGCCACTTCCTCGAACATATGGTCTTTAAGGGAACGAGTAAACGGTCGGCTGAAGCGGTCAATCGTGAGATCGATCACTTGGGGGCTCAATCCAACGCTTACACTTCGGAAGATTCGACGGTTTTCTATGCATCCGTTGTCCCTGAGTGCCAAGCCCAGGCCGTCGATTTGCTAACCGATTTGATGTCACCCAGCCTCGGTGAGCAGGAATTCGAGACCGAACGCCAAGTGGTCCTGGAAGAGATTGCGATGTACGACGATCAGCCACCGTATGGCGCTTTCGAGAAGGCTATGGAGCTGTTCTTCGGCAATCATCCTTTGGCAACGCGTGTGCTGGGGACCGTGGAAACGGTTTCTGAGATGTCGGTGGCTCAGATGCGCGAGTACCATACCGAGCGGTACACGCGCGACAATATGTTTTTGATTGCCAGCGGCAAAGTCGATTTCGCTCAGTTAGTTGACTATGTTGAAGAACATACCGAGCGTTGGCCAACAGGCGCCGCGCCCCGCCAGCATCGCGTACCGACTTTCGCCAGCAGCGATGTGTTGATTGAACGCGAAGCCACACATCAACACTACGCCGTTAAGCTCTGGCCGGGCCTGAGTTGCAACGACCCTCAGCGCTATGCGCTCCGCATGCTGTGCACGATATTGGCGGACGACTCCGGTAGTCGGCTGTTCTGGGAGTTGATTGATACAGGTCGGGCTGAAACAGCCGCGCTGTGGCCCCAACTGTTTGATGATTGCGGATGCTTGCTGGGCTATCTGTGTTGTGCACCCGAAGACGCAGAAGAGAATCTAGAGACGATGCAGGGCGTCTTCGAGGACGTGCTTAAAAATGGTGTGACACGCAAGGAGCTTGAATTGGCAAAAAACAAGATTCAGGCTGGATTGATCCTTTCGGACGAACGCCCCAGCAACCGCTTGTTCGCACTCGGGCAATCCTGGTTGACTCGGCGGGCCTACGAGCCGCTGGACGTGATTCTCGAACGTTTCGCGTCCGTGAGTCAGCAGGACATCCTGGACGTAGCTCATAGAACGCTGAATCACAAACCGACGACTGTGCAGATCATCGATCCTGAAACCTGAGTTGCACCTAGCGGGTTCAGCGGGCGAGGACGCCCAATGTCACTCACTTTCAAAGCAATTGGTTTCCAGGGGGTGCCTGTCGATGTTCCATTCCGCTTGTCCGGTTTTCTGGAGCGCGGACGTCCTCGTCCGCTGAGCCCGCCGCTTATGCAAACACAACCCGTTTTGGTTTGGCTTAGAAGGCGAGTAAGATCAATTCGCGTTCTTGGACTGATGGTGCCGCAAGCGGACGAGGACGTCCGCGCTCCGGTAAATCCAAGATCACAACAAGCGAC
>JANRMD010000068.1:0-1897 GCA_033761895.1 Pirellulaceae bacterium | reverse complement strand
ATGGCGTTGCTTTTGCGAGCTCACGCGCTTTGCTAGTGCTATAGTCGATCCGTGGCGGCTCGGCGTTATCCCTAATGACAACGGTCAGCGTGCTGAACCATTGATTGCAGCAAAGTAGTGCAACGCCCAAAACCAAGAATAAAATTCTGGGCGCATACTTGCTTGCCATCGCGGATTGTCCTTGCACAAAAGTAACCAAACGAGGGAATTCAAAAGTGAGGCGTTAATTTATTTCGCGCTTTTCGCTGCTGAATGTCCGCTTAATCGTTAATCTCGGCATAATTGCGCCAGAAATGAAACTTAAGCAAAAGGATTGACCCCATGCCAATCGAGTGCTAGCATTTCCGCTCGTGTTTGTCTTCACAAACCCATAATTTTTGCTGAATAAAGACACATTTCGCTGAACGCCACCGAGTTCACTCATTGGTTTTTCTGCCACAACAATTCAATAGAGGCAGCGATGGTTTCTAAGAAGGTTTCTGCAAAGCCCGCCAAGAACGCACCAAGCAAGCAAGATCTTTCGGGAATGTCCTGGGATGAACTTCGCCAGTTGGCTAAATCTTGCGGCGTGCCGGCCAAGGGCAAACGACCTGAGCTGGAGTCTGCAGTTAGAAAGCAGCTGAGTTCTCAAGCTCCTGCAGCAAATGCTTCAAAGTCACCGAAAAAAGTGCGGACGAAAACCCGTGTCAGTTCAAAGAAAGCGGTGACATCCCGGAAGAGCATTCGGAAGAAAGTTGTGACGAAGGCTCCTACCGCAGTTCCAACACTGCGTGGTCTGGGAGACGACTCAACAGTCTTCAAGATCGGTCAGAGAGTTGAAGTGATATCGAGTCGCATTCGGGGCAAAGTCGTTGAAGTTACTCAGCTGATCGCGGTGGCACTCGAGTCCGGTTTGACCGAAGAATTCACTGCGGAACAGTTGAAGAAGCTCCCTCCGATTCTTTAAGGCCGATCAATACCAAATCCGATTCGCGCTGTGCCCGTTCGTCGGATCTTTGCATCTTCGCTCATTTCGCCATAGCAGCGTCTGAGTATTTCGCTGTGTCCTTTGCAGACACATTCGCGAGCTTTGCCGCAACATTCCTTGGAGTCGTGTTTGCAGTTCGCCTCGCAAGTACCGCACGAGCTCGGTGACTTGTCATCTTTCGAGCCTTGGTAGGGGAACTCAATGGGTGCCAAGGTGATGGTGTACCATGGACTATCGCGATGGGGTTGGATTTGAAACTGAAGTCGCATGGTAGCGGGCATTTTGGGCTGGCTGGAGCGGAAGTGGACTTCGTAGTTTCCTTCTCGATCAAAATGAAATGCCATATCTTCGTAGATGATGATGCCATCGCGCTCTAGCGATTCCCCGCGGAGACCAAACTCACGTAAAGGGAAATGCGCGGCAGCGGCAAAGTAGAAAGGGCTTTGAGGCGACATGACCCGGTTCGCTCTTTCAATGCGCAGATTTGCTTCGTACTCACGGATGCGGGCATCTGCTCGCGCCTCAGCCTGCGCGGCGTTCAAAGCGGCCAATTCGGCGCGTGCGAACTCATCGGGACTCGCTGCCTTTGCGGCACTGCCGACTTGAGGTTGCGTGGGGCTCTGTGCGGTAACTACCTCCCCCTCTTGATTAACCGCAATCAACCGCTGCTGGACTTTGTGAGATTGCCCAGTGGGCTTTGACGGATCAGCCACGAACGTGACCAGTTTGGGGTTCGATAGCGAATTTAAATTAACCGGAGAGTTGTTGATCGGGACAAGCATCGGAGAATTGGCTTTCGAGGAAGCCACGCCCTCGGCGGGATCGCATGTTGTGCATCCGACTCCAGGTCGCAACAGATACGCGCCTTCGTTGTAGTAATGGAAGGCGACTGGATTGGATGGCTCGCTGGTGATCGAACATGTTTCACCA
>JANRMD010000067.1:0-29578 GCA_033761895.1 Pirellulaceae bacterium | reverse complement strand
AGTCGAGCGTGATCGGTTTCCGTGGCATGCATCAGCAAAATCCCCGTGTGTAATTGAGAGCGTGGTGAGTCTGGATCAAAAGTGGAAACAGCTGTCTATTTTAGCGCAGGCGGCCAGTTTTCAGAAGGCAATCTCGAACTTTCGCCAGAAAACCCAAGGAATCGTTTGGTAGCGAAAGCCGTCAAGGCTTTCGGGGGCCCTTGTAGCCGCCGCTGCCAAGCGGTGGTTAGTCAACCCGCATCGTGTCCACCGTCTGGCGACGGTGGCTACTCGAAATGCTGGACGCATTCGGCTACGGATTACTGGAAATGCTGGACGCATTCCGCGGCGATTTCGATCCTGTCGTTCTTTTGCGACTACAATTAGAACTTCAACTCCGTTTACTTTGCGAACTGCCATGCCTTCGAATCGACCCCGTCGCCAATCCAATCGTCCTCGTCGGCCCAACTACAGCGACAATCAGCCACAGTTCGACAAACCCCTCACAAAACCCGTCTGCCCGCCCAGCAGCAGTCGGCTGGCATCCGTTTATCTGAGCAAACCGACCTCGCATCCGACCGTCTATCGCAAACGCATCAAGCAGGTCGTTGGAAAGCCCGAAGTTGGCGACTGGGTCAGCCTGTACCATCAAGAGCTCGACGATCAAGAACCGACGCTGTTTGCTTACGGTTTGTTCAATCCCAAGTCGGAGATCGCGGTCCGCATTCTTCGTTTTTCGGACCAATTGCCTGACGACTCATTCATCGATCAATTGCTCGAGCGTGCGATTCAATTGCGCGTCGAGACTCTGCGACTGAACGATGTCACCGATAGTTATCGCTTGATCCATGCCGAAGCGGATGGGTTACCTGGACTAGTGGTGGATCGTTATGGCGACTGCTTGAGTGCTGAGATTTTTGGCATCGCCATGGCCCAGCGAGCCGAAGCGATTCTCGAACGATTGCAGACCAAACTAGGCACAAAACACTGGTTGATCCAACCCAGCCCCTATCTGCAAAGTCAAGAAGGCTTCACAACCGCAGCTCGCAATAGCACTGGACTACCTCCACAAGTCACGATTACAGAACATGGCACGAAGTTTCGTGTTCATTTCGGCACTGGCCACAAGACGGGCTTCTTTTGCGATCAACGAGACAACCGTTTAAAACTCGCTGAATTTTGTCGAGGTCGTTCTGTGCTTGACGTGTGTTGTTACACGGGCGGCTTTGCCGTTCAGGCAGCGAAGCTCGGCGGTGCGACGGACGTAACGGGTATCGATCTCGATGAAGAACCCCTAGCCACGGCCAAGCAAAACGCGGCGCTGAACGAGGTGAAGATCAAGTTCACTCAAGCTGACGCTTTCGCGTACATGCGTGATATGTTGCGTTCGGGGAAGCAATACGATGTTGTTGTGCTTGATCCTCCGAAGCTGATTCGCAATCGAGCTGAAATTGAAGAGGGCTCGCGGAAACACTTTGACCTCAATCGCTTGGCCATGCAGATCGTCAAACCTGGCGGATTGATGTTGACCTGCTCGTGTGCGGGCTTGTTGCCGGAATCCGAGTTCACGCGGATCGTTCGCTCTGCCTGTCGATCGGCGTTTGCCGAAGCGCCTCGCAACATGCAGATCCTTTCAAAAGCAGGAGCAGCGGCCTGCCATCCTGTATCGGCAAATTGCCCAGAAACCGAATATCTCAAGGCAATGTGGATTCGTCTGTAGCCCGATTCGGTTTTGCGTGTCACGCCGTCAAGCACCCCTTCTAAGCCTTACCGGCTTGCGAAACTCGAGATAGCAAGCCATTCTTTACATCACGGGCTTCCGATTCTGGTACTTCCTTTCCTCGCGTCCAATAACGGTTTACTAAGATGGCGACCACAGACCCTCTAGCTCGACAACCGCTCGACCTTGAAATCAAAGACGCGCAATTGATTTTCAAAACCGCTTGGGAAGAGTTGCAAGAAGAAGTTGGCCGCGTCAACTTGCGGTTCCCCAAAGAACTGATCTTGCTCGGTGGAGCCCCGGGCGCTGGTAAGGGCACACATACCCAGTTCGTCATGCAGGCGCGTGGCCTCACCTGCAAACCGATCGTGGTCAGCGATCTGCTGGTCAGTCCCGAAGCCCTGCGGATTAAGGACCAGGGTGGTATGGTAGGCGACAAGGAAGTGATCGGGATCTTGCTGCGCAGAATGCTCGAAGAAGAATTCCGTGACGGAGTTGTTCTGGACGGCTTCCCTCGCACTCGCGTTCAGGTCGAATGCTTGAAGCTGCTCGTCGATAAAGTCAACGAACTTCACAACGAGTACGCCGATACTAAGTACGCGATCAACTTTCGACGCCCAACCATTCACGCCATGGTTTTGTTTGTTACCGAAAAAACGAGTATCAAGCGTCAACTACTACGCGGTTGGCAGATTGCCGAGCACAATCGTGAAGTGGAAGAGACTGGCGTCGGTACAGCTTTGCCACTGCGGAATACGGACCTCAGTGAAGAAGCCGCACGTCGGCGTTACCGCGTCTTCAAAGAACAGACCTGGGATGCACTGCAGTCGCTGAAAGAGATTTATCACTACCATTTCATCAATGCGGAAGGTGGCATTGACGAAGTGGAAGCCAACATTCTGCGCGAATTGCAGTATCAAAGCTCGTTGGAGTTGCATGAGCGGACCTACGATCGCTTGCGACCTATACCGCTTGCCGAGGACATCGTCCTGCATGCTCGACAGCACTTGGTCAATCGACTGGACAGCTACGAATTGGAACACACGGAGTTGTTCCTGCGAGTCGCAAAAGTCATAAGCGAAAAGTTCATGCCGATTATCGTTCGTCATGCCCTTTCCGGTCGTGCCCACGTGAATTCGGAGGACGCGTTGTTTCACCAGCCACTCGCGCTATCAATGCTGATTGACATCTTCTCAGAACGTGGTTTTCATGCCACGGTGGATAAACACATCCAAGAAGTCCCTGAGCGGATCGACCTTCAAACGGGAGCTATCGAGCGCCGCGAGAAAATTGTCTACCGAGTTGAGATCAACTTCAAAGGCTCCGATATCCGCCGCGGTTAAGTGTACCACACTTTGTTTTCGTGAGGTTCACGATTTGCCTATGCAAGTTACGCTGGAAGTTATCCTGCATTGGCTGAACTATAGGTAATGAACGACTCCCCCTTCGGTCACCCGCGGCTAGCGGCCTGTTTAGTTAGTGAGCCGACGGCGCTAGCCGCGGGTGACCGAAGGAGTAATCGTCCATCGTCACTAATCCTGCCGATGCAGAACATCTTCCAGTTCAACTGCATTGGAACGAGCCCAATCCATGCACGCTCCAAACTTCGAGACCCGCGGCTAGCGCCGACGGCTCACTAAACGGAAAACGGTAAACGGCTCACGGCTCATCGGTCACGACCACACCAATCGGCTTGCGCCTTTTGACAAATCGAAGCAAACCGTGATCGTTTTCTCGTTTCGATGATAGGTATTCGCAACCAGCATTGCCCGCGAGGCAACGGGGCGCAGCGATTGCTTTTGACCACCATGCTCATAAATGACTTTGTCGCGCACAGTGGCCGATTCAACTTGTAACGTAAAGTCAGCGCATGCGTAGGGTGCCTGTAAGTTCGCCGCCTGATCCACTACGTCGATCTTGGTAAACTCCTTGGCCGTCCAGTAGCGCCCGATTTCGCTGATCTTCATCCAACGTGTTTCGTCCTTGAATCGCTGCTCTAAAGCTAAGACCACTTTTTGGAACTGCTTGTATCCGGTCTGTAGACCGTTGCAGTACAGACCTGGCCAGTGACAGAGCATTACGGCTGGCTGGCGGCGCTCAATTAACTCGACCATTCGTCCTGAACTTGCATCGTCACTGCTATACAGATGTCCTTGGCTTTCAACAACTCCATCCCAGCCACCAAACCAATCGCCGGTTCCCGCTGGCACGTTTACAGTCAACTGCGGCGTATCTCCATCGGTCTTATGTACATTTTCGAATCTAGGCAAAACGCTTTCATCGCCCAACGAAACGTACTTGAAGTAGTGTGGTAGCTCAGTCCCGTAAACATCGCGGACGGCTTCAAACACGGCTTGAGGTAACTTTAGCTTGACCTTGTTGCCAAAACCGCCAGGTGTCGTAATCCCTTCACAAGGCAAGTCGCAGTTCTTCAGTATGCGGAGCGCATAAGCGAGATACTCGGTCAGTTGATCGACGCTGATGTCCGTCTGCGGAAAAGAGTTTTCCATCGTGGCGGCCGATATCTCGGCGTGTGGGCGACCCGTCTTCAGGTCGATGACGCGGGTGTGCGTAATCATTTCAGGATGGATGTCCCATCGTGGCAACATCAACTCGCGGACTAACTGCAAACTCGCCTGCAAGTCCCTTCGCGACCAACCGGGCAACTCCCGATCCAACCAACCCACGCACGCTGGATAAGGCACAATGCTGAACTTACCTCGGACATCATGTTCCGCACACCACGAGCCAAAGTCGCGCACAAAGCTATCGGGAATCTCTGATGGCCATTCACGCCAGGGCTTTTTATACTCATCGCGTTCCGGTAACGCACTCGCAAACTGCGGCATACAAAACTTGCCCATGTTTACCAAGCAAGTCGAATCGTCGATGATGAACGACAAAGGAACGCGAGCACGCGGCAATTCCACCGTGACCTTTGTTGCCGGTGGTGCCTGGGCATGCGAAGAGTTTGCCAGCGTTCCGAGCGATAGCGCGCCAGCCGCAGCGAGACTGGCCGTTGCGAGACTGGCCGTTGATTGTGCGAACTCACGACGATTCAACATGGATACTCTCCGAAAGGGGCGGTGTAAAGACACTGTGAGGTACTCGCAAGCTGCTTGTTGTGGCGAGCAATCTATATCCGCCCATCAACGTACGCTAAGATACTCTTAACGTGCGGTATTTCAACAACTTCGCCTGAGAGGTGTTCCGAATGAAGATAAGATCCTATCAGCCAGACGATCTCGATGAACTGAAACGCATCACGGTCGAAGGCTTTGAAGGGATCGCCATTGACCAGAGCGTCGAGAATCTGCTGGGAACACTTAGTGGCCATGATTGGCGCTGGCGAAAATCGCGGCATGTGGACGAAGACGTTCAAGCCAATGCTGCGGGTGTATTTGTAGCTGAACAATCGGGCAACATTCTTGGCTACATCAGCACTCGTATCGATTACGAAAGCGGCAAAGGACGCATTCCGAACCTGGCCGTCGATAAGTCGGTACGTGGGCAAGGTATTGGCCGCTCCCTGATCGAGCATGCCTTGGAGTATTTCCGACAAGAAGGCATGTCGTTCGCAATGATTGAAACCATGGACAACAACCCGATCGGACAACACCTCTATCCGTCCTGTGGATTTATAGAAACCTGCCGCCAAATTCACTACGCCAGAAAGCTGTAACCAAGTGGCAGCCGAGCAAGCGAATCATTCTCTGTTGCGCACGCACTTGTTACGCGGCCTAGTTATCCCAGCTCATCCGTTGGCGCTGAACGAATCGCGGCAGCTCGACGAACGCAGGCAGCGAGCGTTGACTCGCTATTACCTAGCCGCTGGCGTAGGTGGACTAGCGGTCGGAGTGCATACAACACAGTTTGCCATTCGCGATCCAAAATTCAGCCTCTTCAAGCCCGTGCTGCAACTAGCCGCGGAAGAGATGGATCGCGCGAACCCAACCCTCGTTCGAATCGCTGGCGTGTGCGGGCCCACAACTCAAGCGGTCGCGGAAGCACAACTCGCTCACGAACTTAACTACCACGCCGCTTTGCTCAGCCTGGGAGCACTCCGTGATGCGAGTGATACGAGTCTCATTGCGCACTGTCGGGCGATCGCGGAGGTTATGCCTGTTGTTGGATTCTATTTGCAAACGAGTGTTGGCGGTCGGATGCTTCGCTACGAGTTTTGGCGGCAGTTTGTTGAGATAGAAAATGTAGTTGCAATCAAGATTGCTCCGTTCAATCGCTATCAGACCTTGGATGTGATACGCGCTGTCCATGATTCTGGTCGGGATGATATTGCGCTCTACACCGGCAACGATGACAACATCGTGGCGGACCTGCTGACGCCCTTCAGTTTCAGTAGCCATCCGCTGCGGATTGTCGGAGGCTTACTCGGTCACTGGTCAGTCTGGACGCAGCGCGCAGTGGAACTCTTGGATCGTTGTCATAGGGAAGGCGCAACGCCCGAGCTTTTGCGACTGGGGGTCGAGATCACCGACTGCAACGCCGCCTTCTTTGATGCGGCCAACGGCTTTCGAGGATGCATCGCTGGACTGCATGAGGTTCTCCGCCGCCAAGGCTTGCTCGAAGGAATCTGGTGCCTTGACGAACATGAAACATTGAGCCCTGGCCAATGGGAAGAAATCGATCGCGTCTATCGAACTTATCCACATCTAAATGACGACGACTTTGTCGCCATGCATCGTGAAGAATGGTTGAACAATTGAACAGTCCCATGGAGAACCAGTTGACCGATACATCTTGGCAACCCACCGCCACTGCTGACTCCCTCCTGCGTCGTAGCGAGATCGTCTGGCAACTGCGGCAGTTCTTTTATCGTCGTGGATTCGCCGAAGTCCATACGCCCATCATCAGCCACGATACGGTGGTCGACCTCAACATAGAGCCGGTGCGAATTTCGGGGCGCTCACTCGCTTGTCATGGGGCAGGCAGCGACGACTTGTTCTTGCAAACCTCGCCGGAGTTTGCCATGAAGAGACTTTTGGCCGCGGGGATGCAGTCGATCTATAGCATCGGTCCGGTTTTCCGGGCAGGCGAACGCGGAACGAACCACAACCCAGAATTCACGATGGTAGAGTGGTATCGCATCGGTGACGATATGGCTGCAGGTGTGGCTCTCGTGGATGAATTGGTTCGCGCAGTGCTCGGTGGTCCACCGGCGGAAATCATCACTTATCAACATGCGTGCAAGACGTTTGCAAACTTCGATCCACTAGTCGCCACGGTTGAAGAGTTGTCGCGAGTTGCAACATCACGTGAGCTTGGCGTTGAAGCGGACTGGACCGATGATTGCGATACTTGGCTTGACCTTATTTTCTCAGAAGTGGTTCAACCTAAACTTGGATTCAAGGTGCCAACGATTGTTACCAACTACCCAGCTAGCCAGTCGGCCTTGGCACGGCTCGCTGAATCGGACCGACGGACGGCTGAACGATTTGAACTGTTCGTGCGCGGCGTCGAACTGGCTAACGGCTACCATGAATTGCTTGATCCGACGGAGCTGATGTCGCGCAATGAACAAACTGAGGCAAAACGTCGCGAACTGGGAAGGCCAAGTTTGCCTGTCAACAGCCGACTGATTCAGGCCATGCAGTCTGGGATTCCTGCGTGCAGTGGCTGCGCGCTCGGCCTGGACCGCTTAATCATGGTCGCAACCGACGCACGCGCCATTGACGAAGTGATTGCATTTCCGATTGAACGCGCTTAGCCGGTTTGCGCAAGCAAGCGGTTTTTCTCGAATCCATTTACCTTCGCAATAACCGCGATTCACGTCCAGGCTGCATAGCCAAAACCGCTTTCTTGGATCAAAATAACGGTTCGAAAAAAGGCGATTTCGAGTCTCAATTTGCACGTTTCTTTTTCTGATAGTTTGGTTTCTTTTATGCCCGTATTCGTTTTTGGCCATCGCAATCCTGACACCGATGCAATTTGTGCCGCAATCTCCTACGCCGACTACTTGCAAAAAACGACTCGCCCAGATGCCATTGCTGCTTGCTGCGGAGCTCCGAACAAGCGCACCGAGTATGCCTTAAAGGTTGCTGGGCTGCCGGCGCCGCGGATTATCATGGACGTCCGCCCCGAAGTCGGCGATGTCTGCGAACGCAATCCCGTCACTGGCCGTAAAGACCAAGTTTTCTACGAAATTTATGAAAGTATGAAGAGCAAGGACCTGCGTGCCTTGCCGATCCTCGACGAAGATGGAAAATTCGTCGGCCTGCTCACGCTGCTGGATCTGCTGAAAGTGGTTTTCGAGGGGGATTCGGATCCGCTCAAGTCGCGCCAGGTCGTCAGTAGCGTCACCAAAATCTGCGACGTGATCAAAGGCGAAGTTTTGCACACGGTCGATTCGGAGTCGACGGACGAGATGATCGTCATGGTAGGCGCGATGAGCGCCGAGGGCTTTACCAAGCGTCTGCACCAATACCCTGCTGAGCACCTACTGGTCGTTAGTGGCGACCGCCCAACGATACAGCTACCAGCGCTTGAGCATGGCGTGCGAGTGTTGGTGGTAACCGGCGGTTTCGCCCTATCACCTGGACTGTTGCAATTAGCCAAACTGAACAACGTGACCGTCATCAGTTGCCCCTTCGATACCGCCACCACCACGATGCGCATCAAGTCAGCGCGACGCATCGATTCGGCTATCCAAACAGATTGCATGACGCTTTCGTCGAAGACACCGATTGCAGATGTGCGAACAGCGATCGAGCGAACTCGGCAGAGCCTTTTCCCGGTTCTCGATGACAAAGGCAATTTGTTTGGCGTGCTTTCAAAATCCGATTTGATTTCGCCACCGAAGACACAACTAGTCCTAGTCGATCACAACGAGCTTGGCCAAGCGGTGCTGGGCGCGGAAGAATCTGACATTGTCGAAGTGCTGGATCATCATCGACTGGGCGGTAGCCTGAAATCGTCGCAACCCATTCGTTTCATCAATGAACCGGTTGGGTCGACCTGCACGTTGGTCGCTCGACAGTTCCGCGCCGCGGGACTAACACCCAGTCCAGCCATCGCGCTGTGCATGGCTTCAGGCATTATCTCTGACACGCTGTTCTTGCGATCACCGACCGCAACGGAAGTCGACCGAAACATTCTCGAATGGCTGCGCGGCCTTTGTGAAGTCGATTTGGATCAGTTTGCGAAAGAGTTCTTTGCCATTGGTTCAGCGCTGCGAACTTGCAAGCCGGCTGAAGTTGTGCGCGAAGACTGTAAAGAGTTCACCGAACGCGGCCATCGGTTTTCAATTTCTCAGATTGAAGAGATCGGATTCGAATTGTTTTGGGGGCAGCATCAGGAACTGCACGCGGCGCTGGTCGAGCTCACGCGGGAGCGCAATCTCGATTTCTCAGCCTTGCTGGTTACCGATATCGTTTCCAATGGCAGCTTGCTACTGATGTCCCGTGAGCCTGATTTCTGGGAGGAGATCAATTTCCCTCGCTTAGAACGCTATCTCTATCAACTCGACGGCGTCGTCAGCCGCAAGAAGCAGCTGCTGCCATTGATTGCTCAGCTTTTGGAAACATCTGAGCCGACGGGGGTTGGTAGAGGGTAGTTACACCTGTCCATGGATTCACATCCTAACCCGAAGCGTTAGCGAGGGACCTTTCTGTACCGTCATGCCGCCCGCGCAACTCGATCCCTCGCTAACGTTTCGGGTTGCGATATCCTTGGGCGGTAGTTCTATATCTGCGTGAACACTTGCGCTTCTGAGGTTGTCTCAATTCCGTTACAATGGATCAGTTGGTTCGCCAGATGGTCGCTGCTGGTTTCGGCCAGGAGAGGAAAGTCCGGGCTTCGCAGGGCAGAGTGGTCGATAACGTCGACCGGCCGTAAGGTTAGGGACAGTGCAACAGAAAGCATACCGCCGAACGATCAGTTCGCTGATGCGTGGTAAGGGTGAAACGGTGAGGTAAGAGCTCACCAGCGATCGAGGTGACTCGGTCGGCTCGGTAAACCCCGCTCGAAGCAAAATCAAACAGAGAGCAAGCGGCTGTTCCGTTTCGACGGCCAGTCGCGCGAGCCTGCCCGGCTCGGATGACTCTCGGGTAGATTGCTCAAGGGCGCAAGCAATTGCGACCGTAGATAAATGACCGTCATCGCCGCAGCGCAAGCCGCGACGACACACAGAACCCGGCTTATCGGCGAACCAACATTTTTCCTACAAACTCCCACTGTCGATCACTTTAGTTACGACAAGATGCTCGTTACCACTTGTCCGTGCACATCGGTCAATCGGTAGCGTCGGCCTTGATACTTATACGTCAGTCGTTCGTGGTCGATCCCAAGCACATGCAATAGCGTTGCATTAAGATCATGGATGTGCACTGGATTCTCGACGATGTTGTAACTGTATTCGTCCGTCTTCCCGTAAGTCATCCCAGGCTTGATGCCGCCCCCAGCCATCCACATCGAAAAACACCTTGGATGATGATCGCGGCCGTAGTTCTTGTCCGTCAATTTCCCTTGACTGTACGCCGTCCGGCCGAATTCACCGCCCCACACAATCAAGGTGTCGTCGAGCAGACCGCGTCGCTTGAGGTCCGTTACTAGCGCCGCTGAAGCTTGATCAATGTCGCGACACTGAGTCGATATGCCGGCAGGCAAGCCACCATGTTGATCCCAACCCTTATGGAACAACTGCACACACCGCACATCGCGTTCAATTAATCGTCTGGCTAGCAAACAGTTAGCGGCGAACGTGCCAGGTACTCGCGAGTCGGGACCATACAGTTGAAACACCTCCTCCGGTTCTTTGCTGACATCAGCAACTTCAGGAACCGACGTCTGCATCCGAAATGCCATCTCACTTTGCGCGACGCGTGCCTCGATTACTGGGTCGAGTCGTTCGGCCATTTCAATGGCGTGCAACTCGTTGATGCGGTCAAGCATTTTGCGACGACTGGCAGAGCTGACACCTTCAGGGTTACTCAAATACAGAACCGGATCTGCGCCCGCCCGGAACTGAACGCCCTGATGATTGGATGGCAAGAAACCGCTTCCCCACAGCCTTGCATAGAGTGGTTGGTCGGCTTTGTTCTTCGTCACCAGCACACAGAATGATGGCAGGTTTTCATTCGTCGAACCAAGGCCGTAATCTAGCCAAGCGCCTAACGAGGGACGCCCAGCGATCTGCGAGCCTGTTTGGATAAAGGTGATGGCGGGGTCGTGATTGATGGCTTCCGTGAAGACCGAATTGATGATGCACAAGTCGTCGGCAATGCCAGCCGTATAGGGCAACAAGTCACTGATCCATGCACCCGACTGTCCATGCTGGTGAAAATTGAAAGCCGAGCCGGCGATAGGCAATGTGGCTTGATTGCCCGACATGCCGGTCAGACGCTGGCCCATTCGGACACTCGCAGGCAGTTCTTTGCCATTGTCGATGCGCAACTGCGGTTTGTAGTCAAAGGTCTCGATCTGCGACGGCCCGCCGCTCATAAACAAATAGATGATCCGCTTGGCACGCGGTTTATGATGAATCGTCGGAACGCTCACCACGTTATCATCCGCCAAGCCGCTGGAAGACAGGAGCCCCGCAAGCGCCGCTGTTCCAACACCCAAGCTGGTACGTCCAAAGAAGTGCCGACGAGTCAGCTGGGAATTCAATTGCATAAAATTTTGTCGCTGCATCTGCATTTTCTTCGCTTGATGACTACTTACTACTTACTACTTACTACTTACTACTTATTGCTTATTGCTTATCGCTACCGCTTCATGACGGTCTCGTCGTACGTCATCAGGCCTTCAGCGACGACCGTCATGGCAGCCAGTTCCTGCGCGTCAAGTTCACTACTGACGGTATGATCACCGACTTTGAGCAGCTTACTGGCGTTGCCAGGACTGAGTTTGAACTCGCTGAGTTGATCGTTGAAGAGCGAGGCTAGGATAGCTAGTTCCTTGTCGTTCGCCGTACGAGCGGTCAGCGCTCGGAACACGAACTGTAGCTGCTGGTTGCGCTCGCTCGATTGCTTCAGGGCGCGTTCGGCTAATGCTTTGGCCGCTTCGACATATTGGGGGTCATTCAGCAGAACAAGTATTTGCAACGGAGTCAAAGTGGATTGGCGGCGAACCGTACAAACTTCACGGCTGGTGGCATCAAAGGACATCATCGAAGGTGGGGGCGAGGTCCGTTTCCAGAAGGTATAGAGACTGCGACGGCGGCTGCCGGCGCCGGTATCGCGATTGTATTTCTCGCCTGATTTTTCTTCCCACAATCCCTCTGGCTGATAGGGCTTTACCGGCGCGCCGCCAATCGTATCAACCATCAACCCGCTACTCGCCAACGCCAAGTCGCGAATCATCTCCGCCGACAAACGGTGCGCTGGGCCTCGCGCAAGCAATCGGTTTTCAGGATCTTCACGCAACAACTCTGGGGTAAGCTTCGATTGCTGCCGATAAGTGGCTGAAGTGACGATCAATCTCATCAGGGACTTAACATTCCAGCCTGATTCGATGAAGTGACGCGCCAACCAATCGAGCAATTCCGCATTGGCCGGGGCGGCACCTTGAAGCCCAAAATCCTCCGCCGTCGACACGAGGCCCGTGCCAAACGTGGCTTGCCAAAATCGATTCACGGCCACACGAGCCGTCAGCGGATGTTGGGGGTCGACCAACCACTTGGCTAGGCCAAGTCGGTCTTTCGACCAATCTGCTTTCATGGGCAGCATGCTCTTGGGTGTATCGCGTTCTACAACCTCCAACGGCGCGTCATAGGCACCGCGAGCGAGTATGTATGTCGGGCGCGGCGCGGTCTCGCGCATCACCATAATCTCTTGGATCGGATCGTTAAGTTCGCTGAGGCGATCTCGCAGTAGACGTAGGCTGGCTAATTCTTGCTTGTACTCTTCATCTTGAGTTTGCAGAAAGAAGCGTGTTATCACTTCTTCGGCGAATGCATCTGGATTGAACTGACCGGCATGCAACTCACTGTTCGCATCGCTGGCATAAACCTGCTGGATTTCGAGGCTGGTTAAGTCGCGATCAAAGACTTTGAACTCATCGACTCGACCGTCCTTGAAGCCGACATCGCGAAACCGCTGCCCAATGGTAAGATCCTTGACGCCGCCGTCATGCATGTTCTTGGTTAAGCCGTCGCGAACAACATCGCAGTCGACCGCTTTCCCATCGACAAACAGCGCAACACCTTGGGCGCGGCTTGAACCATCATAAGTAATCGCGACATGCTTCCAGGCATTGATGGGTAACTTTTCCTTGGCCACCAAGCGAATCGCATTGCCAGGATAGAAATGAATCAAGCCAACACTCAACCGCCCATCTTCTAGCAGTAGTTCGTAACCGCGACTGCCGGAATCGGTCCACGCCTGCGAACGATGAAAGATCACCGCGCGATCGAAATGACGCGGCGCGTTGAGCCACAGTGCAATTGAAAACGGTTGGTTGCGAGTAAAGTCGCCACCCGTCTTAACGGACACGTTGTCTTCGCCGCTAAGTAACAGACCATTGCCAACTTTTCCAGGTTCAATCTTGGGGTTCTCGGACGCACTGCCAGCTTGTTCAGCTTTCGCACGATTGACAACTTTGTTGCTTTCCAGTGCTTCGAGTGGATAGTCGCCGATTAAGCACTGCTTGATCGATTGTGCGACAAGCTCCGCAAGCGAGCCCTCAGCGTTCTGTGGCAGCTTCGTGCGCCAGTCTTTAGCTGCATCCAGTTTGCTTACAGCCATTTCGCGGAGTTTCGATTCTTGCGCGGTGATTTGTTGGCGCAGAGATTCGATCTCAGCCGATTGCTGCTCTGTTGATAAGAGCAAGGTTGGAGTCGGTGTGGCATCGGTGAAATGCGAGTACAGGCCTGATTCATCGATACTGTTGAAGAAGGATGCCAGTTGGTAGTAATCGCGCTGCGAAAGCGGGTCGTATTTATGATCGTGACAACGACAGCATTCGAGCGTTAATCCAAGGAATGCGGCTCCGAAGGTATTCACTCGGTCAGCCACATACTCGGCTCTGAATTCCTCTTCGACGCTGCCACCTTCATTCGTTTGGCGATGATTGCGATTGAACGCCGTCGCAAGGATCTGTTCACGGGTGGCGTTCGGCAACAAATCGCCTGCAATCTGCCAAGTGATAAATTGATCATAGGGGAGATTCTTGTTGAAGGCCTGCACAACCCAATCGCGCCACGGCCACATGGCTCGGTATCGATCGTTCTGGTAACCATAGGTATCTGCGTATCGAGCGATATCTAGCCACTCGACTGCCATCCGCTCGCCGTAGCGTTCGCTTTGCAACAGTCGCTCGACCAGACGCTCATAAGCACCGGCTTCTTTGTCGGATAGAAATGCGTCGATCTCGGGCAGAGTCGGAGGCAGGCCGGTCAGATCCAAGGTCACGCGACGAATGAGCGTCTCGCGATCCGCTTCTTGGGATGAATGCATCCCCTGACGTTCTATCTGCGCAAGCACGAAGTAATCGAGTTCGTTTTTGCACCACGCAGCTTGAGTCACTTTTGGTAAGGCGATCGACTTGGGCGGGACGAATGCCCAATGTTGCGAGTACTCTGCACCTTGCTCAATCCATGCTCGCACTTTACGTTTCTCGGAATCGCTCAGCGCCAACTTCGACGTTGGTGGCGGCATGAGAGTATCGGCATCTTCCGAAAAGATCCGCTTGATGAGTTCACTTTCGTCGGCCCTGCCGGCAACAATAGCGGACTCTTTAGCGGAGCTCTCGTCGTCCAATCGCAAGTCGGCTTTGCGTTCTTTAGCATCCGGGCCGTGGCAGAAGTAGCACTTGTCTGACAGGATGGGACGAATATCGCGATCAAAATTGACTTTATCGTCGGCCCAACCGAGCGCGGCCAAGTGCATCAAGCAAACTAGACTGCCGAAAAAACGGCGATAATGGGAGGCAGGCATCGTCGAGGGCTCATTGAAAGGGATTTTAGGCGGGTACCATCTATTATAGCTGGTCACCCAAACTCGCAATGCATTTTAAGTGTGCGAATTTGCCCAGACCGGAAAAGTGACGTAGACTTTAGATTGGGCCTAATTTTTTGGGCAGTCCGCTACGAATCAGAAATAATCCTGGCTAGA
This sequence comes from Pirellulaceae bacterium, assembly GCA_033761895.1. Taxonomy (GTDB): domain Bacteria; phylum Planctomycetota; class Planctomycetia; order Pirellulales; family Pirellulaceae; genus Aureliella. The sequence goes on along the minus strand of JANRMD010000067.1, from coordinate 14,809 downwards.
CACCTACTTGTTTGCGCATCCAGTCACACATGGATGCCAGCACGGCTTCGCTGCCGATGTCACGATGAACATCGTGCAATTGCTCCTTGAGCAGCTTCAGTTCGCAGAACTTGGAACTCGACTGGGCAAACTCGGTGGATGCGACTGCACTGGTAATCTGGTCTTGCTCGCTGTGCATCAGCAACACGGGTGTGCGCAGTTGTTCTGCATTGTCCAAGGCCCATTGCCCACTATCAATCAGCGCGGCACCAAGACGCAAGGACAACTGTTTATGAAACAGTTGATCCTTTTTCATGAGTATTTGCTGAGCCTCATCGCGTGTACAGTCGGAATAATGCACTGGGGTTTTCAATTGGTAGTTCGGCATCAACATCGCCAATCGACGCGCGAGCCACAGAAAGGCTCGGCTGGGTAACTTGGTTGCTCGCAACATCGGGCCCGAGGCGATCGCGCATTTCGGCAAGCGACTCTTCCGCAGCAAGTAATTCAAAACCAAGTTGCCACCCATGCTGTGCCCCCACAACACGACTGGCATCTGCGGACTCTTGCTTTCTACGGCTTTGATCGCAACTTCGATTTCATCCATCAACCCATCGTAGCTCTTGATGCAACCGCGTTTGCCGGGATTCAACCCATGACCAATGAGATCGATCGCATAGACCTCGAACCCTGATTGTGACAAAGTCACTGCACTGGCCGCGTAACGCCCGCCATGTTCACCCAGTCCAGGAATAATCAGAACACGCGCGACACAAGGGTCGGAACCCGCGCGTGGCCATGAATAGAACGCGCGGCGAGAACCATCTTCGAGCTCATTCCAGCTGACCGTTCGTTGACGTTCTTCGGCACTCAGTTCGTAACTCATCGTCACACAACTCCAAATATGCCATTGTAGCAGGACCATCGGTCGCCAATGAAAATCGCGCTCGCGTCGCGAGTTGTAAGTTCTATGTCGCAGGCGATCCAAGTTTGCGAAAGGAACACGTCGACCTTTAAGCCAAACACCCAAACGGGTTGTGTTTGCATCAGCGGCTGGTTCTGCGGACAAGGACGTCCGCGCTCCCCAAAACGACCAGCGGGCCGGAATGCCCGCAGGCACTGCTTGAGAACCAGCTGCTTTGAGAGTGCGCGACGTTGGGCGGGGATGCCCGCTGCCTTAGAACTTGCGTGTTACGGCGATGCGTTTACGTCCGAGATCCACTTCGAGAACTTTCACTTTCACAATATCGCCCACGGCGACTACCTCACTCGGATCCTTCACGAACGTATTGGCTAGTTGTGAGATGTGAATCAGTGCATCTTGATGAACACCAATATCCACAAACGCTCCAAAATGAGTCACGTTGGTAATCACTCCCTCGAGCACCATCCCGGTCTTGAGGTCTTCCATGCTGTGCACGCTGTCCGAGAACTGCACCACGCGAAACTCACTGCGAGGATCGCGGCCTGGCTTCGCAAGCTCTTGGATGATGTCAGTGACTGTAGGCAAACCGAAACGATCATCCACAAAGTCGGCTGGCTTCAGCTTTTGCGAAAGCGTTGCATTACCAACTAATGATTTGGTATCCGCTTTCAGATACTTAGCCATGCGTTCGACTACCCCATAACTTTCTGGGTGCACAGCGGAGTTATCGAGCGGCTGTTTTCCATCGCGAATCCGTAGAAAACCCGCGGCCTGCTCATAGGCTTTCTGTCCGAGCTTAGGGACTTTTAGCAGTTGAGCGCGCGTTTCAAAACGGCCATTTTCGTCGCGGTAGTTAACGATGTTCTCCGCCAGCTTGGGTCCGATACCCGCCACATGTGACAAGAGCGGCGCGCTGGCCAAGTTCAAATCAACGCCTACGCTATTCACGCACGATTCAACTTCGCGATCCAAACGTTTACGAAGCAGCTTTTGATTGACGTCGTGCTGATACTGGCCAACCCCAATTGATTTTGGATCCGACTTGACCAACTCCGCCAGTGGATCTTGCAAGCGATGTGCGATGCTGATGGCACCGCGCACGGTCAAATCCAAATCTGGATACTCACGAGCCGCCAACTCACTGGCGGAATAGATGGACGCTCCCGATTCGCTGACCATTACCTTGGTGATTTTCAGTTTGTGCTCGCGAATCAAGTCACCCACAAAAGCATCCGTCTCGCGCGATGCTGTGCCATTGCCAATCGCGATCAATTCTACTTTGTGTTTGTTGATCAAACTCAACAGCGTCTTCGCAGCGCCATCTGTATCGCTGTGCGGTGGTGTGGGATAGATAGTCGCGTTCGTCAAAAATTTCCCCGTACCATCGACGATGGCCACCTTACAGCCCGTTCGAAAGCCAGGGTCGATACCGATCGTCACCTTAGGTCCAGCCGGCGGAGCCATCAGCAACTCACGCAAGTTCTTACCAAACACCGCAATCGCTTCTTCGTCCGCTTTCTCTTTCAGTTCTTGCATGACCGTCGACTCGGTGGCTGGCATCAGCAAGCGATCGAAGCAGTCTTCCACGGCCCCCGACAACTCTTCATAAAACTCGAAGTTGCGGTTCGGAACTAATTGCTGCCTTAACTGGGAAACAGCGTGATCCTTATCGACTTGAACTTCCAGTCGTAGCACACCTTCAGCTTCGCCTCTCATCATCGCCAACAAGCGATGGGACGGAATCTTCGCCGCCGGTTCTGCATAGTCGACGTACATTTCGAATTTGTCGGCTTCTTCCTTCTTGCCGCGTTTCACTTGGGAGACGACACGGCCCTGTGTTCGAGCTTCCTTGGCCATCCAAGTTCGGGTCGTCGCATCTTCCGACCATTGCTCCGCCACAATGTCAAGCGCGCCTTGCAAAGCTGTTTCGGCGTCGGCCACTTCCAAATCGCTATTGATGAACTGCTTCAGCACATCTTGCTTCGATTTTCCAAGCTTCTTTTGCTGCAACAACAAATCCGCTAACGGTTGCAGGCCACGCTCTCGCGCAACGGTTGCTCGTGTGCGCCGTTTGGGCTTGTACGGCAAGTAGATCGTCTCGAGCGTTTGCATATCGCGGCAGTCCACAATCCTCTTGCGAAGCTCTTCGGTCAGCAGCCCCTGCTCCTCGATCGTCTTCAGAACGGTAGCCTTGCGAGCCGCTAGCTCTCTCGCTTTCTCAATCGCATCTTCGATAGCCCGCAGCGCCAGTTCGTCCAGCCCCTGTGTGGCTTCTTTTCGATAGCGAGCAATAAACGGAATTGTGTTGCCAGCATCTAGCAGTTCGACGGCAGCCTGCACTTGGCTGACCTTGACCGAAAGTTCACGAGCAATGGTCTGGCAGGCAACTTCTAAATCGAGATCTACAACAGCGGTTGCGTTCATTTTTTGATAGATACGTCTGAGGGGCTTAATGAATCGTCTTGGACGTCGTCGCTGGACAGGGTCGCTGAACAGGGTCGCTGGACAGGGTCGCTGAACGGGGGCGCTGGACAGGGTCCTAAAGCCCCATTCATACGCAACTTCGCAAATTTCCGCTAGATAGGAGTTGCTTTCAAGTTGTTCGTCGAATTCAAGCAAAAGAACGACTGCTCGAGATTAACAAGCATTACTGTGACTGTTCAGCTAGATCAAAGAAATGGCGGGCAGCGCGGCCGCTGATGCTTTCGCATTTGAGCAACTCTGCGGCAATCAACTCCACTGCTTTCCAATTCGCTGCGTCCGCCAAAAGATGTTCCGTCTTGTCGAGCAACCGGCGCTCGAGCCGCTCGACTTGGCTCTCGCCACTAGTGCGCATCAAGACATATCTGCGAATGCCACGCAAATCTTGCGATGCACCATTCGGACAGTAGCGTCCCGTCACCTGGGACTCTGCCACCATACCTGCAAATAGAATCAAGATCTCATCTTCCAGCCAGTCTTTCGTCGGCTTGAAACGTCCCTTTTGGATCTGGCAAGCGCCGAGATAGTTCTGATTCGGGGCGACCGTCACTTTTTGAATTGGCCGCCCCAGCGCGAGCGCCATGACCGCATGCCCAGCCTCATGATAAGCCGTCGCCCGTAAGCGCGGATCAACGCTTTGAGAGTCAACGCTTTGAGAGTCAACGCGTTGAGAGTCAACGGGTTGAGAGTCAACGGGTTGAGAGTCAATGGGGCGAGGATCAATCGGTTGGGCTGTGTCACTGTTGTCCATAAGTGGCTATTCGACCGACTCGTAGCCTGCTGGGACTTTGTTGCCGTACACGTTGACTTTCTGGGTGGGTTTTCCATCGAGAGTCGTCAGCGGCAACCCGGCTTCTAGCCAACCAGTGATGCTCCCTTTCAAATCAACGGCGGGGACATCTTTGGCCTTGAGTTGCTTGACGTACTTGCCGCTGCGGCCACCTGAGAGGCAATAACAAATGGCTGTTTTGCCTTTGTATTTCTCTGGTTCCGCTTCGAATTGCGCTTTGGTGATGGCACCGGGAATGATCGAAACTTTGGTTTCATTTTCACTGCGAACATCGACTAGCACCACACTTTTTAGAGCCTCTTCGCTCGCCTGAATTTTCTTGAATAGATCGATGGTGATCTGATTCTCTTTAGCGATTTTGGTGGCAACATCTGCACCCAGCTTTTCGGTCGCTTCTTGAACTTTTGTATCTTGGCCGATGCTCAATTGAAAGAAACTAAGCACGATCATGAGTGGCGTGAGGAGGCGAGTTGTAGTTAGCAAAGTTGGGATCCCTTAGGAGATAGGAGAATGGTGGTGAATTCAATAAACATCGGTGGGGCCGCGGTTACGGAGCTACGGCAATTGGCGGGCTATCAAGTTCACGAGAGTTACGGCTGATGAACACGTTGAGTTGTCCAGTTGCTTCTTGTAGGGCTTTTTGAGTGGCTGCCCCATGTCGCAAGGCTTGATCGATTGTCTCTTGGCCGCCTAAACCAAGTCCTTTGAGCGTATCCATCACAGATTTCACTTGGGGGTCGTCTTGAATTCGCTTCAATTGCTCTTCGGTCTGTTCAGTAGTATTTGCATGTCCCGCAAACTTCGCAACTTGAAACCAAACGCCAGGCTTTTCGCAGGCGAAGAAATAGGCTTCCACCGTGACTGTTGTGGACAGCACGTTCTGATTCAGCCGAATGATCGACACGCCACAAAAGCCATCGCGTTCAGCTTCCTCGGTCGCGCGCTTCCACCAACCATCGCTCTGTTCCTTGGGCTTTTTGAATTCAGGCAACCCCAACTCGGCGCCCAATTGGCTGATTGGGTCTGTGCCTAAGCCGCCACTTAATACTTGCGATACCAGAGCGGTCATGTCGGGCTTGTCTGTCTTGCGGATCAGCATACTTCCTGAACCTTGAAACTCAAGCTGCTTGCGCAGCGTATGCTCGACAATGGCTTTGCGAGCCGCCCACTGTCGATCGGATTCCGACCCCACCACAACCACTTCGTTGCTTAGGTCAACAACCTCGTTTTCAATGTCGACCTCCAGCTCAAGCAACTGCTTCTTCAATTGGCTGACAGGCGTAGTCGTGACCGCGTCAAGATCATTCTGAAAAGCCAAGCCAGCGATCTTGCGGCGATCTAGCGGCTGATTGACCAACTCTCGGTAACGCGTTGGCTTTAATTCAAACGTGATGAATTTCTTCTTGTTCAGATCGTCTGGGACTTGTTCGTCAAAACGCGATAACTCGTGTTCTAGAAAAGCCAGCAAGCTGCTATCGTCGGGACGGCTTTCAATCCACGCTTCAGTCCGCTTGATGCGCTGCTGCCGTAACGCCTCGAAACGCTCTCGCTCAAGCCCTGTAAACTCCTCGAAAAGTTGCGGGTGAGTCGCTTGCAACCACCGACGCTCCACTGAGAACAGAATGCTCTGATCGGCGCGTTTCTCAAGCACAAAACCATACAGCCGCTTGCCACCGTCAACCTTAACTACATCGACGCCCAAACGACTATCGACGACCTGCGGCAGCTGCGCAACAGCAGGCGAGATCGCCAATAGCATACCTAGCAGCATCGCCAGCAACATACCCAGTACGGGCAAGGCAAAGACTACGTGTAAGCGAACCATAGGACTCACCCAATCAGTTCTTTTGCCAACGAAAACCCTCGGCCAGAAACACCTCCTGGCTTTCAGCAGAACAAATCCGTTCAAACAGGCGGCTGGTGGTCAACGGATACTTACTTTTGGCCGCAATTGCCCAAGGCTGGATTGCTACAGAGCACTCGATGCCCGTAATTTGAATCGCATCGAGGAATTCGGCAGCACCTGCCGCGTTGCTCAGGTAAGCCACGGCGGCATCCAGCGAACCGGTTCGCAGTTGATTGACCAGCATATCACCGGTTGGTGTTTGGACCGTGACATTGGCCATGACCTCTTTTTGAATCCCACCTTCACGAAAGGTATTCTGAGTTATCCAACCCATCGCGCATTGCTTCTCATGACCGATTCCAACTCGTAAGCCTTCGCGGGTCAAGTCTTTCAATGAGCGTATGCCGAGAGGATTCCCCTTCTTCACCAGAATCACCAGTTCGTTTTGCGACACATCCACTGGATCGGGGAAATACTCTTTAACTTGGCTCATGAATTCTTTGTCGCAAGCGAAATACGCATCAGGCAACAGCCCGGTCTTCATCTGAGCCACTAAGATGCCGCAGCCGTTATAGACCGTTGTCACGCGCACTCCCTCGCGTTGCTCAAAGGCCTTGATCGTCTCTTCGATCGCGGGTCGCAGCATTGATCCGGCGAAAACAGCTAACTCGGGAACATCGCTCCAGACTTCCGATTTTTCAGCCGCAAAGCCGAACTCTTCGTAGCGTTTACCGCCGCGATCAGCCGCCGCCAAATAGCGAGCGAAATGCAGCGCAGCCGCTGGCTGTTTCGATTCGCTCACAACCCCCACGACAATCTGCGACTGCGCACCAGCCAACTCGGGTATGCTTACAAACTCTAGGCCAGGATAGGTATGCAGCACTGCGTCGTAGACGATGCCCGCATCAGCCGCTCCCACCAGCACATCGTTCGCGACGTCGGTTACCGTCGATCGATACGCGTCGGTGGCTTTGTCTAATGCGTCCCATCTTTGCGAACGCGTGAGCAACTCTCGCGTTAACTTGCCAATAGCCGACGCTTCAACACTGGCTTGAACGAACCGCACGTCGTCCTTGAGCAAGTCGGCCAACGCGTTAATGTGTTTGGGATTTCCCTTGGGTACAGCCACGCCAGCCTTCATCATCCCCAGTGGCAAGGTCTCTGCTACAAGATTCTTCTCTTTCGCCAGCTTCAAGAAACTGTCATCAGCAGGCAGGTAAAGGTCACCCGTTTGCGTTACTTCCATCGTGGCCAGCAAGGTCTGCGAAGGCCCGTACTGAACTTGCACATCGCGACCATACTCCTGCTTGTAGTCTTCACGAACAGCATCCACCACCGCACGATTGCTGGCGGCACAAAACAAGACGATCGGTTCGGTCTGATTAACGCTCCGCTGGTTAGATTGAGACAGTAGCACCATGGCCGCAACCAGTAATGCTAACGAACCTAACATGGCGATTGTCGTTCGATTCATCGTTATTTCTTTCGTCCCGGCGCGATGGGCAATAGCTTGGGTGACTGGCCTTGGTCAGCCACCGTTTTGGGCGGCGGTGGTAAAGCACCGTTCTCGCCAAACAGCTCTCGGTTCCAATCTGCGGACAGCAGTAAATCGAACCCCGGGTTGCTCTCTTTAACTTGACATGAACATGCACCGCACAGAAACAACGTTAGCTCCTCAAACAGTTTGGCATCCAATTGATCTGCTGGGATCACCTCAAGAGCGCGACCGCGACCAAAAACCGGGATGACAAGTGGCTGATTGTCGGCATAAGCCTGAGGTTGAAAACCACTAAACAACCTTACAAGGAACTGCTCCTGAGCATCGGAACGATCCAGTTCGAGCGACGTAAACTTGAGAAACAGCGGGACCTCAGAGTGCAGTTCGGAACCTGGCAATCCAATGCCATCAGGCAACTGCAACTTCGTCGCCAACTTAGCCGACTGAGTCTTGATCAGTTTGCGAACGGCTTCATTGCGACCTTCGTCGGGCGATTTCAGAAGCAACCAAACGATCGAATCGCCGTTTAGCAGACGTTCGGTCAACCGTTTGCGAAGTGGCGACTCCAGCACTTGACTGGCCACTTCTTCAAGCTGACCATCCCAGGCTGTGATCGGTCCCCGAGCATGCGATGCGCGAACCAATGCATACGGCAATGACCTGGGCTCTTTCTCGTTGAGCTCCCGCCAAACAGCACGGTTTTGCACTTCGGCTTTTTGAACGTCAACTGTTTGTATTCGTGCATTGGCGAAGCCTCCACCATTTGTGGATTGGCTCTGCAACGCATCAACTAACTGCTTGCCTTTTTCATCCAAAGGTCCGTCATGAAAAACGAGCAACTCACAGTCATCCGCTTTCCAACGCTCCAGGGCGTAACGAAAAACCGGAATGTTGCACGCGTACGCAGTCGTAGCAAGCAGCATCAGCATCAAGGCAGCGATACGAATCTTTAGCATGGCAGGGCTCAAACGCAGATTCTGAACAAACACCTAGCAAGCACAAACTCGCTGGGCTACTTCTATTTTATACGAAGTCCCCGAAGAGCGTTACTGGTAACCATCGGCGTCAGCCAGTCCGGATTACTCAGCGGTGGCCCTCGAAAGCCCTGCACAGGCGACCTGCACAGGCGACCTGCACAGATGAAAAGAAGGTGGGGTAAGCTTCCCGTTTGTGTCCGATTCTGCAATCGGTCAACAAACTGAGAGGCTTACCCCACTGCACAGGAGTATAGGAATTCTGGTAGCGGAATGCGTCAGGCATTTCGAGTAGCCACCGTCGCCAGACGGTGGACACGATGCGGGGTGACTAACCACCGCTTGGCAGCGGCGGCTACCAGGGCCCTCGAAAACCTTGACGCATTCCGCTACGAAGGATCCGAAATGCTTGACGCATTCCGCTACCCGGAAGTCTCCTACGCTTACTTGTCGCGTAGTCCGAGGTGTTCCAGCCACCGGCGAACGGGTTTGCCATCGATTTTTGTTTCGGCAGCGTTTGGTTGTGGAGGCAGATTGACCAGTTGTTCTGCCAACAATCGCGATTGCGATTCCAACTCAGCGCGTTCGCGGCTTAATTTGGCGCGTTCGGTCGAGATTTGAATTTCAGCGTCGCGGAGTTTGCCTTCCCACTCGCGTTGGATAGCGGCGAGCTTCTCTCGCTCTAGCTTTACCAGTTCGTCGGAATCCAACATCTGAGCGATCGCGGCAGCTCCGATAGCGACACCTTCATGCGTGTTCGACTGCTGTTCGACAATCGCCTTGAGTTCTTCGATCTCTTTGTCGCGTCGATCAATTTCAGCTTGCGTCGTTCGCATAACTTCTTCGATATCGATGCGGCTCCTCGAAGGGTCGCCGAAGCTCTCAGCGGCAGTCTCATTTTCGAACTGCTGCATAATCAACTTCTTGCGTTGTTCCCAAGTCATGCTTTCCTGATTGAGTGTGCTCAAGGAAAGATGAGGCGGGTTGTGGAGGCTTGATTGTGCCTCGGCCAACTGCGAGGCCAACTCGGAATTCTGCTGCTTCAAGTCGGCGAGCTCGGCGGCCAGTTTGTCGCTGTCAGTACTCGAATTGTTAACTTGCCAACAATCGCTGCGCAGAGCGGCCAATGTGGTTTGTAGCGAGGCAATCTCAGCTTCCAGTTCCGCGATCACAGCGTTTTCGTTCGTTTGTTCACTAACCCGATCCACGCTCCAGTCAGTGTTCTTCGAATCCGCCAGTCGCATTTCCAGCAGCGCGATGGTCTCGTGGGCTAAGGCTAGTTCTTCTTGCGCGGCGACTAAGCGAGCTTCACACTCGTCGGCCGTTAATCGAAGTTGCTCTTCACTGGATTGTGAACACGCTTGCAGTTCTTCGAGTTCTTGCTCAAGTTCGGCAATGCGTTGTGCGAGTGCATCTGTTTCTTCATCGTTTGTGCTTTCCGCACGGGAATTAAGTCCGTCGAGCTGCTGGAGTTTTGTTTCGAAAAGCGACGCGATTTGTTCGGTTAGCTGCTGCGACAGTTGCGCGGTCAAAGTCGAGACGACTTGTTCGGTGATCTGGCTGGACACTTGCTGAGCCTGCTGAGCCAGTTCGGCGCTAAAGGGAGTGTTCACTGGACTAGCTGGCTCGATTTCTGCGGCTCGAATAACCAATTCGTTGTGTAACGACTTCAAAGATTCAAGAGCTTCTTCAACAGGTGCGATCTCAGATGGCCTCCGCTTTCCTCGGTGGAAATTCGGGCGACCAGTATGAGGGGATTGTTCAGCCAGTTCGATGTGCTTTCGAACCGTCTCAATCCAGGAATCGAATTCTAACTTGGCCGGGGCTGCCATGTTTCACCTTCTAGTAATGCTGGAACAAATCGCGTTTTGACTGGTGGACGCGATCTATCGACAGCGGGATTTTGTCGTCTATCTGTTACATAGGTCACGGCGCTCCCGCAGTCAAAGAATGTGGGAAATCGCTGGGGCAACAGGCTGAACCGCCTGCCCAGTTTTCCGATTTTGCGCAATGTGCTGATAGAACCGATTTGGGTGCGGCTTATGGAAGGGTTGCTTTCACGCTATTATATGAGACGAGATTTGCAGCCAGACGGTTTTGCCAAGGGTCTAGATATGGTCAAAAAGAAGGGGGAGGAGCCGGAAACCGTCGACTTCGAAGGCTCCCTGCAGGAACTTGAGACCATCGTGCGGCGGCTTGAGCAGGGTGGCGGCCCGCTTGAACAAGCCTTGGGCGATTACGCTCAGGCAATTATCTTGCTGAAATCTTGCCACGGACGTCTCGAGCAAGCCGAGCGAAAAATTGAGATCTTAAGCGGCGTGGATGCTAACGGCACACCGGTAGTCCGCCAAGTCGACGACGAAGAGCTCAGCCTGGAAGATAAACAGGAAAGTCGCGGCCAGCGAAGAGCGGTCCCACGCGGCCAATCCCCAAGTAGTTCTGGCCCACGCGGAAAACACAGTCCAAACACCGACGACGAGGGATCCCTGTTCTGAGAATTCAATGTCATTAGCCTCATCTGACCAAAGCCTTCAAGTTCGTTTGGCACCGCTGCGAGAGATCGTTGAGCAGGCGCTGGAAAACTACCTCAAACCGAGCGACGGTTGCCCCACGCGACTGGCCGATGCGATGCGCTACAGTGCACTCGCGCCCGGAAAACGCCTGAGACCGGTTCTAACTTTATTGGCCGCCCAAGCCGTTGGCGGCCTACCCGAAGTAGCCATTCCGGCCGCTTGCGCGGTCGAACTGATCCATGCGTATTCGCTGATCCATGACGATTTGCCCGCGATGGATAACGACGACTTGAGACGCGGCCTGCCGACCTGCCATCGCAAGTTTGACGAGGCCACCGCAATTCTGGCTGGTGATGCCCTCCAAACGCTAGCTTTTGAGATCGTGTCCCACGACTTGCCAGCGGATCGAGCCCTGCGGTGCTGCCAAATCCTGGCAAAAGCTGCCGGTCGCAGCCAATTGGTAGGGGGCCAAGCCGACGATTTAGCCGCAGAAGGGCGTTTTGACGGTTTAGTCGCCGGAAATCGCTCGGTTGATCATTTGCAGAAGATCCACTTGCGAAAGACTGGGGCGATAATTCAGGCGAGTCTATGCCTCGGAGGGGTGGCATCTGGCGCATCGGCAGATCATCTTGAAATGTTAGAACAATACGGTCGATCGATCGGTTTGGCGTTTCAAGTGGTCGACGATTGCCTAGATGTCGAAAGTACAAGCGAACAGATGGGCAAGAATACTCGTAAGGATAGCGTTCTGGGCAAGTTAACTTATCCGTCGCTGATGGGCCTGGAAGAGTCCCGACGCTGGGCAAATCAGTTGGTCGAGGAAGCTTGCAGTGCCATCGCACCGTTGGGGGCTGCCGCCAACAACTTGATTGACGTCGCGAAGTTTGTCGTTGATAGGAGCAATTAGTCCGCCATGCCAAAACTATTGGAACAAATCAATTCGGCTCATGAGCTGCACAGCATGAGTCTTGGCGACTTGAAGCAAGTTGGCGACGAGATCCGCGAAGTCCTCTGCGGCTTGCTGAGTATCCGCACCGCACACTTTGCCTCGAACCTGGGCGTTGTTGAACTCTGTTTGGCCATGCACAGTGTCTTTGACTTTCGCCACGATCGACTGATTTGGGACACCGGCCATCAAATCTATCCACACAAGTTGATCACCGGCCGCTACAAAGAATTCGCTAACATCCGCACTCGCGGTGGACTGATGGGTTACCCCAACCCTGAAGAGAGCGAATACGACCTGTTCATGACCGGTCACGCCGGTTGCAGTGTCTCGACCGCGCTCGGACTCAAGAGCGGTGATGACCTCATGGGCCAGTCGGGTCGTAAGAGCGTCGCAGTCATCGGTGACGGTGCTTTTCCATCCGGTATCGTTTTCGAAGCCATGAACAACGCTGGAGAATTGGCCAAGGATCTTTTAATTGTCTTGAACGACAACAAGATGAGCATCTGTCCGCGCGTCGGTTCTGTGGCTCGGTATCTCGATCGCCTGCGCACTAACCCGTTCTACAGCGGACTGAAGAGCGAAGTGACTCGCATACTCAATTGTTTGCCAGTCTTCGGTGATCCCGCCGAACGCATGTTGGCTCAGATCAAGGAAGGTGTCAAAGCGGGTCTTCACGGCGGCATGCTGTTCGAAGAACTTGGCATCCGCTACATCGGGCCGATCGATGGTCACGATCTCGGCTTGCTTCGCAAGTATTTTCAGATGGTGAAGGATCAAAAGGGTCCAATCCTGCTGCACGTCGTCACTGAAAAGGGTCACGGTTATCAACCGGCCGCCAAAGATCCAGTCTTCTTCCACACACCGCCTGCGTTCCATGACGAAGGTGGCCAGCCAAAAATGCTCGGTGGCAGTGGCTCACCTGCGTACACCAACTTCGCTCGCGATGCGATCGGCAATGTGATGCGTCGCGACGAGCGCGTGACGATCATGACTGCCGCCATGTGCCAAGGTAACAAACTTGAACCTGTTCGCGATGAATTCCCTGATCGTTTCTTCGATGTGGGCATCTGCGAATCGCATGCTGTTGCCTTTGCTGCCGGTCATGCCAAAGTCGGCTTGCGACCGATCGTCTGTATCTACAGCACGTTTATGCAACGCAGCTACGATCAGATCTTCCAGGAAGTCGCGCTGCAGAACTTGCCAGTGATTTTGATGATGGATCGCGGCGGTTTAGCGGGCCCCGATGGACCAACGCACCACGGTGTGTTTGATATTGGTTACATGCGAGTCTTCCCGAACATCACTTTCATGGCTCCCGGTGATGGCCCCGAACTGCAAGCCATGCTTGACTTCGCTGTTGCCCACAACGGTCCAACTGCAATTCGTTATCCCAAGACCTCTGCACCCAACCTTGGTTTGTCAGAACAACCGATTGAATACGGCAAAGGCCAGATTGTGCGCTGGGGCACCGATGGCGCCATTCTTGCTCTTGGTCCGATGCTTGAGACCGCTTTGAAGGCCGCTGAGCAATTGGCCCAAGAGGGCGTCGAGATCGCTGTCATCAATCCTCGCTTCATCAAACCGCTCGACGAAGAACTGCTTACGAAAGTCTTCACCGAGTGTCGCTTTGTGATTACTGCTGAAGAGGCTGCATTGATGGGCGGCTTTGGCAGCGCAGTTGCTGAGCTAGCCATAGATCGCGGCTGGGATACTCGCAACCTCCGCCGCCTCGGCATCCCTGATCGTTTCATCGAACACGGCGAGCGCGAAGAACTGCTAGCCGACCTCGGCATGAGCGTCAGCGGCATGGTTCAGACTTGCCATGAACTGGCCGCAAAGACTGCAACTCAGCAAATTGTTGGGTAGTAGAATTCCGAAGGCAGGTGATTTTGCAAGCCGTCGGCGGAGTTTAATGTCTGCTCGCAGCGAGGAATTCCTGGGTTTGCGAGACCGACATCAATGAACGCTGTTGGGTAACAGTTCCGCTTGAGTCCAGGACCAAAACAGCTGGAATAGTGCTGACACGATAATGTGCAGCGACCTGGGCTTGAGCTTCGTCATCGACATCGACGTACACGGGCACAAAGCCTGCTGCGACCGCTTCGGCCACCTTGGCGTCGGGCCAAACTTCGCGCTTCATCTTTTTGCAAGGCGGACACCAGGTAGCACCGAACACGAGCAACACTGGACGTTCTTGTGCCTGAGCTTCTGTCAATGCAGACTCCAGGTCGTGCCGCCACTCGATGGTCGACTCAGGGAACTTCACGCCAGCCACGCTGTAGTAAAGCTCTTTCAACGATGACGACTGAAAGGCGGCGAACACCAGGACTAGCACCGCGATTGTCCAGCCACTCGACCAGCCTTTATTTGACGTTGGATTGGAGTTGTTCACGTAATGGCCTCTCGCATTTTAAGTTCGTTCATCACTCTACGCTCGGAACTTTCCGTAACATAGCATTCTCAAGATCGATCGTGGGCGTAGGTGCCAACTGGCCCAGGTTAGTGGTGTATCTCCATTCATGTCTTTAGCTTCAACCTGCGCACCTGCATCAAGCAGCATTTGAATTGTTGCTTCTGTCCCAAAGGCTGCAGCGCGATGGAGTGGCGTTTCTGCCCTTGTACGAATGTCCCGCATGAACGCCTCAGTGAAGACTCCAGGATTGGTCTTGCAGTTTGGATTTGCACCATTGGCGAGCAAAATTTGAAGTACTCGATCATGCGAACTACGGTTTGACGTGCAAAGGGAGGAGTGCAACGGCGTCTCGCCAGTATCGGATTGTGGTTTGTTAACATCGGCTCCGTGTTGAATAAGAAATTCGCACAAATTGGGATGTCCATGGAACACAGCGCCGTT